>DATMJO010000047.1:0-46702 GCA_035553855.1 Thermoleophilaceae bacterium | reverse complement strand
TCGCGACGCGGGCGCAGGTGTTGCGGTGGTGGCTCGTCGCGGGGATCGTGGTCTATGTCCTGTACACGCTGCTGCAGGCGATCCATCTCGCGGTCCTCGACGAGGAGAGCTTCGCCGGCGGTGACGCGCTCGCTGCAAGCGACTCCCGCCTGCTGGCAGGCGCCGTCGCGCTGCTCCTCACCTACGCGGTCACGACCGTGCTGTGGCTCAGGTGGTTCCACCGTGCCTACCGGAACCTCCCGGCACTCGGGGCCCCCGAGCTGCGCTTCGGCACCGGGTGGGCGGTCGGCGCCTGGTTCGTCCCGATCCTCAACCTCTTCCGGCCCAAGCAGGTCGCGAACGACCTCTGGCGGGGAACCGAGCCGCAGGGGCGCGTCAACGACCCGCTCTGGACGACGCGACCGCTCCCGCCGCTCGTCCACCTGTGGTGGGCCGCCTGGCTGATCACCGGCTTCCTCGCGAACCTGAGCTTCCGCACGGGGCTCGACGCCGAAACGCTCGCGGAGGAGCGAAGCTCGGTCAGCCTGGATCTCGCGCTAGGGGTCCTCGACATCGTGACGAGCGTCCTCGCCCTGCTGTTCGTGCGCTCGGTCAGCACCCGCATGGCGGCACGCGCCGAGGAGCTCGGCGCCGTGAGCGCCGACGTGGACCGCCTCCGCGAGCACGAGGAGCGCCGCGGCGGCCGGCCTGCGACCGCGGCCCTCGTCGTCGGTGGCGCGGCGGTCGTCGTGTTCTCGGTGGCGGTCGCCGTCGGCGCCACCAGCAACCAGGAGCGCGGCAGCGTGCCAGCCCGGGAGCCGGTCGGGATCTTCGAGGTCTCGGTGGGGGACTGCGTGAGCGGGCTCGGCGACGGCACCGAGCTGCGCGCTGTCGCCCGCGTGCCGTGCCGGCAGCCCCACGAGGCGGAGGTGATCGACACCGTTACGGTCGCGGGCGCCCGCTTCGAGCTCGAGCGCGTGCTCGCGGAGGCGGAGGAGCGCTGCGGGGAGAGGCTTCTGGAACTCGCCCCCGCCCGCCGCGGGGGACCGGCGCTGTTCTACCTCCATCCGACGGAGGAGAGCTGGAGGCTCGGCGACCGCGAGATCCTGTGCATGGCGCACTACGAGGTGCCCCGGCGAGGCTCACTCAGGGACCCCTAGCAGGCGCATGCCGTGACCTCCTGACCGGGCGCTGCCGGCGGGGCGCTCGACCCACTAAGCGGCGCGCTCAGGCGGCACGCCGTGCAGCGCCGCCTCTACCGCTCGAAGCCGCTCTGGGGCCGGCCATCGATACCTTTTTGGTACATGCGGGATTGATTGTCCCGATATCGTCCCGTCGCGCCCGTAGGGGGCGCGCACTCGGCAAGGGGGAAGCTCGCATGCGCAGGTACCTGTTCACCGCATCGGTTCTCGCGCTGGCGTTCGTGGCGCCCGCGAGCGCGCAGATCGCGCCCGTCCCGTTCCCGAACGAGGACTGCTACGCCCCTGCCGGCGACCCCGCGCCCGGCACGAACGCCTGGCGTGAGCGCGACGCGAAGAACCAGGCCTGCGCCGCGCTGCGAAACCGCGACCAGCTCGCAAGCCCGGCCTACGGCTACGCGCACCACACCGCCTTTCCCGAGCTTCACCTGGAGGCGCTCGCCGAGCAGGCCCAGGACCCGACGCATCCCCGCGGCGGCATCACGACGCTCATCCCGGGCTCGCGCGCGGCCGACCCCTTCCGCACCATCCGGCGCTGGACGGAGGCGGGACGCGGGAGCGTGACGCGCGTCGCCTTCGCGGCGCAGAACGGGTCGACGCTGCGCGGCTACGTCTTCACGCCGCCGGCGAGCGTGCAGAAGCCGGCCTCGGGCTACCCGGGCGTCGTGATCACCAACGGCTCGGTCCAGGGCTACCAGCACCTCTACTTCTGGGCCGCGCAGGACCTGGCCTCGAACGGCTACGTCGTGATGACCTACGACGTCCAGGGCCAGGGCGACTCCGACGCCTTCGGAAGCGACTGCCCGGGCGCGTGCAGCGGCGTGCCCTACCAGCAGAGCTACAACTTCTACCAGGGGGCCGAGGACTCGCTGAGCTTCTTCCTGAGCCCGGCGAACCCCCAGCGCGCGAAGATCGACGCCGCCCGGGTCGGCCTCGCCGGGCACTCGCTCGGGGCGGGCGCGGTGAGCCAGGTCGGCCAGTGCGACAAGCGCGTCAAGGCGATCGTCGCCTGGGACAACCTGAGCGCCCCCTCGACCTGCAGCGGCGCGACGATCGCGCCCGAGAACCAGTCCGGCTCGACCCGCAACGCGCCCGCGCTCGGCATCTCCAACGACTACGGGTTCTGGACGCAGCCGACGGAGACCCCGCCGAACCCGGAGGCCAAGAAGAGCGGCTTCCGGGCCCTGGCCGACGACGGCGTCGACACGGCCGAGATCGTCCTGCGCGGCGCCACGCACCTCGAGTACACCTACATCCCGGTCGTGCTGCCCGCGAGCCGGCTCGGCGAGCGCTTCGCCTCGCACTACACGGTCGCCTGGTTCGACCGCTACCTCAAGGGCGACCCGACCGCGTTCGACCGGATCACGGCGACGGCCTTCGACGCGGGCGCCGACTCGACGTCCATCGGTGCGGGCGACTACAGCGTGGCCGCGGCGACCGCGAGCCCGCTCGACCCGCTGGCGGGCAACGTGCCCTACCGGATCGCCGGGATGCCGGTGAGGGACGCGGTCTCGTTCTACTACCGCTCGGCCTACTCGGTGACCGATCCGGCGACTGGCGCGAGGGTCGCCTGCGGTGACATACGCGCCGGCTGCTCGGACTAGCCGAGCGGCCCGTCCCGCGTGCCGCTTGGGCCCGGCACGCCGCGGACACCCGAATTGAGGTAGGCGTCGAACGCATCCACGCCGGCCCGAAAGCGGTCGCTCTCGATGCAGACGAGCTGCGCGGTCAGCTCCTGCTCGAGCGTTGCCGCGAGCGCCGGCTTGGTGGCGGCGTCGATCACTCGCTTGGCGAGTCCGTTAGCCAGGGCAGAGCAGGTCAAGACCTCGTCGACCAGCGTGGCGGTCGCAGCGTCGAGTTCCTCCCGGGTCGGCGACACCCGGTTGGCGATCCCGAGCCGGGCGGCGCGTTCGCCGTCCACGAGTGCGCTGGTCAACACCAGCTCCTTGGCTCGGCCCGCACCCACCAGCGCCCCGAGGCGGGCGAGCCCGCCCACGTCGGGTACTGCGCCAATGCGCGTCTCCGGCAGGCCGAGCACCGCATCGGCGCTGACGACCCGCAGATCGCAGGCCAGCGCCAGCTCGAAGCCGGCGCCCACGCACCAGCCTTGGATTTGTGCCACCGTCGGCTTCGGCATCTGCTCGAGCAGGTCGGCGACGGCTACGAAGTCGGCACGGACAGCTCGAAGCCGCGAGCCGTCGGCGAGCTCGCGCAGCGTGGAAATGTCGATCCCGGCGCAGAACGACGGTCCCTTCCCGCGCAGCACCACGCACTCGATTTCCGGCTCGTCGGCTGCAAGGCGCAGCTCCATCGCCAGCGCTTGCACGAGCATCCCATCGAGCGCGTTCCGGCGATCTGGCCGGCTCATCACCACGTGGCGTGCCGCCCCGTGGTCCTCGGTGGTCACCGGCTTCACGGGCCCGGACGGTATATGCCCTATCCGCCAGGCGCCTGTGCATGCGCCCAAGGTCCGCCCTGCCCTTTGGGCGCCCACTGCGCCGCGGCCGCGAGGGCCGCGGATAGGCTCAGCGCATGGCTGTGGCCGAGCAGACTATCGCCGCCTGTGCCGCTCACATCGAGGGTCAGGTGGACGAGATGGTGGAGCGACTCGTCAGCGAGTTGCTGGCAGCCATTCCGGAGTTCGGTGAGGACGACGACCTTCGTCGCGAGACAGCGGAGAGCGCGCGCGGCAACGTGGTCGCGATGCTCTCGGTCTACAACGGAGAGGCGAGCGCGAGCGATGTGCGGATCGCGCCGGAAGTGGTCGGTTTCGCCCGCGGGTTGGTGCGCCGCCGGATGCCGCTCGAGCGCCTGATCTCCTCCTACCGGGTTGGCCAGGCGCTCTTCTGGCGGGAATGGCTCGGGGTTCTGACAGAGCTCGTCGAGGATCACGACGAGTTCGTCGCCGCCCTGCGAATCTCGAGCGACGACCTTTTCAGCTATCTCGACCGCGTCGTCAGCCACGTGGTCATCGAGTACGAGCGCGAGCGTGAGCAATGGCTGCGGCGCGCCGTCGCCAGGCGCACGGACCTGGTGCAACGCATCCTGCGTGGCGAGGCCGTGGATGTGGATGCCGCGAGCCGCACCCTGAGTCACGAGCTGCGTGCCGAGCAGACCGCACTCATCGTGTGGGCGGCCCACCCGGACGAGCCCGACCGGCTCGTAAGCCGCCTCGAGGCAGCGGTTCACGAGGTCGCCCGCAGCTGCGGAGCCGCACGGGCGCTCACCCTTCCCATCGGGACGACATCCGTCTGGTCGTGGATCGCGACCGGTGGGCCGCCCGAGCTCTCGGCGCTCGAGGCTGCGGCGGAGAAGCTCGGTGATCCGGAGATCCAGCTCGCCTGCGGCTATTCGGCGTCTGGCGTCGAAGGCTTCCGGCGCAGCAACGAGGAGGCGCTGCGGGCGCAGCGGGTGGCCGTGCAGGCGTCCGATTCGGCGCGCCTCGTCGCGTATCCGCGCGTCGAGGCGGTCGCACTCATGTCGCACGACGACGCCGAGGTACGCCAGTTCATCGCTCGCGAGCTGCAAGGACTGGCCGCGCGCGACGCGAGTGCCGAGCGGCTGCGGGAGACGGTGCGGGTCTTTCTGGAGGAGGGCGGCAACGCGCGCCGCGCCTCCGAGCGCCTGTTCACACACAAGAACACCGTGCTTTACCGTCTCCAGCGGGCCGAGCGGCTGCTCGGCCGGCCGGTTCAGGAGGAGCGTTTGCGGCTGGAGATCGCGCTCCTGCTCGTGCACACATTGGGCGAGCGGACGCTGCCCGCCGCGGCCTGACCTACGCTGGGCGCCCGCACAAGCCGGGCTCTCAACTCTGGACTCCCCGTCCAAGTGCGGCCCCGCCGGCCGTGGCTACGGTCGCCAGGCGACGCCAGAAGGCGCGCAGGACGCCAGGGGAGCGGGAATGCCAGGAGCGCAGCGCACGCCGCGCGTGCTCGCGGTCGACGCGGGCGGCACGATGACGGACACCTTCATCGTCGACGAGACCGGCGAGTTCGTAGTCGGCAAGGCGCAGTCGACCCCAGAGGATGAGGCCGAGGGCCTGCTCAGCTCGGCGGTCGATGCCCTGCGCCAATGGGACACGACTCCCGCTCAGGCATTCCCGCAGATCGTCTCGGGTGTTTTCAGCGGCACAGCGATGCTCAACCGCCTGCTCACGCGCAGCGGGCTCAACGTCGGCGTGATCGTGACCGCAGGCCACGAGGACATCCTGCAGATGGAGCGCGGCATCCAGACCTACCTGGGCTATTCATACGCCGACCGCCTCCACGTAGCCACGCACCACCACAACGAACCGCTCGTCCCCCGAAACCAGGTGCTGGGCGTGCGGGGACGCATCGACCTCATGGGAGCCGAGGCGCTCCCGCTGCGCGAGGGCGAGGCGCGGGAGGCCGCCCAGCAGCTGCTCGATGCAGGTGTCGACGCGATCTGCGTCTGCCTCCTCTACGCCTACCGCAATCCCGCCCACGAGCTCCGCGTCGGCGAGATCCTCGCTGAGGAGAAGGCTGCGCGCGGACTGAACGGCGACCTACCCGTCTTCCTGTCCTCCGAGTTCTACCCGTCCCGACGCGAGTTCCCGCGGCTGAACTCCACCGTGATCGAGGCCTACGCCGCGGAGCCCTCCCGGGCCACGCTCAGGCGGGTGCGCGAACGCACCGCGGCCTACGGCGCCGGCTTCGAACTCCGGGTCATGGCCGCTCACGGCGGCACGGTGTCGATCGACTCCAAGCAGCTTGCGACGACCCTCGTCTCGGGCCCGATCGGTGGCGTGATCGGCGCCGGCTGGCTCGCGGAGCGACTCGGGGCGCGCAACGTCATCTGCACCGACATCGGCGGCACGAGCTTCGACATCGGCCTGATCACCGACGGACGCCACGAGCTCGACGCCACGCCTGACGTGGCGCGCTTCCTCCTCAGCTCGCCCAACGTGCTGATCGACTCGGTGGGAGCGGGCACCGGCTCGTACGTCCGGTTCGATCCGTTCGCGCGGCGTCCCGAGGTCAGCCCGGACTCCGCGGGCGCGAGGATCGGCGTGTGCTGGCCCGAAGGCGGCGTCGACACCGTTACGGTCACCGACCTCAACCTGATCCTCGGCCGGCTGAACCCGGACTACTTCCTCGGCGGAGACATCGACCTCGATGTCGAGCGGGCGCGGCGCGAGGTCGCCCGCCAGCTGGCCGAGCCGCTCAACCTGGGAGTCGAGGCCGCGGCCGCGGGGATCCTGGAGCTGTTCGAGTCGAGCCTGCGCAACGAGGCAACCGGCCGCGTGCTGGGCAAGGGATATTCGCCCGTCGACTACACCCTGCTCTGCTACGGCGGTGGCGGCCCGCTCCACGTCGCGGGCTACACCGAGGGCGTTCCCTATGCGGAGGTGCTCGTGCCGGCGTGGGCAGCCGGCTTCTCGGCCTTCGGCTGCGCGTGTGCCGACTTCGAGCTGCGCCTCGACCGCACGGTCGATCTGCCGCTACTCCCGGTCCATCCCCCCGAGCAGCGTGTGGCCATGGCGGGGCTGATCGAGGCCACCTGGGCCGCGTTGCGCGAAAGCGTGGCCGCCGAGTTCGCGAAGTCCGGCTTCGGCGAGGACGACCTTCGCTTCACCCACGCGGTGCGCATGCAGTACTACGGACAGCTGATCGACATCGAACTCGACTCCCCTGTCTCGACCCTGCAGACACAGGAGAATCTCGAGGCTCTGATCTCGGCGTTCAACGCCGCCTACCGGAGCACCTACGCGCGCTCTGCACCCTCGCCCGAGCTGGGCTACCTGGTCACCCAGGCGATCGTGCGCGGTTCGGTCGATGTCGAGAAGCCGCGGCTGCCGACATTCGACGAAGTGCCGGGCACGCCGCCGCTCAAGGGCGGCCGCGAGGTCTGGTGGCGCGACGGTTTCGTGTGGACCGACGTCTACGAAATGGACCAGGTGCTACCGGGACACGCAATCCAGGGCCCTGCCGTGATCGAGGCCCCGGCCACCACGTTTGCCATCCCCCCGGGGCGTCAAGCCTGGCTCGACCGCCACCAGATATTCCACCTCGAGACACGCTGACTGGAGGGTCCGTGGCCACGATCGATGTAGTCAGGGGAGGGGAGCGGGAACGCCACGGCATCGGCTGGAGCGGGCTCACCCTCCAGAAGATGCTCGCCGACTCCGAGCGGCGCTTCGCGGAAACCGGCTTCTACGCCGGCCTCGACCGGCTCGAGCTCAAGGAGTGCGATCCGATCGGCTACGAGAAGATCTTCAGTCGCGTTCGCGGCGGGCTCGTATCCGCGCGCGAGACGGCGCTCAACATCTCCGCGTCACCGATCGTGCGGGAGCTCGGAGAGCTGTGCTTCGCGCTCTACACACCGGAGGGCGACTCGGTCGCCCTGTCGACCGGGATCATCGTGCACGTCCACACCATGTCGAGCGCGATCAAGTACATGGTCCGCAACGGCTGGGAGGACAACCCCCGCATCCGGCCCGGCGACATCTTCGCCAACAACCAGCCGACCATCGGGGGGGTGCACAACGCCGACGTCCAGACCTTCGTCCCGATCTTCTGGGAGGACGAGCTGATCGCATGGGCGGGCGGCGTCTGCCATGTGATGGACATCGGGGCTGCCACACCCGGTGGCGCGCCGGTGGGGCCGACCACGCGCTACGAGGATGGGATCGACCTCACCTGTACGAAGATCGGCGAGGAGGACACGATCGCCGCGTGGCACTGGAAGCGCTGCGAGCTGATGAGCCGCTCGCCGAAGTCGTACATCCTCGACGAGCGCACCCGCCTCGCGGGCTGCCACATGATCCGGGACACGGTCGAGCGGCTGATCCTCGACGAGGGCGTCGGACGCGTGAAGACTTTCATGCGCGAGGCGATCGAGGACGGCAGGCGGGGCTTCAAGGCTCGCGTTCGGGCGATGACGGTGCCCGGCCGCTACCGCTCACCGGGATTCCTCGACGTGACGTTCGCCGACAAGGAGACCCTCCCGGCTCGGGCTCGCCGGGACTTCCTCATGCACGGGGCTTACGAGGCTCGCATCGGCGAGGACGGTCACTTCACGGTCGATTTCGACGGCAGCTCGGCCTGGGGTTGGCACTCGATGAACGCAACCCCCTCGGGAGTCACTGGCCTGATGTGGATCCAGTTCACCCAGACGCTCATCTTCGACGACAAGGTGAATGACGGGGCCCATTTCGCGACAACGGTTGTGGCCCCCGAAGGCACCTGGGCAAACCTCGACAAGGACGAGTGCTCGACTTCCGGGGCCTGGGGCATCCTCTTCCCGGCCTATTCCGGTTATCCCCGGTCGCTCGCGCGCGCACTCCAGTCCCGCGGGTTCATCGAGGAGGTCGTGGGCAGCTTCTCGACGCCCGGCAATGTGATGCAGGGCGGCGGCATCGACCAGTACGGGCAGATGTCCGGCTTCATGCACTTCGAGGTCGGCGCCCAGGGGCAGGGGGCGAAGTACGTGCTCGACGGGCTCGACTACGGAGCAGCCCCGTTCAACCCGGAGGGGGACATGGGCGACGCGGAGATGTGGGAGTTGATGGCGCCCCTTCTCTACCTGGGCAGGCGAGTCAAGCCGAACACCGGGGGACTCGGGCGCCACCGCGGCGGCTCGAGCTTCGAATCGGCATACCTGGTCTGGGGAACGGAGAACTACGAGCTGCAGAACATCCTGACGGGAGCCGTCTTCTCGTCGCCGGGACTGTTCGGCGGATACCCCGCGGCCACGAGTTACGTGCACACCATCTATGGCGCCGACCTGCTCGACCGGGCGGGGCGTGGTGAGGCGTACCCCGTACGCGACGGTGACTTCGAAGCTCCGGAATTCCTCGAGATAGAGGGTGACCGCGTCCATCGGCAGGACGCGCTCACGATGCTCCGTGCCGTGCGGACGGGCGACGTGTACGTGTCCGTCATGAAGGGCGCGGGCGGGATCGGCGACCCGCTGCTTCGCTCGGTTGAGGCGGTTCAGCGGGACCTCGACGAGGGACATCTGCTGCCGCGCTTCAGCGAGTCCGTCTACGGGATCTCCGATCGCGACGCGGTGAGGCGACGGCGTCTCGAATCGGTCCGGTCGGTCTCCGACTGGTGGGCAGAGCAGCGCGAACGCGTGCTCGCCCAGGATCTGATCGACGCGGTGAGGGTGATGTACGCCGAGTCGATGAGGCTGTCGCCGCGCTGGGCGGCGGAGTTTCGCGGGTTCTGGGATCTGCCCGAGGATTTCGAGTTCGACATCCTCACCCCGACGGTGAGGGCGCCCGCCAGCGTGCCCGGGAAGGTCACGCCGGCGGAGGCGTGCGCGGAGTACCTGGCAGGCGCGCGAGCACACCAGCCCCCTGGAGACGCCGCACAGCCGGGCCCGGCCCATTCCGGCGGCGTCACTGCCGAGACCCTTGGCGACCTGCTCGACGAGCGCCTCGGCCGCCGGCAGGTGAAGGCGATACAGAGCGGCCCCAAGGATCTGGACCGCTTCGACAAGTGGGTGGCGGTCCTGCAGGAGCGGGTGCATTACGACGACCCGATCGTCCTGCCGTTTGGCGAGGGACTGAACATCGTCCGCCAACGTCAGGACGGCGAGCTGGTCATCCGGACGGACGCCGGCGCCGACCTGTGCCGCTGGGACGAGAACTGGAAGATGCACGCCGCGCTGCGCGTGCGCGACACGACCGAGTCGATGCGGGAGTTGTATCCCGCGATGGCACATCCGGACCCCGAGTGGATGGAGCTGCGGGAGTTCCACTGCCCGCTCAGCGGTCACCTGCTCGAGGTAGAGGCCGTACCGCCGGGCCATCCCGTGGTGCACGAGTACCTGCCGGACATCACCGGGTTCTACGAGGGCTGGCTCGGACGGGAGCTGCCCCGATGACCATGACCAGGCAGGACACGAGCAGCCGCCGCTCCACTTTCGATCCGCCTCCGGGCATCGACGCGGCGACCCTCTGCGAGGCCTTCCAGCTTTCTGCCGCGGCCGGGGGCGACACGCCCGCGCTCCGCGCCGCCGGGGGCGGTGTCGAGCTGAGCTGGCGCCAGTACGCGAGCCGCGTCGAGAGCATCGCTCGCGGTCTCGACGCCCTCGGCGTCCGGCGTGGCGACACCGTCGCGCTGATGATGTCCAACCGGCCCGAGTTCCACCTGGTCGACACCGCGGCGCTCCATCTGGGTGCCACCCCGTTTTCGATCTACAACACATCGGCGTCCGAACAGATCGCGTACCTGTTCGGCAATGCACGCCCGCGGGTCGTGGTGACGGAGGCGCAGTTCGTGGACCGCATCCGAGCTGCCGTCCCCGGACTCGACCAGATCGTGCTCGTCGACGGCGAGGCGGATGGCGCCAGGACGCTGGCGGAGCTTGAGTCGCTCACCGCGCCGGGCTTCGACTTCGAGGCCGCTTGGCGCTCGGTCGCCCCCGATGACCTGGCGACGCTGATCTATACGTCCGGCACGACCGGGCCGCCGAAGGGTGTCGAGATCACGCACGGCAACCTGATGTGGGAGTGGCGCTCGGCGCGGCACCTGATGCCGCTGCGCGGCGGAGGACGCGTCGTCTCGTACCTGCCCCTCGCCCATATGGCCGATCGCTTCGCCTCCCACTACTGCTCGCTGGTGAGCGGCGCGACGGTCACTTCGGTGGCCGATCCGCGGCAGCTCGTCGCGGCGCTCCCGGAGGTCCGCCCGACGATCTTCGCGGGCGTCCCGCGGATCTGGGAGAAGCTGCATGCCGCCCTGCTCGCTCAGCTCACGAGCCCTGCCGACCCGGACCGGCGCAAGGCTGGCCTCGAGGCGCTCGAGGTTGGGGGGCGAATGTGCGAGGCGCAGCGTGCGGGCGAGAGCGTCGATCCAGGCCTCCAGGCCGCGTGGGATGCGGCAGACGCACAGCTGTTCGCGCCGCTGCGCGCGCGCCTCGGCCTCGACGACGCCGACTGGGTCGGTTCGGGCGCAGCGCCGATCTCTGCTTCCACGCTCGAGTTCTTCGCGGCCATCGGGATCCCGATCAGCGAGGTGTGGGGGATGTCGGAGATCTCCTGCCTGGGGACGATCAACCCGCTGGAGGACACGCGCATCGGGACCGTCGGCGTGGCAATCCCCGGACTCGAGCTGCGCCTCGCGGACGACGGTGAGCTGCTCGTCCGGGGTCCGAACGTGATGCGCGGGTACCGATCGGATCCGGAGCGCACGGCCGAGGCGCTGGACGCGGACGGTTGGCTGCATACCGGCGACATCGCGCGGATCGACGACGACGGCTACGTGTCGATCGTCGACCGCAAGAAGGAGCTGATCATCAACTCGGCCGGCAAGAACATGTCGCCGGCGAATATCGAGAATGCGCTGAAGAGCTCGAGCCCGCTGATCGGCCAGGCGTGCACGATCGGCGACCGTCGCCCTTACATCGTCGCGCTGCTGGTACTCGACCCCGACGCCTGCGCAGCGTGGGCCGCCGAGCGCGGGCTAGAGGACGGCTCGGCGGCGGCCCTCGCGCGAGACTCAGACGTCCGCGCCGCGGTCGCGGCGGCCGTCGAGGAGGCGAATTCGCGTCTCTCGCGCGTGGAGCAGGTGAAGCGCTTCACGCTGCTGCCCATCGACTGGATGCCGGATGGCGACGAGCTGACGCCAACGATGAAGCTGAAGCGCAGGGCGATCGCCGAGAAGTACGCCGTCGAGATCGAGGCGCTGTACCAGTGACCAACACGGCCAGGAGAGGAGACCATATGCCGGGACGCGCCTTCATCGTCGGCGTGGGAATGACGAAGTTCGAGAAGCCCGGGAGCCGCGACTGGGACTACCCGGACATGGTGCGAGAGGCCGGGACCAAGGCGCTCGACGATGCCGGCATCCCATATTCGGAGGTGGAGCAGGCCATCGCCGGATACGTCTACGGCGACTCGACCTCCGGCCAGCGCGCGGTCTACGAGCTCGGGCTCACCGGGATTCCGGTCGTCAACGTGAACAACAACTGCTCGACCGGATCGACCGCCCTCTACCTGGCGCGTCATCTTGTCGCTGGTGGGATGGCCGGATGCGTCCTTGCGCTCGGGTTCGAGAAGATGGAGCGCGGCTCGTTGCGGATGATGTGGGAGGACCGCACCTCGCCGTTCGACAAGCACGTCGCGGGGATGGGCGAGCTGTTCGAGATCGCCGACGCGCCCTTCGCGCCGCAGATGTTCGGCAACGCCGGACGCGAGCACATGCAGCGCTACGGAACGACCGCGGAGCAGTTCGCGCGCATCGGCGAGAAGAACCACCGCCATTCGGCCAACAACCCGTACGCGCAGTTCCAGGACGTGTACGCGCTCGAAGACATTCTCGGCGCACGCATGATCCACGAGCCACTCACAAAGCTCCAGTGCTCGCCGACCTCCGATGGCGCCGCGGCGGCTGTCGTGTGTGGGGAGGCCTTCGTCGATCGGCACGACCTCTGGGAGCAGGCGGTCGAGATCGTGGGCCAGGCGATGGCCACCGACACCGACAGCACCTTCGACGACCGCAGCGCGATCAGCATCGTTGGCGCGCCGATGAGCGCCCAGGCGGCGCGCGACGCCTACGAGCAGGCGCAGCTCGGGCCCGAAGACGTCGACGTGATCGAGCTGCACGACTGTTTCTCCTGCAACGAGCTGATCACCTACGAGGCCCTGGGCCTCTGCGAGGAAGGCGAGGGCGGCCGGCTCGTCGACGAGGGCGCCACGACCTTCGGCGGCCGCTGCGTGGTCAACCCGTCAGGCGGTCTGATCTCGAAGGGCCATCCGCTCGGCGCGACAGGGCTCGCCCAGTGCAGTGAGCTCAGCTGGCAGCTGCGCGGCGAAGCTGGGCCGCGGCAGGTGGACGGGGCAAAGGTCGCGCTCCAGCACAACATCGGACTGGGCGGCGCCGCGGTCGTCACCCTCTACCGCATGGCCGACGGAGCTCCGGCGTGAATGCCGGCGCGACGGCCGCCGTCGACCAGTCACTCGTCGGCAAGGAGCTTGACGTCGTCAGCTTCCCGATCGAGCGGGGTAAGGTCGCCGAGCTCGCCCGGGCCCTCGGGGACGACGACCCCGTTTACCGTGACGAATCCGCGGCGAGGGCCGCGGGCCACGACGGCATCCCTGCTCCTCTCACGGCGACGGTGGTGGCCACGCACTGGCGCGACCGCGCCGAGGACCAGCTCGCGATCGAGCTCGGCCTCGACCTCGCCCGTCTGCTGCACGGCGAGACCGAATGGGAGTACCTGGCGCCCGTGCACGTCGGCGACGAGCTGACAGGGCGGCGGCGGGTCGTGGACGTCACGACACGAGAGGGACGCCGCGGCGGCGCGATGACGCTTCTCACGTGGGAGACCGAGTTCACGAACCAGCACGGGCAGGCGGTTGTGCGGCAGCGGGACACGCTCATCGAGCGGAGCGCCAAGTGAACGTGCCCACCCTCTCGGTCGGCGACGAGGCGCCTACGGTGCGGCTCGGCCCGATCACGCGCACCGACATCGTGCGGTACGCCGGTGCCGGCGGGGACTTCAACCCGATCCATCACGACGAAGAGTTCGCCCGGGCAGCGGGGGTGCCGAGCGTGTTCGCCATGGGCTTGATGCACGCGGGGATGCTCGCGCAGCATCTAGCCGGCTGGGTCGGTCAGGCAAACGTGCGGGCGTTCGGGGTTCGCTTCACCGGTCAGGTGTGGCCGGGGGATGTTCTTTCGCTCGATGGGCGAGTCGAGCGGGTGGACGAGGGGCCGGACGGGCGGCGCGCGCTGTGCGCCATGAAAGTGTCCCGCCAGGACGGCGACGCGGCGATCACCGCCAGAGCGGTGGTGGCCTGTGCTTGACGGGAGGCGCGTCCACGTGACCGGGGCCGGCGGCGGAATCGGGCGCGCGGTCGCGGTCGCGCTCGCGGCCCGCGGCGCGAGGGTGGCCGTGTCCGATGTCGACGAGGACGCTGCGCGGGCTGTGGCCGAGGAGGCCGGAGGAGGGCCCGCGATCCACTGCGACGTTTCCGACCGGGCCGCCTTCGAAACGGCCCTCGCTGCGACGGAGGATTCGCTCGGCGGCCTGGACGCGCTCGTCAACAACGCAGGCGTGGAGGTCCTCGCGCCGCTCGGGGAGCTGAGCGAGGAGGCCTTCGACCGCGTCTTCGCCGTGAACGTCAAGGGCGTCTGGCACGGCATGAGCCTGGCCGCACCGCGGCTGGCCGCCGCGGGCGGCGGGTCGATCGTCAACGTCTCCTCGGTCGCCGCCCTGGGCGGAGGTCCGCTTTTCGGCGCGTACTCGGCCAGCAAGGCCGCTGTCCTGCGCCTGACCGAGACGGCGGCGCTCGAGCTTCGTCCCGCGAACATCCGGGTGAACGCCGTCTGCCCCGGGCTGGTCCAGACCGCGATGCTCGACCGGCTCCAGCCGGCACTCGCGCCGCTCCTGCCGGAGCCGTGGGACGACTTCGTCGCTCGCAAGCAGGGTCGCCCTGCCACTGCCGAGGAGGTGGCCGCTGCCGTCGTTCATCTCCTGGACGAGGAAGAGGCGGGCTTCACCAACGGGATCGCGCTGGCGGTCGACAATGGCCTGACTGCGGGGCTGCTGTGAGCACCGATCTCGACGGGCGTGTGGCGATCGTGACCGGCGGCGCTCGCGGTCTGGGTCTCGCGGCCTCCGAGGCATTGGCTGCCTGGGGCGCGCGCGTCGTCATATCGGACATCGACGAAGCGGCGGCCGAGGGGGCCGCTGCCGGGATCCCTGGCGCACGAGCCTTCCGGTGCGACGCGCGCGACGAGGGGCAGGTCCGCCGGCTCGTCGAGGATACGGTGGCAGCCGACGGTCGCCTCGACATCCTCGTGGCGAACGCAGGTATCGGCCAGCTCGCGCCGCTCGCGACGTTGGACCTGGCCGGCTGGCGCGAGGTCACGAGCCTCAATCTCGACGGCACGTTTCTCGCCATCCGCCACGGCGGGCCCGCCATCGCCGGGAGCGGAGGGGGGGCGATCGTGGCGATCGCGTCGATCCTCGCGTTTGCGGCGGCGCCGGGGGGCGGCGCCTACGGGGCCGCCAAGGCCGGAGTGGTGTCGCTGGTCCGCACCGCTGCCCTCGAGCTTCGCGCGCAGGGCGTGCGGGTCAACGCGATCTGTCCCGGCTTTTTCGAGACGGCGCTGGTCGAGGGTCAGCGCGCCACGGCTGCGGAGCTGCTCGGCGTCGACCTCGACCCGGTCGTAGAGGCCGTGCAAGGGCGATACGGCCGGCCGGAGGAGGTCGGGCGTGTCGCGGCGTGGCTCGCCAGCGACCGGGCGGCCATGGTGTCGGGCGCGGCATATGTCATCGACGGCGGCGCCAAGGCGTCGATTCTCTAGGGCGAGGCGATGAGCGCTGCCGGGAGCCAGGGATGAGCGGTCCGGCGGCAGGCGCGTGGATCCCCGGAATTCCACACTCGCCAACAGCCGAGGAGGAGCCGGCCGAGCGCGAGCTGGCCGACCGCCGCTGGTTCGCGCTGCTTGCGACCGTCGCCGGGATGCTGGCGCTCATCGCGGCCACGGTCCGGGCTGCCGCCGCCCCGCCCTTCCCCTGGTGGCGCGATGCCGTCGACCAGGCGTGGGTGATCGTGCGCCGCTGCACCGTACCCGTCATCCTCTCGATCCTCGCGTTCGGGTTCGGAGCCGCCGGGGTGGAGGCCGGGCAGTTCGCCCAGCTGGTGGGCAGCGTCGACCGCATGGGAGCCTCGTTCGTGACCGCGTCGGTGCGGGAGTTCGCCCCGTGGATCAACGGGATGGTGATCGCCGGCGTCGCCGGCACCGCGATCTGCGCCGACCTGGGCGCCCGCAAGGTACGGGAGGAACTCGACGCGCTCGCCGTGCTGGGGGTCGACCCGGTGCGGACGCTCGTCGTTCCCCGCTTCGTGGCGCTCGGCTTCGTAACCAGCCTCATGACGTTCGTGGCGCTCTTCTTCGGCGCCTTGAGCGGCCTCGCCGCGAACGTCCTTCTCTTCAACGGGACCGCGGCCGGCTACTTCGCCACCTTCTCCAACAACTTCACCGTCCCGGAGCTGCTCGCGAGCGTACTCAAGACGAGCATGTTCGGCTTCATCATCGCGATCGTCTGCTGCTACAAGGGCCTCCAGGCCAGGGGCGGGCCGGAGGGCGTCGGACGCTCGGTGAACGAGGCCGTCGTGATCGCCTTTGCCGGGATCTGGATCTTCAACTTCGCCTTCACGTCGACGTTCCTTGCAGCGTTCCCGCAGACAGGCGACCTGCGCTGATGGAGGCAGCACGACTCGGCACGGAGCCGCTCGACGAGGTTGTGCCGGTCCCCGTCGCGGCGCCCAGGGGCAATCCGGCCAGGGCCTTTCTCGTGGAGGCAGGACAGCTGGGAGCCTTCGCGGCCGGCGCCCTTCTGGCGCTCGCGGGGAGCTTCCGCTACGCGGCGGAGATCCTGCGCCAGGCGGGGATCCTGATCTTCGGGTCGGCGCTCCTGATCGTCGGAATGCAGCTCGTCATCGGCGGGGAGTGCGCGCTCTTCGGCAGCTACTTCACGCGCGCGTATGGCGCCAACGGCTACATCGGCCTCGTCACGTCGATCTGCGGCGTCCGGGAGATGGTGCCCTACATGTTCGGCTACGTCTTTGCGGCCAAGGTCGGCTGCGGACTGGTGGCCGAGCTTGGCTCCATGCGGATCAGCGAGGAGCTGGACGCCATGGAGTCCCTAGGCATCGATCCGATGCGCTTCGTGGTGGCCACGCGCATCGCGGCCACCTGGCTCTGTGTCCCCTTCCTCTTCTGCGCCTCCCTCGCCGTGCACACCCTCGCCAATTACCTCGTCGTCGTGGTGCAGATCGCCGAGGTCTCGCAAGGGGGTTGGGAGGGGGCGCACTGGTTCTTCCAGAGCCCGAGCGACGTGCTCTTCTCGTTGATCAAGGTGATGGCGATGGCGACGACGATCGTTGTCGTCGGCATGTACTACGGCTACCGGGCCCGCGGCGGGCCCATCGGGGTCGGCGCGGCCACAGCGCGCTCGATGGTTCTCAACCTGGTGCTGATCCACATGATCGGAGGTGCCCTGACGATGCTGTTCTGGGGCTTCGATCCGCGTTATCCGGTGGGTGGATGAGCCCCCGGGTCGTACCGCTCGTCGCGTTGACCCTGGTGGCGCTCACCGTCACGGCCGTGGTCCTGCGTGAGGAGGAGCGCAGGCTTCGGGTGGCCCTCCCGAGCGCCTCGAACCTCGTCGCCGGCCTGCAGGTGCGCCTGGCGGGCGTCGAGGTGGGCTCAATCGAGTCGGTGCGCGCGGACGATGGCGTCGCGCTCGTCGGCCTGCGTGTGGAGGACGAGAGCGTCTGGCCGCTTCCGCGGGGGACGGCCGCGCGGCTCCGTTTCGGTACCACCGTCGGCGACGCCGTGCGCTACGTCGAGCTTCTACCGGGACCGGGCGGCGCCCCCCCGCTTCCGGACAACGCGCTCCTGAGCGGGGACCGAGCACGGGCGCCGGTCGAGTTCGACGAGTTCTTCCAAACCTTCGACGCGCCCGCGCGCGCTGACTTCCAGGGCTGGATGCGCGAGAGCGCCGCGACATTTCGGTCGAGACAGCGCATGCTCGCCCGGACGCTACGAACCACCCCCAGGGCACTCTTCGCGGTGGCGGATCTCTGGCGCGAATTCAGCTCCGATCCCGCAGCCCTTCGGGAGCTGGTGCGCGAGACCGGCGCAGTCACGCGCACCCTGAGAGCCCGCCGGCCGCAGGTGCAGCGGCTCATCGAGGGGGCGGATGCCACCTTCGGGGAAATGGCGGCGCGGAATCGCGACATCGAGCGGTCGCTCGATGCGCTCCCCGGCGCCCTGCGTGAGACGCGCGACACGCTCGGCCGCAGTGAGAGGAGCATCAGCGCGCTGCGCGCCTTCGTGCGGGACCTCTCACCGGGAGCGGCGGCGCTTCCACGGCTCGCGCGCGCGACCGATTCGGTGCTCCACCGACTGCGTGCGATGGAGCCAGATGCGCGACGGGCCCTCGAGACGGGCGCGGCGGCCGCCCCGGAGATCACGAGCCTCCTGCGGAATGGGCGGCCCTTCGCCGAGCGCAGCGCGGGCGCACTCGAGGGGCTGGTCGCGCCACTCGGCTGCATCCGTCCCTATGGGCCCGAGATCGCCGGCTTCTTCGGAACCTGGACCGGCTGGAGCAAGAACCACGACCGCCTGGATCACATCGGTCGAATCCGCGTGACTGCTTCGCCCACGAGCTGGAACGGCAACCAGATGTCCTCCGCGGAATATCTGGCACTCGTCCCCGGGGTCGAGATGGCGCTCCCGCGCCCGCCTGGGCTCGCGGCGAACCAGCCCTGGTACGTCGATGAGTGCGGGGCCACCGAGCGCTCCACCGACCCACGCTACGACCCCGAGACCCTGCCCGCCGAGGGCGGCCCAGGAGCTGCGCCGTGAGGCCGGGCGCCGCCGCCTTGCTCGCCCTCGCGCTGACCGGGCTGCTCGGCGCTGGGGTCTGGTGGCTCTTCGAGTACCGGGGCGGCTATCCGCTTTCGGTGGAGCTGTCGAACGCGGCCGGGCTGCGCGAGAACTCCGACGTGCGGATCGGTGGCGTCCCGGCCGGAACGGTCGTGGACCTGCGCCTGACCGAGCGCGACACCGCGCTTGCGGAACTCCGGATAGACGAGGGTGCCGCCCCAATCGGCGAGGGGGCGCGTGCTGCGGTCCGGCCCGCCAACCTGCTCGGCGAGAAGTACGTGGAGCTGCAGGTCGGGGACCTGCGCCGGCCACTCCCGCGCGGCTCGCGCATCCCGATCTCGCGCACGGCGACCCCGGTCGAGCTCGACGACCTGCTGAACGTCCTCGACCCACGGACGCGGGGCAGGCTCGCCATCCTGATCTCAGAGGCCGGCAAGGCGCTCGGCGGCCGCGGCGACGAACTCGCGTCGCTTCTGGAGGAGCTCCCGCCGGCGTTCGACGAGGTGACCCGGCTTGTGGATGCCGTGGCGGCCGACACCGCGGCGCTCGACCGCGCCGTCACGCGCAGCGACCGCGTGCTGGCGTCGGTCGGCCGTCGCGACGCCGACCTCTCCAGGTTCGTCGACCGCGCCGCCGGCGCTCTCGACGCCGTTGCCGCCGAGCGCGCCGGTCTCGCGCGCACAGTCCGTGCGGCACCGTCCGCAGTGTCGCGTCTGCGCCGGACTCTCGCGGCGCTCGAGGAGGCCTCTGTGGCGCTGCGCCCGGCCCTCGTGCGGGTGCGTCGCGCCGCGCCGCCGCTCCAGGCCACGCTAGAGGCGCTGCCAGGTTTCGCGCGCGCGGCATCTCCGGCTCTACGAGAGGCGCGTGCTGTCGCCCCGCAGCTCGGGCGGCTGGCGCGGGAGGGCGGCCCGGTCGTGTCCCGGCTGACCCCGACCACGGACGCGCTGGTTCGGACCACTCGCGCGCTGGATCCGGTCAGCGAGGTGTTCGACGGGGAGATCGACCATTACCTGCAGGTCATGGAGGGCTGGACCCGCGCGATCCAGGTGCGGGACGGCCTCGGCCACCTCTTCCGCAACCAGGCGATCCTCTCCCCTGAGCTGGTCAGCGCGCTCGTGACCCGCTACGTCTCCGGGTCCCAGCCCGCCCGGCGCGCGCGACGTCGCAGCGCGGAAGCGCCACCACCTGCCCCGAGCGAGCGGACGGCTCGCCCGCGCGAGCGCGCGCCCGAGCGCCGGCGGCAAGGGACGCGGCCCCGGGCGCCGATCCCGGTGGAGATCCCCGACCAGATCGAGGGGCAGATCGAGCCGCTCCTCGACTTCCTGCTCGGCGCATGAGCACGCGCCGCCGTGGCGACGGGAGCCGGAGGGGCCCGGTGGCCACCGCAGCCCTGGGCTTGACGGGACTGGCCGCGGCGGCGGGGCTGCTTGCGGTGGGGTTCACCGCCCAGAACGGTCTCCCCGGGCGCTCCGTGCACACCCTCCACGGAGAGTTCTCGGATGCGGCATCGCTCTCCAAACACGCGCAGGTGCGCATCGCCGGGCGGCGTGTCGGCCGTGTCGGGAACCTGCGCGCGCGAGACGGGCTTGCCGTCGTCGACCTCGAGCTCGACCCCGACCTGCAGCCGCTGCGCTCGGACACCCGGCTGCGAGTGCGGCCCCGTGGCCTGCTGGGCCAGCAGTACCTAGAGCTGCTTCCGGGTCGCAGGGGCGTCCCGCTCCCCGAGGGGGCGACCATCCCGGACGCCCAGACGTCGGCGAGCGTGCAGCTGCCTGAGATCCTCGACGCCCTCGACGCGCCGCATCGCAGGCGGATGCAGGGCGTGATACGGGAGTTCGGCGCCGGTTTCCTCGGCCGCGGTGAAGAGCTCGGGGAGACCGTGGGGCGAGGTGCCGAGGTGGCCGCGGACGTGCGCGGCGCCTCGGCCGCCGTGGTAGCCCGGCGCGGCGCCGCGACGCGCCTCGTACGCGCGACGGCCGATCTCGCCGGAGCAATGGAGCCCGCACGCGAGGACATCGCTCGCGGGTTCTCGCCGCAGGCGCGGGCGCTCGCGCCGTTCGCCGAGCGCGAAGCGGACGTCCGGGCTTCCCTGCGCGCCATGCCGGGGGCGTTCGAGGCAATCACGACTCACATGCCGGCAACCGAGCGGCTGCTGCATGCCGGTGCCGGCGCATCCGGATCGGCCGAGCGTGTGCTCCGTCACGCGCCCACGGCGCTGCGGGCGACGACCGCGCTGTTGCGAGGCTCACACGAGCCGCTGCGCGACGCGCGCGAGTTTCTCACCCGAACGCGCGCCGCCATCCCGCCCACGCTCGAGCTCCTGCGGACGCTCGAGCCCGTGCTGCCCCGCGCGGAGCGTGGCCTCGAGGCGCTGCGTCCGCCGCTTCTCGAGCTCGGGCGGCGACCGTGTGACGTGCAGGCCTTCGGCGCGAACTGGAGCAGCCTCCTGGCATATGGCGTACCGGGCGGCGGCGAGATCGGTCCCCTCAACGTCATCCGCGAGCTGATCATCTCGAGCCACGAGGCGGTCGGTGGGGCGGGCGACGACGCACGCCTCCCGCAGACCTTCTCCAATCCGTACCCGGAGCCGTGCGAGGCCGGCAGGGAGTGGGGCGAATGAGGGCGCGCGAGTGGCTCTCCCCGCATGAGCGGGTGCCCGGTGCGGCGGAGCCGCGGCGGGCGCGACAGGGGGTCGCACTGCTCGCGACGATCGCCACCGGGGTCTGGCTCGCGTTCTCCGGCCTCCCGTTCACCGGCGAGGAGGGCACGGTCCTGCGGGCGCGCTTCGCCGCGGCGAACCAGGCGAAGCCGGGTGACCCGGTACGCGTGCACGGTGTCGAGGTCGGCCAGGTCGAAGACGTGCTCCTCGATGGCACGACCTCCGAGGCGGTTGTCGTCATGCGCCTGAATGAGGCGGACATCGAGCCTCGCCGGGATGCGCGCGCGCGACTGCGCTGGCGGACGCTCGCTGGAGGCAACATGTTCGTGGATCTCGAGCCGGGGACCGCGCTCTCCGGGCCGCTCGGGACCGCGGAGATACCCGCGGAGCGCACCGGTGCGCAAGTGGAGTTCGACGACCTGCTTGATCCCCTCCGCCCGGATACCCGCAGGGCGCTGCGCGCATCGCTCAGGGGGCTCCACGGCGGGCTCTCGGGCGACCGGGCCGGACAGGCCATCGACGTGCTCCCTCCGGTCGTGGCCAGCGCGGCGCCCGCGGTCGAGGCACTCCAGGGAAACCGCCCGGGCGACCTGCGACGACTCCTTGCGGGCACCGCGCGCACGGCGCGTGATCTCGCGGCCGACGAGGCGGCGCTCGCCGGACTCGTGGAGGGCGGTTCACGGGTTTTCGCGACGACCGCCGCGCGCCGTGCCGACCTCGGCGCGACCGTTGCGGGGACCCCGGCGGCCGCATCGGAGGCGATGGTGACGATGCGACGGCTGCGCGGGACACTCGACCGGCTCGACCCGCTCGTTGCACGTCTGCGGCCGGGAACGCGCGAGTTGGCCGAAGCGTCCGGGCCTGCCACGCGCACACTGGTACGGCTGCGCCGCGTTCTCGATGCCGCCGAGCCGCTCCTGGACGACCTTGGGCCCACGCTTGTCGCGCTGCGAGACGCGGCGCGCTCGGGGGTGCCGCTGATGCGCGACCTGACGCCGACGGTCGTGCGCACCCGCGACGAGATCGCACCGTTCCTGGCGAAGCGCGACGCCGACACCGGCCTCCGGAATTACGAGGCGATCGGTCCTGCGCTCAGCGCGGCCGGCAACGCGGGCTCCCAGTTCGACGCGAACGGGCATGTCTTCCATTTCCAGACCGCCGGCAGCGAGCGCAGCGGCGGCAGTCTCCACTGCCAGAGCTACTTCTCCGATCCGACCGCGGACGAGAAGCTCCGCTGCAGCGCCCTCGAGGACGTGCTCACAAGGCTCTTCGGTTCCTTCGACGTCGCCGGGAGGCAGCGATGATCGCCGCCCGGAGGACAGGGGACCGCCTCGCCCGTATCCAGCTGGAGTTGCGTCGCTCACGCCGGAACCTTGCGGCGCTGTTGGTCCTGTCCGTGCTCGGAATCGCCTCGCTCGGGATCGTGCTCCGCAACCAGGAGGTCCAATGGCCGTGGCAGGACACCTATCAGGTGCGGGTCGCCTTCGACGACGTGAAGGGCGTCGTGCCGGGACGCCAGCACGTCCGGATCGCCGGGGTCAACGTGGGCAAGATCGTCGGAAGCGGCCTCGAGAATGGGCGCGCCGTGCTCTCCCTCTCCTTCGATGGACGGCACGCCCCGCTCTATCGCGACGCAGTGGTGAGGCTGAGGCCGGCAACCCCGCTCGACGACATGTACGTCGACGTCATCGAGCGCGGCACACCTGCGGCGGGCGAGATTGGGCAGGACGAGCTACTGGTCTCCGGACGGACGATCTCCCCGGTGGATATCGGCGCCGTTCTCGACGTCTTCCAGCCGGAGGAGCGCGCCCGAATGGCGGCCCTTCTCGAGGGCCTCGGCGAGGGCATGCCCGACGGCGGACACCAGCTGCGCGCCTCTTTCGCGTCAACGGTGCCGTTCCTGAAGGCCGCCAAGAGGCTGAGCGACGTGCTCGCGCGTCGCGAGCGTCAGACACGGCGCCTCGTTCACAACTTCCGCCGTCTTACGGAGGCGCTCGGCGGCCGCGACCGGCGGCTTGCCGTCCTGGTTCGCGGGGGGCACGTCGCGCTCGGGGAGCTCGCCGCCGCGGACCAGCCGCTGGCGCGCACGCTCGAGGAGCTGCCGCCCCTGCTCACCCGTATGCGCTCGGCGATGACGGCGCTCCGGTCGGCTCAGAACGAACTGGACCCGGCCCTGGGCGAACTGGGAGGGGTCGCGACCGCGATGCCCGGCGGCATGCGCGCACTCCACGAGTTCAGCGATGACGCGCTCCCCGCACTCGAGGCGCTCGAGGGCCCCGTGCGGCGCCTGGTACCGCTGGTGGCCGACCTGCGTCCGGTGGCCGTCGATACGCAAAGCGCCTTCGAGCTGCTCCGTCCGCAGGCGCCGCGCTTCGACCGCATGAGCGCCGCTCTTCTTCCGTGCCGGTTCGCCGTCGGCAAGTTCTTCCAGTGGACGGCTTCGGTTTTCAAGTTCTACGACGCCTACGGGAGCTACCCGCGCGGGGAGTCCGTCTGGGGCACGAACGCCGCCGGCGGCGCGAACCGGGACCTCAATCTTCGACGCAGCCCGAGCTGCACCGACGAGCCATGATCTCGGACGTCCGCTTGAAGGCATTAGGGCTGGCCGTTTTTGCGGCCGCATGCCTCGCGATCTTCGTACGGCTGTTCGTCCTCGCCGGAGGCGAGTTGCGCCTGTCCGAGCCCTACAGCTTCGACGCGGTCCTGCCGGACGCGGTCGCGCTCGTGACGGGCTCGGACGTCCGAATCGCGGGCGTGAACGTGGGCATCGTCCGCACCGTCGCCGAGCGGGGCGGAAGCGTGGTCGTCCGGATCGAGCTCGAGGGCGAGTACGCACCGGTTCGCCGCGACGCTCGCCTGCGTGTGCGCACCAAGACGCTCGTCGGTGAGAGCTACATCGCGATCACCCCCGGTACTGCCCGAGCGCCGGAGGTGGCAGACGGCGGCACGCTTCCGCTCACGCAAACGGACGAGTCCGTGCAGCTCGACCAGATCTACTCCGCGTTCGACCCTCCGACGCGACGGGCGATGCGCGGGGCGCTGAGTGGGCTTGGCGGGGGCCTGGAGGGACGCGGCGGCGATGTGAATCGGGTGCTCGAGTCGTTGTCGGCGATGGTGGAGCACGCCGAGCCGACGATGGACGTGCTGGAGGAGGAGCGCCGGCGCCTTGCTCTGCTGGTGGATGACAGCGGAGCTGTCATGGACGCCCTGGCCGAGCGCGGCGAGCAGCTGCGCTCCCTCGCCCGCGGTGCCCGCGTCACCGCCACCGCGGTCGCGGGGCGCGATGAGAAGCTGCGCGACATGCTCGAGGCGCTTCCGGGGACCGCCCGGCAGCTCGAGCGCTCGAGCGCCTCGCTCGGAGGCCTGGCGGAGGAAGCGACGCCGGTCGTTCGCGATCTGGACCGCGGCATGCGGGCCCTTGTTCCGGTCGTCGACGGTCTGGAGCCGGCCGCACTTTCGGGCCGGCGATTGATCGCCTCGCTCGGGCGCTTCGCCAGCGAGGCCGATCAGCTCGTGGACGAGCTGTCGCCGTTCTCGGAGGCTCTTTCGCCAACCGTCGTCGCGCTGGAACGCGTGCTCAGGGAGGGCAACCCGCTGCTGAACCACCTCGCGCCCTACTCGCGCGAGGTGGGCTCGATGCTCGCAAATCTGGCCTCCGGCGTGAACAGCTACGACGCGACCGGGCACGTGGGCCGCGTACACGCGATCATCGACGCCGACACCGTTACCGCCTTCGACGGCGAGTCGAGGCGCGCTCTCGAGGCTCTGATCGAAGCGGGCGCCCTGACCAAGGTGCACCTGCTCGGGACGAACAACTATCCCGCCCCGGGCTCGCTCGAGGAGCGGCCGCAGCCGTTCCGGGGGACCTATCCGCGGCTGGGACGCGAGCCGTGACGGGCGTCGCCGCCCCGGCGATCTCGTGCCGCGACCTGCACAAGGCGTTCGGCGGCCACGACGTCCTGTGCGGGGTCGATCTGGACGTCCCGAGGGGCGATATCACGGTCGTCCTCGGGCCCTCCGGCACCGGCAAGAGCGTGCTGCTCAAGCACCTGATCGGGCTGCTGTTCCCAGACCGGGGTGACGTTCTCGTTGACGGACGGTCGCTGCGCTCCATGAGGCTGCGCGAACTGCTGGCGCTGCGCAGGCGCTTCGGGATCCTCTTCCAGGATGGGGCGCTCTTCGGCTCCATGACGGTCTTCGACAACGTCGCCTTCCCGCTGCGGCAGCACACGGACATGGCCGAGTCGCAGATCACCGCTCGCGTGCGGGCGCGCCTCGGTGACGTCGGCCTCGCCGATGCCGGGAACAGGCTGCCATCCCAGCTCTCCGGGGGGATGCGGAAGCGCGCCGGCCTCGCACGCGCGCTGGTCATGGAACCCGACATCGTCCTCTTCGACGAGCCGGACTCCGGCCTCGACCCGGTGCGCACAGCGTTGCTTTGCGAGCTGATTCAGGCAATGCACGCCGACCACGGCGGGACCTACGCAGTGATCACCCACGACATCGCTCTAGCCAGGCGGCTCTCGGATCACCTCGCCCTGCTCTGGCAGGGGCGGATCGTCGAGGCGGGGCCGAGCCGCGAGGTCTTCGCATCGGAGGATCCTTTCGTGCGGCAGTTCCTGCGCGGCGACCCCGAGGGGCCGCTCGGGATGGCCTGAGCACGGCGACCCTGTAAGCGCCGCCGGTAGCGGCGAAGAATCGATCGGTCAGGAGAGTGAATGTTTCAAGGAAAGGTTGCGGTGGTGACGGGTGCGGCACGAGGCATCGGCCGCGCCACGGCGGAGCTGCTCGCCGCGGGTGGGGCGCGGGTCGTCGTCAGCGATCTGGACCCCGACGTGGCCGACCAGGCGGCCCGCGAGGTCGGGAACGGCGCTCTCGCGTGTGCGGGAAACCTCACCCGAGACCAGGCAGCGGAGAAGCTCGTAGGGACGGCGATCGACGGGTTCGGCCGACTCGACATCGTTGTCAACAATGCCGGTTACACGGCGGATGGGCCGCTTCACAAGATGAGCGACTCCCAGTTCCAGGAAATGCTCGACATCCACACGATCGTCCCGTTTCGCGTCCTGCGCGCGGCTGCGCCCTATCTGCGGGACCCGGCCAAGCAGGAGCGCGACAGAGGCGAGGAGGTCTTCCGAAAGGTGGTGAACGTCACCTCGATGGCGGCGTATGGGAACGCCGGTCAAGCCAACTACGCATCGGCGAAGGCCGGCCTCATCGGACTCACCAAGACGCTTGCAAAGGAATGGGGCGCATTGCGAATCAACGTGAACGCGGTGGCGTTCGGGTTCATCGACACGCGCCTGACCCAGCCGAAGACCGACGAGACGACCATCGAGGTTGACGGGCGCACGATCCAGGTTGGCGTGCCGGAACAGATGCGGTCGACGCTCGCGATGCTCGTGCCGCTCGGCCGGGCGGGAACCCCGCGGGAGGGGGCGGGGGGAATTGTCTTCCTCTGCTCTCCCTGGAGTGACTACGTGACCGGGCAGGTGCTCAACGTCGGCGGCGGGATAGGCATCGGGATGAGCGCCTGACGCGGCACGCTCGGCAGCCGCACGGTGACGCTGCGGCTGACCCGCGCCCCGCACCTGCATCACCCGGACGGCCCTCCGGCCCTCCGGCCCTCGGACCGCGACGGCGACCGTGCTGGCGCACGCCGAGCCGCGGGCCTGAGGGGAGTTTGAGTCGGCCGCGGCCGAGCCGCACGACACGCCTGTGGACGAGCCGTCCGCCCCGCCGCACCCGGAGCGTCACCGTCGAGCCCTTCGACGGCAGTACGCGCCGTCGCAAGCCCGGCGTACGATCGGGCGCGATGCCCGGCGAGATCCTGCACGGCGACAACCTCGACCTGCTGCCGCGCTTCGAGGACGGGAGCTTCCAGCTCGTCTACATCGATCCGCCCTTCAACACCGGCGCCCCGCGCACGCGGCAGACGCTCACCACCCGAGCCGACGCGAACGGCGACCGCACCGGCTTCGGCGGGCGCCGCTATCGCACCGAGCGCGCCACCGGCCCCTCCTACGAGGACTCGTTCGACGACTACTCGGCGTTCCTCGAGCCGCGCCTGCGCGAGGCGCACCGCCTCCTCGCGGAGACCGGCACGCTCTACCTCCACCTCGACTACCGCGAGGCCCACTACGTCAAGGTCGCCCTCGACTCGATCTTCGGCCGCGACTGCTTCCTGAACGAGATCATCTGGGCCTACGACTACGGCGCCAAGCCGCGGCGGCGCTGGCCCGCGAAGCACGACACGATCCTCGTGTACGTCCGCAACCCCGAGCGCTACCTCTTCGACGCAGAGGCGGTGGACCGCGAGCCCTATATGGCCCCGGGGCTGGTCACCCCGGAGAAGGCGGCTCGCGGGAAGCGGCCCACCGACACCTGGTGGCACACGATCGTCCCCACCAACGGCGCGGAGAAGACCGGCTATCCGACGCAGAAGCCAGAGGGCATCGTGCGCCGCATGGTCCAGGCCTCCACCCGTCCCGGCGACCGCTGTCTCGACTTCTTCGCCGGCAGCGGCACCCTGGGCGCCGTCTGCGAGGCGCTCGGGCGCGACTGGGTCCTGATCGACTCGAGTCCGGATGCCGTGGCGGTCATGCGCGCCCGGCTCGCGTCCGTGTAGGGTCGGCGCTCATGGCGCTCCCGCCCCTGCTCGACACGCGCAGCCCCGGCCAGCAGGTCCTGCTCGCCAACGTCGTGCCGGCCGTGTTCGGCGCCGTAGCCGGCGTCATGGCGGGCGTGTCCGAGCCGGCTTACCTGGTGCTGGCGATCCTCGGCATCGCCGGCGGGTACTTCGCCGGCCTCGAGCACCGCAACGGCGGCGAGGGTGCCGTCCGCGGGATCGTCGGCGGCTTCCTCTTCGGGCTCTTCATCATCGCCGCGCACGAGATCAGCGGGCAGGAGGAGAAGGCGGAGCTTCCGCCCGCTCTGCTTCTCGTCCTGCTCACGACGTCGATCGGCGCCGGGCTCGGCGCGCTGGGCGGGCGCTCGCGCGCCCGCCGCATGCGCAACGCCGCCTGACCCCGGTTACCGGCAGACTCCCCTCGCGTGCCCCTCCCGTTCGCGGCCGCCACGGAGACCGCCGACGCGCTCGTCGCGCTGTTCGTCGTCCTGCTCGCCGCGAAGCTCGGCGACGAGCTGTTCAAGCGCATCCACCAGCCGGCGATCGTGGGCGAGATCCTGGCCGGCGTTCTCGTCGGCCCGTCGCTGCTCGGCTTCGTGGAGCCCGACGAGGCCCTCGAGCTGTTCGCCGAGCTGGGCGTCGTCTTCCTGCTGTTCTGGGTGGGCCTCGAGACGAAGGTCTCGGATCTCCGCGAGGTCGGCGGAACCGCCATCCGGGTCGGGGTGATGGGAGTGATCGTCCCGTTCGCAGCCGGGTTCGGCCTCGGCATCGCGATCGGCGAGGACGCCCAGACCTCCACCTTCATCGGGGCGGCGCTCGTCGCCACGAGCGTCGGGATCACCTCGGCCGTGCTCATCGAGCTCGGCGTGCTCGACTCGCGGGCGGCCCGCACGATCCTCGGCGCCGCGATCGTCGACGACATCCTTGCCCTCGTCCTGCTGGCCGTGGCCGTCGGGGTGGCGGAGGGCGACGTCGACGTGGCCTCGATCGGCGTCGTGATCGGCCTGGCCGCCGGATTCGTGGCCTTCGTCGGGCTCGGGGGCACCGCGATCATGCGACGCCGCCCCGGGCTCCTGCACACGCCGCGCTTCTCGGAGTCGCCGCTGCTGCCCGCCGTGCTCCTCTGCCTCGGCCTCGCGGCCTTCGCCGCGCAGATCGGGCTCGCCGCCATCATCGGCGCGTTCTTCGCGGGGATGATCGTCGCCGAGACGCGCGACCAGCACCCGATCGAGGAGGAGATCGCGCCGCTCTACGCGTTCTTCCCGCCGTTCTTCTTCGCCTTCATCGGGACGCAGGTCGACCTCGACGCGCTGCTCGACCTGGAGACGCTCGCGCTGCTCGCCGGCGTGACGATCGTCGCGATCGCGACGAAGCTCGCCGGTGGCGTGATCGGCGCCCGCTCGATGGGCCGGCGGGACGCCCTGCTCGTCGGCACGGGCATGGTCCCGCGCGGCGAGGTCGGGATCATCGTCGCGGGCATCGGCGTCACGGCGGGCGTGATCGACGAGCAGCTCTTCGCGGTGATCGTGGGGATGTCGATCCTCACGACGCTCCTGGTCCCGCCGTTCCTGCGGCGGATGACGGCGAACCCCTCCGGCTAGGGCAGCGCGGCCTCGCGGCGAAGCTTGGCGATGATCGAGCGGGTGCGGTCGACGATCTCGCTCTCGTCCACGCCCAGCACCTGCGCGACCTCGGCCGGAGCCGTTCGCTCGACGAGCATGCCGAAGACGGGCAGCTCGCGTTCCTCGTCGAGCTTCTCGCCGGCCTCGCGCATCAGCTCCGCGCCTACCGGGGGCAGCACCGGCCGGCCCGACGCGACGAGCCTGATCGCCTCGAACAGCTCGTTGGCGGGCGCGGACTTGCTCGCGATGCCGTCGGCGCCCGCGACGATCGCCGGCAGGGCGAGCGGGGCCTCGGCATATGCGGAGAAGATGAGCACCGCGGGCGGGCTCTCGCGAGCCTTGAGGCGCCTGCACAGGAGCAGGCCGTCGTCGTCGGGCAGGTGGTAGTCGAGGACCACGACATCGGGCTTGAAGCTGTCGACCGCCGCCTCGGCCTCGGCCGCGTTCGCGGCCTGGCCGACGGGGATCAGCCCCGGCTCGGCCCGCAGCACAGTATGCAGCCCGGCCCGCAGCGCGGGATGGTCGTCCACGAGCACGATCCGGATCATGTGACGTTCCCGTCCAGCGGGACCTCGAGACGCACGGACGTCCCGCGCCCGGTTGGGCCGGGCCCGATCTCGAGCCTGCCCCCGAGGGTCTCGGCGCGCGCGGCCATGGCCGGGAGCCCGTGGGAGCCGGGCCGCGCCTCCTCGGGCATGCCGCGCCCGTCGTCGGTGACGGCCACGGTCAGCGAGCCGTTGCGCGCCGCGAGTGAGACCCGGACACGACTGGCGTCCGAGTGGCGGGCCGCGTTCGTCATCGCCTCCGAGGCTACGCGGAACGCGTGCGCCGCGACGAACGTGGGCACCTCCGGGGTCCGTCCGGTGACCTCGATCGGGATGCGGCCGGCGCTCTGGAGCTCCTTGGCCCGCACGCGGATCGCCTCGTCGAGGCGGCGTCCCTGGAGGGGCGTGCGCAGGTCGGAGAGGCTCGTCTCCATGTCGGCCGCGGCCGCGCGCAGCTCGGCGAGCGCTTGCTCCAGCGACTCGCGCTCCGGGCCGTCGGCCCGGTCGGCAATCGGCCCCAGGACGAGGTGCGCCGCGTGGACCCGCTGCTTGGCCGAGTCGTGCAGCTCCCACGCGATCCGGCGGCGCTCGGCCTCGACCGCGAGCCGCTCCGCGCGCTCGCGCTCTGCGAGCAGCTCAGTCGCGTAGGCGAGGGCCGAGGCCGCCAGGCCTGGCATGATCAGGTGGGTCGCGAAGCTCTCGAGCCTCGGCGTGCTCTGAAGTTCGGTGAGGTCCACCCCGACCGCGATGGCGACCCCGAGATAGGCGAGCGTGAATCCCGCCGTCGCCACGATCGCGCGGCGGAAGGGCAGCCCGGTGGCGGGGAAGATCAGGGCGGTCAGCGCCATCACGTAGAAGGGGCTCTGCCACTGCTGGGAAGCGCCGATCAGCGTGAGGACCGCCACCGCGTCGATCAGCCAGGCGGCCGGGCTCGTCCTCACCTCGGGCCGGAGCGCCGCGAGCAGCGTGCTGCCGCCTCCGTAGGCCACGCCGATCGCCGCGAGCGCCATGTCGTTGCCGGTCACCGTGTGGACGAAGAGCAGGCCCACGGCGAGCACGGTCGCGCCGAGCCGCGCCACGGCGAACAGCCCGATCCAGCGCAAGGCCTTTCAGCTCCCGACCCGGGCGGCGAGCGCCCGGAAGAAGTCCGATCGCGTGACGATCCCGGTCACGCGGTCTCCGTCCACGACCGGGACGATCAGCACCCGGTGGTGCAGGAAGATCTCGGCGATCTGGGCATCCGAGTAGTCCGGCCCGACGTCGATGTGGTCGGTGTTCATGTGCTGGGAGACCGGTTCGGAGCCGCACTCGCGGAGCTCGAGGTGTGCCTGAGCGACGCCGGTCACGAAGGCGGCGTAGTGGAGCTCGCCCAGGTAGCCGGGGAAGATCGCCGTGATGAGCTCGCGCTCGCCGAAGATGCCGGCGAGCCTGCCGTTCGCCCCCGTCACGGGCAGGGCGGGCACGTTCGCCTCGACGACCTTCGGCACCGCGCCGGCCAGCGTTTCGTCGGCGCTGAGGACGGGCACCTCGAACAGCAGGCCTCCGCTGATCGTCTTCGGGCTCATCTACCCCTCAGAGATACCGCAACCAGAGGTAGACCGTCGCAAGGACCATCGATACGAGCATCGCGGGGAGGCCGATCTTGAGGAAGGTGATGAAGTGGATCGGCCTGCCGGCGCGCGACGCCATGCCGGCGGCGGCGACGTTGGCGGCGGCGGCGATCAGCGTCGCGTTGCCGCCGAAGCACGCGCCGAGGGCCAGCGCCCACCAGTAGGCGTCGTCGGCGCCGTCGGTCTGGAGCTCGGCGACGACCGGGATCATCGCCGCCGTGAAGGGGATGTTGTCGACCAGTCCCGACGCGATCGCCGACACCCACGCGATCCCGAGGATCTCGGCGCTGCGGTCGCCGTCGGTGACGTTGGCGATCCCGTGCGCCACCTCCTCGATCGCGCCGGTCTCCTCGAGCGAGCCGACGAGCACGAACAGCCCGAGGAAGAAGAACAGCGTCGTCCACTCGATGCCCTCGAGCGCCTTCTCGACCGGCTGGGTCGTGACGAGCAGCATCACCGAGGCGCCGGTGAGAGCGACGGTGGCCGGCTCGAGCCCGACCGCCTTGTGGACGAAGAACGCGAGGATCGTGGCCGCGAGGACTGGCATCGTCCGCCGGAGCTCCGCGGCGTCCTCGATCGACCTGCCCGCGTCGAGCTCCATCACGCGGCGCCTGGCCTCAGGTTCGATCTGGAGCTTCGATCTGAAGATCGCATAGAACGCCCCGACGACCACCACGAACGCGATCGCGGCGATCGGCGCGAGGTTCACGATGAACTCGATGAACGACAGATCGGTGGCGCCCGCGATCAGGATGTTCGGGGGGTCGCCGATCAACGTCGCCGTCCCGCCGATGTTCGAGGCGATGATCTCGAGGATGACGAGCGGGATCGGGTCGATGTCGAGCGTGTCCGCGAGCAGGAACGTGATCGGCACGATCAGCAGGACCGTGGTGAGGTTGTCGAGGAAGGCCGACAGCACCGCCGTCGTGCCGGCGAGAGCCATGACCACGGCGAAAGGCCTGCCCTTGGCGAGCTGGCCGGCCTTGATCGCCATGAAGTTGTAGACGCCGGTCGGCTCGGTCAGCTTGACCATCAGCATCATCCCGGCGAGCAGGCCGATCGTGTTGAAGTCGATCGACTCGATCGCCTGCTCCTGGTCGATCGTCTGGGTGACGACGACGAGCGAGGCGCCGATCAGGGCGATCTTGGTGCGGTGGACCCACTCGGTCGCGATCAGCGCGAGTGCGATCAGGAAGATGCCGATGGCGAGTGCCACGAGGGCCTGACTCTAGGGACGACGCCGCGACGAGGCCTAGGCGGGTGTCCGGAAGAAGAGGGCGGCGAGGGCGCACCCGGCGCCGAGGGGCGCCTCGACAGCCGGGTGCTCGGGCAGGGGGGTGCCCTCGCCTATGCAGAGGGTCCCCCGCATCGGGGCGGGCTAACCATCGGTCGCCGGAGACGTCCGAAGGCGGACGGCGCCGCAGGGCCCGAGCGGGAAAACCGTCCCTGGCACCTTTTTCCCATCCCGGCCGGGAGCGCGAGGGCCCCTGACATAATCCCCGGGAGATGGACCCTCGCCGCAAGCGGAAGCTCCGACTCGCCGTGCTGCTCTCGGTCGCCCTGATGCTGGCGGCCGCGCTCGTGTACACGAGCTTCAGCGCGGCTACGGAGACGCGCCAGCCCTCCGAGGTGCTGGCGTCCGCCGAGAAGGGCCGCTCGTACGAGCTGACCGGCAAGGTCGTCGACGGCTCCGTCGACCGCGGCGACGACATGCTCCGCTTCCGCATCCGCGATCGCGCCGGGACCGAGTCCGTTCCGGTCGAGTACACGGGCGCCGTGCCGGACCCGTTCCGCGAGGGGCGCGAGGTGATCGTCACCGGCGAGCTCCGCGACGGGGTGTTCGTGGCGGAGCGGGACTCGCTCGTCACGAAGTGCCCGTCGAAGTTCACAAACGCCGACGACTCCTAGCCGCACCGTGGCCTGGCTCGGGTCCGCCAGCCTCGTCGCGGCGCTGCTGACGGCCCTGTACGCAGCGGGCGCGTCCCTCTACGGCGGCATCGCGGGCGAGCGCCGCTGGGTGCTCTCGGGCCGGCGCGCGGTCTACTGCATGGCCGCCCTGCTGGCGCTCGCGATGGCTGTGCTCGAGGCGGCGTTCATCCGCTCGGACTTCTCCTTCGAGCTCGTGGCGCGCAACTCGTCGGAGGCGACGCCCGCCTTCTACAAGGTCACGGCGATGTGGTCCAGCCAGGAGGGCTCGCTGCTCCTCTGGGTCTTCCTGCTGTCGGTGTATTCCACAGTCGTCCTGGCGCTGCTCCGCAACCGGCTGCGCGAGATCGCCCCGTACGCGACCGCTGTGCTCTCGGCCATCGCCGTCTTCTTCCTCGCGCTCGTCGTCTTCGCGGAGAGCCCCTTCACCACGCTCGCCGCCGTGCCGGCGGACGGCCAGGGCCTGAACCCGCTGCTGCGCCACCCGGCGATGATGATCCACCCGCCGCTCGTCTACTCCGGCTACGTCGGCTTCTCGATCCCGTTCGCGTTCGCCATCGGCGCCCTCATCACGCGCCGCACCGGCGCGGAGTGGATCCAGGCGACGCGGCGCTACGCGCTGATCGCGTGGACGTTCCTGGGGTTCGGGATCATGCTCGGCGCGCTCTGGTCGTACACCGAGCTCGGCTGGGGCGGCTACTGGGCGTGGGACCCGGTGGAGAACGCGTCGCTCATGCCGTGGCTGACCGGCACGGCGTTCATCCACTCGGTGATGATCCAGGAGAAGCGCGGGATGCTCCGCCGCTGGAACGCCTCTCTGATCGCCGCCACCTTCGTGCTCGCGCTGCTCGGGACCTTCCTGGTGCGGTCCGGCATTCTCGACTCGATCCACGCCTTCGGGGCCTCCACGCTCGGAAAGCCGTTCCTCGGCTTCATCGCGGTGGTCCTCGTCGGCTCGGTCGCCCTGATAGCGAGCCGCTGGGAGTCGCTGCGCTCGGAGGGGAGGATCGACTCGCTGATGTCTCGCGAGGCCGTGTTCGCGGGCAACAACCTGGTGCTTGTCGGCATCTGCTTCGTCGTCTTCTGGGGGACGTTCTTCCCGCTGATCTCGGAGGCCGTCACCGGCACCGAGTCCACGGTCGGCCCGCCCTGGTTCAACCGCTACGTGACGCCGCTGGCGCTCGTTCTCGTCCTGCTGGCCGCGATCGGCCCGCTGTTCGCCTGGCGGCGGATGACGGCGCGAGCTCTGCGCCGCGCGTTCCTCGCGCCGGGCGCCCTCACGCTCGCGGCGCTCGTGGCGATGCTCGCGCTCACGCCGGCGGCGGAGAGCCCGACGTCGCTTCTGATGTTCTCGTTCGTGGCCTTCCTCCTGGGCGTGGTGGTCCAGGAGTTCTCCCGGGGGGTGTCGGCGCGGCGCACGATGACCGGTCAGGGCCGGCTGGCCGCGCTCGGCGGCCTCGTCTCGAGGAACCGGCGTCGCTACGGCGGCTACATCGTCCACTCGGGGATAGCGCTTCTGTTCCTCGGCGTCGCCGCGTCGTCGGCGTTCGTCGAGCAGCGCGACGCGCGGCTCGCCCCCGGGGAGTCGATCCGTGTCGGCGACTACACGCTCACCTACCGGGAGCCGACCGCGCGCATCCTCGACGACCGCTCGGGCACCGGCGCGCCGGTCACGCTCGGCGCCGCGATCGAGGCGGAGAAGGACGGGAAGCGCTTCAAGCTCCTACCGTCGCGCAACTACTACGGCGCCCCGGAGCCGGAGGAGGACGCGCCGTTCCGCGGCTTCTTCGAGGGCGAGGCGACGAGCGAGGTCGACGTCCGCTGGGGCCTCGTCCGCGACCTGTGGGTGGCGGTCCAGCCCGATCTCGGCGCGCTGGAGGCGCCGATCGCCGAGGCCGACAGGGAGTTCCGCGATCTTCCCGCCGACGCCCAGGGGCTGCTCGTCGCCGCCATCGCGGAGCGCTTCCGCAGGGCGCCGTCCGAGGTGAACGTGCGCGTGCTCGTGTCGCCGCTGATCGCCTGGATCTGGATCGGCAGCGGCATCGCCGTGCTCGGGGCGCTCGTCGCGCTGTGGCCGGAGGGGAGGCGGCCCCTGGCCGGCCTCTACGCCGCGCGGGTGGGGCGCGAGGCGCGCGAGCCGGCGCCTGCCTGAGCGTGGAGTACGCGCTCGCCCTCGTGCTGCTCGTCGCCGCGGTCGCGCTCGTGGTGAGCCGGCCCCTGCGTACGGCCGAGGCCGAGGAGCGGGAGCACGCGGGCCTGCGCCGCGAGCTCGAGGCCGCCAAGGAGGCGAAGTACCGGGAGATCCGCGACGCCGAGCTCGACCGCCGCACCGGCAAGCTGGCCGAGGCCGACTGGCGGCGGATCGACCGCGAGCTGCGGGCCGAGGCGGTCGAGATTCTCCGCCGCATCGACGAGCTGGACTGAGCGGCTAACCTTCCGCCGCGATGCTCGAGGCCGTACTCAGCGGGTTCCAGGTCTTCCTGTCGGTCACCCTGATCGTCCTCATCCTGCTGCACTCGGGCAAGGACGCCGGCCTGTCCGGCGCCTTCGGCGTCGGCACGAGCGCCAGCCGCATCGGCGGCGGCTCGACCGTCGAGAAGAACCTGAACCGCTGGACCGTCTTCTTCGCGCTCGTGTTCGTCGTGAACATCATCGTGCTGCTGAAGATCTAGGCGCGGCCCCGGAATGCAGAAGGCCCCCGCAGGTGCGGGGGCCTCCGTCATGCGCCCGAGAGGATTCGAACCTCCACGGGCCATTCAGCCCACAAGGCCCTCAACCTTGCGCGTCTACCAGTTCCGCCACAGGCGCAAGCTGCGGCGCGGATTATAGGCGCGCGCCGCCCGGCGGCGTCCGGGCGCGGATGAGGGTGCTTGAGTTCGTCCGGAGGCCCCGCTAGCCTGCGAACACATGTTCGTTATGGACACGCACCGCCAGCCACCGAGGAGGGCACCCGGATGGTCGAGCTGAACCTCACGAAGCGCCAGCAGGAGATCTTCGACTTCGTACGCCGCTACGGGGAGGAGCACGGCTACCCGCCCACGGTCCGCGACATCGGCAGGGCGATCGGCCTCACGTCGTCGTCCACCGTCCACGCGCACCTGGCGAACCTCGAGAAGCTGGGGCTGCTCCGGCGCGACCCCACGAAGCCTCGCGCCATCGAGATCCTGATCGACAAGGCGAAGAAGGCCGTGGCGCCGTCCGGCCTTCCCGTCGTCGGCCAGGTGGCGGCAGGCCAGCCGATCCTCGCGGAGGAGAACGTGGAGGACTACGTCGAGGTCCCGCCGATCGCGGGCGGTGACGAGGGCGAGTACGTCCTGCGGGTGCGGGGCGACTCGATGGTCGACGCCGGCATCTTCGAGGGCGACCATGTGATCGTCCGGCGCCAGGACACGGCGGGCGACGGCGACATCGTCGTGGCGCTCGTCGGCGAGGAGGCAACGGTCAAGCGCTTCTTCCGCGAGTCCGACCATGTGCGCCTCCAGCCGGAGAACAGCACGATGGAGCCGATCCGCGTTCGCGAGGTCACGATCATGGGGCGCGTGGTCGGCGTCTGCCGGAGGGTCTCATGAGCGCCCTCGCCCGCCCGGCGTGCGAGGGCACCACGGGGCGCACCTCCCGCTCGAGGCGCGCGGCGCGCGCATGCGGGGGCTCCGCGCAGGCCGGCTCCGCGGCAACGCTCGGCTCGATGCTCGAGCGCGCGGTGCGGGACCTGCGCGCGCGCGGGATCGCGCGTTGTCCCGTCTGCGCCGGCGAGATGACGGCCGCCACCGACGCCGAGGGCCGCTGTCGCGGCTGCGGCTCGGCGCTGGCCTGAGCCGCGTCCTGTCAGACCTCGGCGACCGAGATCGCGAACGACGCCTCGAACCCGCCACCGGGCTCCACGTGCCTGAGGCCATCGCCGGTCACGAGCGCGTTCGTCGGCGCCGTCATGGGCTCGAAGCAGATGAACTCGTCCGCAGGCCCGCCGTACACCTGGGCGACTGGGTAGCCCTCCTCGAACGCCACCTCGATCCGTCTGCCGCCGCCCTCCAGGCCGAAGCGCGGATGCTCGTCGAGCGCCGGATAGAGATCGTCGAGATCCACCTCCCCGAGCTCACCGCCCGTGAAGGCGGGCGCCTCGGTACGGCCCGTGGGTATCCCGCGCTCGTCGAGGAGCGCCCGCTCCCGGACCGGCAGCGCGACCTGCCAGCGCGCGCGCTCGAGGCCCGGCAGGCGGAGGTAGGGGTGATACCCGAACGCCACCGGGAGCGGCATGACTCCCGTCGCCCGCAGGGCGGTCCTGATCGTGAGCCGGGTGTTCTCCAGCGTCACGGTGACCGTGACGACGTGCGGGAAGGGGAACGCCTCGAGCAGCTCGGGCCGCGCGCCGAAGTCGAGCAGCGCCACGAGGACCGCGGCCTCGCCGGTGGCCGCGCGCTCCACGACCGTCCAGTGGGGCGAGGCCGCCAGCACGCCGTGGATCGGCAGCCCGTTCGCATCGAGGCGGAGCGGCGAGCGCTCCGGATCGAGGCGGACCGTGTCGCCGCCGCGCGCCGGATAGCGGAGGCCGTCGAGGCGGTTCGCCCAGGGATGGAGCAGCGGGATGCCCATGCTCGATCCCGTGTCGGCGTACGCGCGGAGGCCGTTGCGCTGCCCGAGCAGCTCCTCGCCGCCGTGGCGGAGCGAGCAGCCGATCATCCCGACGCCGGGCGCGAACGCCGCGTCGAGCGAGCCCGACGACAGAACCACGGCCGGGAAGCCGTCGATCGTCGTGTCGGAGATCGTGTGCGCCACCCGTGAGAGGGGCCGTTCGAATGATTCGCGAAGCCCCCGCCGAAGCTACCATCGGAGTTGCCGGTCAGGCAGCCGCGGGCGCCGGGGAGAAATCCGGCGTTCGAGGAAAGTCCGGACACCGCAGGGCAGGGTGGTCGGGATACCGACCCGGGGAAACCCGCGGGAAAGTGCCACAGAAAAGGACCGCCTAAGCGGCGGGGCTCACGTGACCCCGCCGCCGGCAAGGGTGAAAAGGTGCGGTAAGAGCGCACCGGCGTCCCGGTGACGGGTCGCGTCAAGGCAAACCCCACCCGGTGCAAGGCCAAGCAGGGACGTAGACGCTGCCCGCCGAGTCCCAGGTAGGCCGCAGGAGCCGCAAGGCCCGCCCGAGGCGAGAGCCCCGGGCAGATGGATGGCTGCCCAAGACAGAATCCGGCTTAACGACCGGCTACCGGGAGGGCCTCCGCGCAAGCGGGGGCCCTTCCCACACACACGCACCTGCGCGCGTTCAACACGGCGCGCGTTCCCGGAAAAGGGCCAGGTCAGTCAGCCATCCGGCCCGTACCCAACGCGGTCCCCCGTCGCTACAATCCCGCGTTCGCTCAGCAGGCCGTTCGTACCGCCCGAAACCACCTCTCCCATGACCCGGACCAAGCGACCTGGGGCCGCAGGCCTCTACGACCCCCTCTACGAGCACGATGCCTGTGGCATCGGCGCCGTCGCCGATCTCTCGGGCGAGCGGACCCACGCGATCGTGGAGAAGGCTCTGTACGTGCTCGACCACCTCGAGCACCGCGGGGCGAGCGGAGCCGAGATCGACACCGGGGACGGCGCAGGCATCCTGATCCAGCTTCCCGACGAGTTGCTTCGCGCCTCCGTCGACTTCGAGCTGCCCGAGGCCGGCCGTTACGCCGTCGGCATGTTCTTCCTGCCGTCCGACGAGACCCATCGCAACGAGCTCGAGCGCCTGATCGAGCGCACGATCGAGGCCGAGGGCCAGGTCCTGCTCGGCTGGCGCGACGTGCCGGTCGACCATGACGTCCCGGGGCCGAGCGCCGCCGAGGTCGAGCCGGTGTCGCGGATGGTGTTCGTGGGATCGACGCTCGACGACCAGCTGGCCTTCGAGCGCAAGGTCTACGTCATCCGCCGCATCGTCGAGCGCCACGCGGGCGAGGAGCACCTCGCCGTGCCGAGCTTCAGCAGCCGCACGCTCGTCTACAAGGGCATGCTCACGAGCCCGCAGCTGCCGCGCTACTTCCCGGACCTGCGCGACCCGCGCGTCAAGTCCGCGCTCGCGCTCGTCCACTCCCGCTACTCGACGAACACGTTCCCGAGCTGGGAGCTCGCGCACCCCTACCGGATGATCTGCCACAACGGCGAGATCAACACGCTGCGCGGAAACGTCAACTGGATGCGCGCCCGCACCTCGACGCTCGAGAACGAGCTGTTCGGCGCGGACCTCCAGAAGCTCCTGCCGATCGTGCGCGAGTCGGGGTCCGATTCGGCGATCTTCGACAACGTGCTGGAGCTGCTCGTGCTGGGCGGCCGCTCGCTGCCGCACGCGCTGATGATGATGATCCCGGAGGCCTGGGAGGACCGCGTCGACATGCCCGAGTGGCTGCGCGAGTTCTACGCATATCACTCCTGCGTGATCGAGCCCTGGGACGGCCCCGCCGGCGTCGCGTTCACCGACGGCCGCTACATAGGCGCGACGCTCGACCGCAACGGCCTGCGGCCGGGTCGCTGGCAGGTCACCAAGGACGGGATCGTCGTGCTCGCCTCCGAGACCGGCGTCCTGCCCGCCGAGCCGGGTGAGGTGGTCCAGAAGGGTCGCCTGCAGCCGGGCAAGCTGTTCCTCGTGGACATCGAGGAGGGCCGGATCATCCCCGACGAGGAGGTCAAGCGGGAGATCGCGGCCCAGGCGCCCTACGGCGAGTGGTACTCGTCGCACTCGGTCCACCTCGACGACCTGCCCGACGTCGCTCCCCGCGAGCTTCCGGCCGACTCCCTGCTGACCCGGCAGCTCCTCTTCGGCTACACGCAGGAGGACATCCGCATGACGCTCGCCCAGATGGGCGGCGCGAAGGCGGAGGAGCCGATCGGCTCCATGGGCAACGACTTCGCGCTGGCCGTGCTGAGCGACAAGGCGCCGCCGCTCTACAGCTACTTCAAGCAGCTCTTCGCGCAGGTCACGAACCCGCCGATCGACCCGATCCGCGAGAAGGTCGTGATGAGCCTCTCGACCAGCGTAGGCCCCGAGCTGAACCTGCTCGGCGAGAGCCCCGAGCACGCGCACCAGCTCGTGATGTCGCAGCCGTTGCTCACGCCGTCGGACCTCGAGAAGCTGCGCCAGGTCGACCACGCGGTCTTCCACGCCGACACGCTCGACGCCACCTGGCCGGTGTCCGAGGGGCCCGCCGGCCTCGAGCGCGCCCTGGAGCGCCTCTGCCGCGAGGCCTCCGCGGCCATCGACGCGGGCGACAACATCCTGATCCTCTCCGACCGGGCCGCGGGCCCCGATCGCGTGCCGATCCCCGCGCTGCTCTCGCTCGGAGGCGTCCACCACCACCTCGTCCGCGAGGGCACGCGCCTGCGGGCCGGTCTCGTCGTCGAGTCCGGTGAGCCGCGCGAGGTCCACCACATCTGCTGCCTGCTCGGCTACGGCGCCTCGGCCGTCTCGCCCTACCTCGCCTTCGAGTCGCTCCACGACCTCTTCGACAAGGGCAAGCTGCCCGGCGTCGAGGGCGCCGACATCGCCGAGCAGAACATGGTCAAGGCGACCGGCAAGGGCATCCTGAAGACGATCTCGAAGATGGGCATCTCCACGGTCCGCTCCTACAGCGGGGCCCAGATCTTCGAGGCCGTCGGGCTGCACAAGGACGTGGTCGAGCGCTACTTCACCGGCACGACCTCCCGCATCGAGGGCGTCACGCTCGACGTGCTGGCGGTCGAGGCGCTCGGGCGCCACCGCCGCGCCTACCCGCAGGCGCACGCGCAGCTGCCGGTGGGCGGTGTGCACATGTGGCGCAAGGGCGGCGAGCACCACCAGTGGAACCCGGAGACGATCGCGAAGGTCCAGCACGCCGTGCGCCACGGTGGCCAGGACGCCTACGAGGACTTCAGCCGGACCGTCAACGACGAGTCGCGCCGCCGCGCGACGCTCCGCGGCCTGCTGAAGCTGAAGCCGCCCCCGGGGCAGGAGCCGCTGCCGCTCGACGAGGTCGAGCCCGCCGCGAACATCGTCAAGCGCTTCTCGACCGGCGCGATGTCGCTCGGGTCGATCTCCACCGAGTCGCACGAGACGCTCGCGATCGCGATGAACCGCCTCGGCGGCAAGTCGAACACCGGCGAGGGCGGGGAGGACGCGCGCCGCTACACACCCGACCCGAACGGCGACCGCCGGCGCTCGGCGATCAAGCAGGTCGCCTCGGGCCGCTTCGGCGTGACCGCGCACTACCTCGTGAACGCCGACCAGCTCCAGATCAAGATGGCCCAGGGAGCGAAGCCCGGCGAGGGCGGCCAGCTCCCCGGCCACAAGGTCGACGAGTACATCGGCAAGATCCGCAACTCGACGCCGGGCGTCGGCCTGATCTCGCCGCCGCCTCATCACGACATCTACTCGATCGAGGACCTCAAGCAGCTGATCTTCGACCTGCGCTGCGCCAACCCGAGCGCGAGCGTGTCGGTGAAGCTCGTCTCGGAGGTGGGCGTAGGCACGGTGGCGGCGGGCGTCGCGAAGGCCAACTCCGACCACGTCGTCATCGCCGGCCACGACGGCGGCACCGGCGCGTCGCCCGTCTCGTCGATCCACTCGGCCGGCGTGCCGTGGGAGATCGGGCTCGCCGAGACCCAGCAGACGCTCGTCCTCAACAAGCTGCGCGACCGCATCACCGTCCAGACCGACGGCCAGATGAAGACGGGCCGCGACGTCGTGATCGCCGCCCTGCTCGGCGCCGAGGAGATGGGCTTCGCCACCGCTCCGCTGATCACGATGGGCTGCATCATGATGCGCGCCTGCCACCTGAACACGTGCCCCGTCGGCATCGCCACGCAGGACCCGGAGCTGCGCAGGCGCTTCGAGGGCAAGCCCGAGCACGTCGTCAACTACTTCTTCTTCGTCGCCGAGGAGGTCCGCCGCTACATGGCGCAGCTCGGCATCCGCACCTTCGAGGAGCTCGTCGGGAGGACCGACCTGCTCGAGGCCGACGAGGCGATCTCCCACTGGAAGGCGCGCGGCGTCGACCTCACGAAGCTGCTCGCCGCGCCCGACATGCCGCCGGAGGTCCCGCGCCGCCGCGTCCGCCCGCCGGACCCGGTCCTCGACGATCACCTCGACCACGAGCTGATCGCGCAGGCGCAGCCCGCGCTCGAGCACGCCGAGCGGGTCGTCATCGAGATCCCCGTCCAGAACAAGAACCGCACGGTCGGCGGCCTCATCTCCGGCGAGGTCGCTCGCCGCTACGGCGCCGAGGGCCTCCCCGACGACACGATCCGGATCGAGGCGACGGGATCGGGCGGCCAGAGCTTCGGCGCCTGGCTCGCGCCGGGCATCACGATCCACCTGGCGGGTGACGCCAACGACTTCACCGGCAAGGGCATGTCCGGCGGCGTGCTCGCGATCCGTCCGCAGGACGGCTCGGGCTTCGTGGCCGAGGACAACGTGATCGTCGGCAACACGCTTCTGTACGGCGCGACGAGCGGCCGCGCGTTCTTCCGCGGCCGCGCCGGCGAGCGCTTCGCCGTGCGCAACTCGGGCGTCCACGCGGTCGTCGAGGGCGTGGGCGACCACGGCTGTGAGTACATGACGGGCGGGCGCGTCGTCGTGCTCGGTCCCACCGGCCGGAACTTCGCCGCCGGCATGTCGGGCGGCATCGCTTATGTGTTCGACCCCGATGGCGTCTTCCCGGCGCGCTGCAACCCCGAGCTGGTCGACCTCGACCCGCTGACGGCCGCGGACCAGGCCGAGGTGCGCTTCCTCGTGAAGGAGCACCGCGAGCGGACGGGCTCGCCGGTCGCGGAGCGCATCCTCGCCGACTGGGACGCCGTCGCCGACAGCTTCGTCAAGGTCTTCCCGCGCGACTACAAGCGCGTCCTTCTCGCCGAGACCGGCGAGCACCACTACGGCGCCGTCGGCGACGTGGAGGTCGGCCCTGACGGCATGACGCCGATGGAGTCCGGCACGGGCGTCCGGGGAGTTCCCGCGCATGGGTGAGCTCGGCGGCTTCATGCGCTACGGCCGCCGGCTCGGCCCCAAGCGCCCGGTGGAGGAGCGTGTCCACGACTTCGCGGAGTACCAGCAGCCGCTCGAGTTGCCGATGCTGCGCGAGCAGGGAGCGCGCTGCATGGAGTGCGGCGTCCCGTTCTGCCACTCCGGCTGCCCGCTCGGCAACCTGATCCCGGACTGGAACGACCTCGTGTACCGCGACAACTGGCGCGACGCGATAGACGCCCTGCATGCGACCAACAACTTCCCCGAGTTCACGGGGCGCATCTGCCCGGCTCCGTGCGAGGCCGCGTGCGTGCTCGACATCAACGACGACCCGGTCACGATCAAGCAGATCGAGGTCTCGATCATCGACCGCGCCTTCGACGAGGGCTGGGTCAAGCCGCAGCCGCCGCCGGTGCGCTCGGGTCGCAGCGTCGCGGTCGTCGGCTCCGGCCCCGCCGGGATGGCGGCCGCCGCCGAGCTCAACCGCTTCGGCCACCAGGTCACCCTCTACGAGCGCACCGACCGCATCGGCGGCCTGCTCCGGTACGGGATTCCCGACTTCAAGCTCGAGAAGTGGATCGTGGACCGGCGCCTGGAGCAGATGGCGGCCGAGGGCGTCGTGTTCGAGACCGGGGTGGACGTGGGCGTGGACATCAAGGCCGACGAGCTGCGGGAGCGCTTCGACGCGCTGATCGTCTGCACCGGCTCGACCGTACCGCGCGACCTGCCGGTGCCGGGACGGGAGCTCGACGGCATCCACTTCGCGATGGAGTATCTCGAGCAGCGCAACCGCGCCGTCGCGGGCGATCCCGCGCCGGACAAGGTCATCACCGCCGCCGGCAAGCACGTCGTCATCATCGGCGGCGGCGACACGGGCGCCGACTGCCTCGGCAACGCGCATCGCGAGGAGGCGGCCTCGATCACGCAGTTCGAGCTGCTTCCGGAGCCGCCGCCCGAGCGCCCCGACGACATCACGCCATGGCCGAACTGGCCGCTCATCATGCGCACCTCGCCCGCACACGAGGAGGGCGGCGAGCGCCGCTTCAGCGTGATGACGACTGAGTTCGCGGGCGAGGGGGGGCGCGTGACCACGCTGCGCGGTCACGAGGTCGGCCCGCCCCCGGCGTTCGAGCCAGTACCTGGCTCGGAGTTCGAGCTGAAGGCCGACCTGGTGCTGCTCGCGATGGGCTTTTTGCATCCGCAGCACGAGGGCCTTGTGGACGGCCTCGGCGTCGAGCGCGACGGGCGCGGGAACGTCGCGGCGAACACCGACGACTACGAGTCCTCGGTCACGGGCGTGTACGCCGCAGGCGACTCACGCCGCGGCCAGTCGCTCGTCGTCTGGGCGATCGCCGAGGGGCGGCAGGCGGCGCGCTCGTGCGACCGCTACCTGGCGGGGCTCGACTCCGAGGACGAGGTCGAGGACCTCGTCACGATGATCGCCGGGCGCTAGCCGGCTTCCTCGCCCAGGAGCGGAGGCGCCTGCAGGACCTGCGCCACCTCCCCGTCGAGCAGGAACGGCGATGCGACGAGGTCGAGCGGGCCCGCCGCGGGGTGGTCGACGCGAACCGTGCCGGGACGGCCTGCTTCCGCGGCGGCCTCGAAAGCCTCGCGCACGCCGCGGACCTTCCCGGCCGGCACGCCAGCGGCCAGCAGCGCGTCGACCCAGGCGCCGGCATCGCGTTCGGCGAAGGTGCGCTCGAGGTCCGGGACCAGCGCGTCCCGGTTGCGCACCCGGTCGGGATTCGTCGCGAAGCGGGGGTCTGCGGCGAGGTCCTCGCGGCCGATCGCCTCGCACATCCGCCGCCAGAGCCCGTCGTTCGGGGCCGCCACGGCGACGTGGCCGTCGGCGGTGCGGAACGGCTGGTAGGGGACGATGTTCGGGTGGGCGTTTCCGTAGCGGCCGGCCTCCTCGCCGGTCACGAGCGTGCCCTGCGCGACGTTCACCAGCGCGGCGAGCGCCGAGTCGAGCAGCGACACCTCGATCCGCCGGCCGCGGCCGGCGCCCGCCCGTTCGTGGAGCGCAGCGAGAATCGCGACCGAGGCGTTCAGCCCCGTCAGCACGTCCACCAGGGCGACACCGACCTTGTGCGGCTCACCGCCGGCAGGGCCGGTGATCGACATGAGGCCGCTCTCCGCCTGGAGGATGAAGTCGTATCCGGGACGGCCCGCGGGCTCTCGCCCCGAGCCGAAGCCGGTGATCGAGCAATGCACGATCCCCGGGTTCGCCTCGCGGAGCTGCTCGTAGCCCAGCCCGAAGCGCTCGGCGGTGCCCGGCCGGAAGTTCTCGACGACGACGTCGGCACCGGAGCACATGGCGAGCGCCCTCAGGCGGTCGTCCTCGTCCTTCAGGTCGAGCGCGACGCTGCGCTTGCCGCGGTTGACCGACAGGAAGTACGCCGACTCCCCGGCGGCGAAGGGCGGTCCCCACGCGCGCGTCTCGTCGCCGCCGTCGGGGTGCTCGACCTTGACCACGTCCGCGCCCAGATCGGCGAGCGCCTGCGTGCAGTAGGGGCCGGCGAGCACGCGGGAGAGATCGACGACCTTGAGACCGGCGAGGGGGAGTGGCATGCCACGATGCTGCCATGCCGACCGGCGCGGAGCTTCTCGTGGAGGGATTGCGCAAGGCGGGCGTCGAGGTCGTGTTCGGCCTGCCCGGCGTGCACAACCTCCCCGCCTGGCGCGCGCTTGCCGCTTCCGACATCCGGCTCGTGACCGTGCGCCACGAGCAGACCGCGGTGTACGCGGCCGACGGCTACTCCCGTGCGACGGGCCGGGCCGGGGTCGCGCTCACCACGACCGGGCCGGGCGCGGCGAACTCGCTCGGCGCGCTCGGGGAGGCGTGGGCGTCGCGCTCGCCCGTGGTCCTCATCGCCACGGACGTCGCGACGAGCCTCTCGAAGCCCGGGCACTGGCGGGGCGCGCTGCACGAGATGGAGGACCAGGCGGAGCTGTTCAGGCCGCTCGTGAAGGAGGCGCTTCGGGGAGCGACCGCCGAGGGGCTCGACACGCTCATCTCCTACGCCGTGGCCACCGCCGGCCTCGCCCCGTCGCGCCCGGTGTACATCGAGATCCCGAGCGACCGCCTGTCGAGCGAGGGCGCGGAGTCGGAGGGCGGTGGCGCGCGCTTCCTGAGGATGGCGCCCGCCGCCGCGCAGATGGACGCCGCCGCCAGGCGCCTCGTCGAAGCCGAGC
>DATMJO010000046.1:0-31452 GCA_035553855.1 Thermoleophilaceae bacterium | reverse complement strand
GAAGCCGAAGGCATGGGTGAAGTAGACGGCGGCCTGGGCGGCGTTCCCCACGTAGAGCTCGAGGTGGTCGATGCCGTGGACGGGCATCCGATCGGCCGGCTCGAGCGCCGCGGGGGCCGGTGAGAGCTGATCGATCGCCATGCTTGTAATGTTTCTCCTATCAGGGGCCGTTTACAACGGCAGTTCGTTGCGTGAGAGAGGCGGGTGAGGCGGGTATGGACGGCATCGACCGGCGCATCGTTTCGCTTTTGCGGGAGAACGCGCGCCGCTCGTTCAAGGACATCGGGCGCCACGTCCACCTCTCGCCGCCCGCCGTCAAGCGCCGGGTGGACCGGCTCGAGGCCGACGGGGTGATCCTCGGCTACACCGCGATCGTCGATCACGCGGCCTTCGGCTGGCACGCCGAGGCGTTCGTCGACCTCTACTGCAACGGCCGCATGCCGGCCGACGCGATCCGGCGCGCCGTGGAGGGCGAAGCGGGCGTCATCTCCGCGCACACCGTCGCAGGCGAGGCGAGCGCGCTGCTGCACGTCGCCGCGCGCGACACGAGCGACCTCGAGTCGGTGCTGGAGCGGATCCGCAGCGTGGAGGGCGTGGACCGCACCGTCACCGAGGTCGTGCTCTCGACGCTCTTCGAGCGATGAGGCGCCCCTACCCCGACGGCACCCCGCCCTCGATCCGCGACTTCTTCGCCTTCGAGGAGCACGTCCGAAACGCGCGCCGCAACCGCGGCCTCGAGGTGCCGGAGGCCTGGTACGAGCTGCCGGCCTTCTACTTCTCGAATCCTGCGTCGGTGTACCGCGACGGCGACGAGATCCCGCGCCCGGCCGACACCGAGATGCTCGACTACGAGCTCGAGTTGGCCGCCGTGGTCGGCGAGGACGGGACGATCGAGGGCTTCACCGTGATGAACGACTGGTCGGCGCGCGACCTCCAGATGAGCGAGATGCGGATCGGGCTCGGCCCCGCGAAGGGCAAGGACTTCGCCACCTCGCTCGGCCCCGTCCTCGTCTCCCCGGACGAGCTGCCGGCGGGCCCCGACCTGCGCGCGATAGCGCGCGTGAACGGCGAGGTGCGGACCGACACCCGCACCGGCGCGATGCACTGGTCCTGGGACGACCTGCTCGCCGTCGCGGCGCGCAACACGCGCGGGCTCGTGCCGGGCGACGTGATCGGCTCCGGCACGGTCGGCGGCGGCTGCATCCTCGAGCACGGCGACGGCCGCTGGCTCGAGCCGGGCGACGAGGTCGAGCTGGAGATCGAGGGCATCGGCGTACTGCGGAACACGGTCGCGATGCCGGGGTCCGCGATGCCGGGGTCAGACCCCTAGCGCGATGCCGGGGTCAGACCCCTAGGGGTCTGACCCCACGACGAACGTCGGGGTCTGACCCCCCGCCGAACGACCCGCAGCACCGCAATGGCCCGTGGGCGCCAGGCGGGCCGCGCAGCCGGGCGTTCGCGGGAGATAGATTCGGGATGTGCTCCGCGCCGCCACGACCGGCCTGCTCGCGATCCTCGTCCTCGCCGCCCCGGCTTCCGCCGCGCCGCGCTGGAGCGAGGTCGGGTCGCGGTCGGGGCCGTCGGCCCGCACCGATCACGCGCTGGCCGCGACCTCGTCCCGTGCGGTCTGGCTCCTCGGCGGGCGGACCGGGTCGGGGCGGGCGCTCGCCGACCTCTGGCGCCTCGACCCGCGCCGCGGGCGCTGGACCCGAATCAGGCCGCGGGGCTCCTCGCCGCCCGCGCGCTTCGGCCTGAACCTCCTCGCCGAGCCCGGCGGGACGCTGCTGGCGTTCGGCGGGCAGGCCGGCAGCCGCTTCTTCGGCGACACCTGGCGCTTCACGCCGCGCACGCGGCGCTGGCGGCGCGTCGCGAGCGGCGGCCCGGCGCCCCGCTACGGAGCGGGCGCGGCCATCGACCCGGCTACGGGCCGCGCCTACGTGACCCACGGCTTCACCTTCCGCGGGCGCTTCGACGACACCTGGGCGCTCACGGGCGGCGCCTTCCGCGACATCTCCCCCGCCGCCCGGCCGCTCGAGCGCTGCCTCGTGCAGGCGGCCTTCCACGAGGGCGGCCTGTTCCTCTTCGGCGGGCAGTCGAACCCGCGGCCCTTCCTCGGCGACCTCTGGCGCCTCGACACCGCGAGCGGCCGCTGGGAGGAGCTCCGACCGCGCTCGCGGCCGTCGCCGCGAAACCTGTACGCCGCCGCGCAGCGAGGGCGCGACTGGCTGATCCACGGAGGCGCCGGCGCGCGCGGCGAGGAGGGCGACCTCTGGCGCCTCGATCTCGGCCGGGCGGGCTTCACCCGCGTGCGCTCCGGCCGGCGCGGGCCGGGCGCCCGCTCGGCGCACGCCGCGACCTTCGCCGGCCGTGACCTCGTCGTCTTCGGCGGCTCCCGCGGGGGGCGCGCGCGCCGCGACACCTGGGTGCTGCGCGGCCTCTGAGCCGCCGACTGGCAATATCCCCGCCCACTCTTCCCGGAACGAACAGGAGAACCAGTGGGCGTACTCGACGGAAAGGCGGCGATCGTCACGGGCTCGGCCCGCGGCATCGGCCGCGCCACGGCCGAGCTCCTCGCCGAGCAGGGCGCGAAGGTGCTCATCAACGACCTCGACGGGGACGTCGCCGAGCAGGCGGCCGGCGAGATCGGCGGCGAGACCGCGGTATTCGGCGGCGACCTCACCAAGGAGGGCGTCTGCGACCAGCTCGTGCAGAAGGCGGTCGACGAGTTCGGCCGGCTCGACATCGTCGTCAACAACGCGGGCTACACCTGGGACGGGCCGATCCACAAGATGTCCGACGAGCAGTTCCAGGCCATGCTCGACATCCACAACGTCGTGCCATTCCGCGTGCTGCGCGCGGCGGCTCCGCACCTGCGCGAGCCCGCCAAGAAGGAGCGCGACGAGGGCATCGAGGTGTTCCGCAAGGTCGTGAACATCTCCTCGATCTCCGGCACGATGGGCAACGCCGGCCAGGCGAACTACTCCTCGGGCAAGTCCGGCGTCGTCGGGCTCACGAAGACGCTCGCCAAGGAGTGGGGCCAGTTCAAGATCAACGTGAACGCGGTGGCCTTCGGCTTCGTCGAGACGCGCCTCACCGCCTCCAAGGAGGAGGCCGGGTCGTTCGACAAGGACGGCCAGGAGATCAAGCTCGGCATCCCCGAGCAGATGCGCCAGATGGCCTCGATGCTGATCCCGCTCGGCCGGCCCGCGACCCCCGAGGAGGCCGCCGGCGGCGTCTTCTTCCTCTGCTCGCCCTGGTCGAACTACGTGCACGGCCAGGTGCTGAACGTCACCGGTGGCCAGTTCACCGGCATGACGACCTAGGACGCTTCGGACGCGGCGGCGTGCCTACTCGGCGCGCCGCCGCTCCTCGGTGGGCGGCTTGCCGCCCTCCTCGGCGAGGCCGGGCGGCGGCCAGGGGCCGAACCAGTTGTCGCGCGCGCCGTCCAGGGTGAGGATCGCGCCCGAGAAGTAGTCGCCGGCCTTCGACGCCAGGTAGGCCACGAGCCAGGCGTGCTCGTCGGGCTCGCCGAGGCGCTGGAGCGGCACCGTTCGCGCGGCGCCCTCGGAGACGACCTTCGGGTACTTCGTCATCAGCGTCTCCGTGGCGAAGTGGCCGGCCGCGATCGCCGTGAGGCGGATGTTGTAGCGGGCCCACTCGATCGAGAGCGTGCGCGTCATGTTCTCGACCGCCGCACGCGCCGCCGAGGAGTGCGTCATGCCCGGCAGGCCGTGGTGGGGCGAGAGCGTGACGTTCACGATCTTGCCGCCGCCCTGAGGGATCATCGCCTTGGTGGCCGCCGCGTGGGTCATGAGCCAGGTGCCCTCCACGTTCAAGCGCATGACCGTCGCGAAGCCCTTCGGCGTGACGTCCTCGGCCGGCTGGAGGAACTGGCCACCCGCGTTGTTCACGAGCGTGTCGATCCGCCCGTGGCGCTCGAGCACGCCGTCCATCAGCGCGGCCACCTGCCCCTCCTCGCGGATGTCGCATACGACCGCCTCCACCGCTCCGCCGCCGGCGAGCGAGACGGTCTCCTCGAGCGGCCCGACCCGCCGGCCGCAGATCACGACCGTCGCGCCCAGGCGGGCCAGCTCGAGCGCCGTCGCGCGTCCGAGGCCGGCGCCGGCGCCCGAGACGACCACGACCTGCCCGTCGAGGAGCCCCGGGCGGAATATCTCGGACGCCATGGCCGCGGCAGGATAACGTGAGGCCCGATGTCGACCGCCGCCGAGCCCAGGGGGGCGAGCCTCCCGCTGCCAGGCGGGCGCGAGGGCGCGACCGTCAGGGTCCACCCGCTGCTGACCGGGACGGTCGAGGGCGCGAAGAGCTGGTTCGAACGCGAGCCGGGGCGCCTCGCCGGCCTGCGCGCGCTCGGGATCGGCGCCGAGATGGTGGAGGTGCCGGTGCCCGCGTTCCTCGTCGAGCACCCGGGTGCGGGGCCGTTCCTGATCGACACCGGCCTTCACGGCTCGGTCGCCGTTGACATCAGGCAGAACTTCGGCCGGATCGCCTCGCTCGCGTTCAAGAACCCCCAGATGACGGCCTCGCAGGCGGCGGTCGCGCAGCTGCGCGAGCGCGGGATCACGCCGGCGGACGTCGGCGTGGTGCTCATGACCCACATGCACGTGGACCACGCCAGCGCGATCGCCGACTTCCCCTCCTCCACGTTCGTCATGTCGGCGCGGGAGTGGCGGGCGGCGACCGAGGAGGGCGTGCTGAGTGGCTACGTCAAGCGCCAGTTCGACCACGCCTTCGACTACCGCACGATCGACTTCGACGCTCCCGAGGTCGGCTCGATTGCGACCTTCGGCAGGGCGGTGGACATCTTCGGCGACGGAAGCGTGGTCATGGCATACACGCCAGGTCACACGCACGGGCACTGCTCGGTCGCCCTGCGGCTGAGGGACCGCGACCTCCTGGTGCTGGGCGACGCCGCCTACACCGAGCGGACATTCGCGGGCGACGCGCTGCCACACAAGATGGCCGACGAGCACCGCTTCAAGCGCTCCCTGCGCGAGCTCCAGCTGTACGTGCGGGAGTCGCCGGGGACGGTGGTCGTGCCCGGGCACGACCTGGCCGCCTGGCGCAGGCTCGAGAGCTCCTACGAGTAGGCGCTCAGCGGACGACGGGGCGGCGGCCGGCCGCCTCGGCGGAGCGCTGGGCCGCGGCGGCCGCGCGGCGTGCGGCGCGCGAGGCGCGCACGGCGCGGGCGCGGCCGCTCTCGGCCAGCCCGTCGTAGGTCTCGCGGATCCGCTCGAAGATGATGTCCGCCGCGGCCTGCGACTGCTCGCGCGACGGGTTGTCGACGCGCTCGAAGCGGAGCGGCGTGCCGTACTGGACCGTGACCTTCGGGAACTGGAGGCGCTTCCAGTTGCGCGCCTTCTGCGAGCCGTAGATCGCCGTGGGCACGACGGCGGCGCCCGACTCGAGCGCCAGCCGGCCGATGCCCGGCTTCGCCTGCTCGGAGAGATCCTCGGTGCGCGAGCGACCGCCCTCCGCGTACATCACGACGGTGCCGCCGCGGCCGAGGATCGCCTTCGCCGAGATGAAGCCCTCCTCGTCGCGATGGCCGCGCCGGATCGGGAAGACGCCGCCGTGGCTGAAGATGAACTGCATGGGCGGCTTGAAGAGCTGCGACTTGGCCATGAACTGCACGCGCCTGCGCGTGTAGATGGCCGAGAAGAAGTGGTCGAGGAACGAGAAGTGGTTGGGCGCGATGATCACCGAGCCCTGAGCCGGGATGCGGTCGGAGTCGATACAGCGCGTACGGTGGAAGATCAGCAGGTAGGGCGTGACCATCGAGCGGACGAATTCGTACATCCAGCCCTGGTGCCCGCGGCGCACGCGTTCGTGGAACGGGGTGAAGTACTCCGCCGGCCGCGGATCCTTGTAGACCTGTGCCTTCACTCGGGTTCTTGCTACCCGCTACCCGTTGCCTGGTTACGCGAACGCTCGACGGCGTCCGCCCACTCCCCCATCAGCCGCCCGCGCTCGCCCGCGTCCATCGCCGGCTCGTAGCGCGCAGCCTCGCGCCACATGTCGGCCACGTCGGCCTCGCTCCACGTCCCCGTTGCCACGCCGGCGAGGTAGGCGGCCCCGAGCGCCGTCGTCTCGGCGACCTCGGGCACCACGACGGGCACGCCCAGGACGTCGGCCTGGAACTGCATGAGCCAGCCGTTGGCGACCGCGCCGCCGTCGGCGCGCAGCTCCTCGAGCCGGACGCCCGAGGCGTCCTCCATGGCCTGGACGGCGTCGGCCGTCTGGTAGGCGATCGCCTCGAGCGCCGCCCGCGCGAGATGGGCGCGGCCCGCGCCGCGGGTGAGGCCGGTGATCGTGCCGCGCGCGTAGGGGTCCCAGTGGGGCGCGCCGAGGCCCGTGAGGGCGGGCACGAAGTAGACGCCGTCGTTTCCGTCGAGGGAGGCGGCGAGCGCCTCCGTCTCGGCGGCCTCGCCGATGATCCCCAGCCCGTCACGGAGCCACTGGACGGCCGCGCCGGTGACGAATATCGCCGCCTCGAGCGCGTAGTCCACGCGCCCGTCCACCCCCCACGCGATCGTGTTGAGCAGCCCCTCGCACACGGGCGGCGGATCTGTGCCCGCGTTCTCCAGCACGAAGCTGCCGGTGCCGTAGGTGTTCTTGCCGAGCCCCGGCTCGTGGCATGCCTGGCCGTAGAGCGCCGCCTGCTGGTCGCCCGCCACGCCCGCCACCGGAACGCTGCCTCCGAACTCGGAGGTCTCGCCGTAGACGTGCGCGCTGGGCAGCGCCTCGGGCAGCGAGGAGGAGTCGACGCCGAGCAGGTCGCACAGCTCGGGATCCCACTCGCGCTTCGTGATGTCGAACAGCAGCGTGCGCGAGGCGTTCGAGTAGTCGGTGACGTGGCTGCCGGTCAGCTTGTGGATCAGCCAGGAGTCGATCGTGCCGAAGCGCGCGTCCGGGGGCACGCCGCCCTCGCGCAGGAGCCACTCGATCTTCGTGCCGGAGAAGTAGGGGTCGAGCACGAGCCCCGTGCGCTCGCGGAAGAGCGGTTCGTGGCCCTGCGCGCGCAGCTCGTCACAGCGCCCGGCGGTGCGGCGGTCCTGCCAGACGAGCGCGTTGTGGAGCGGCTCGCCGGTCTTCGCGTCCCAGGCCACGACCGTCTCGCGCTGGTTGGTGATGCCGATGCCCCGGAGCTCCGGGTCCCCGGCGTCGGCGATCGCCTCGCGCGCGACGGCCCGCGTGACCTCCCAGATCTCCGCGGCGTCGTGCTCGACCCATCCGGGACGGGGGAAGTGCTGGGTGAACTCGCGGTAGGCGCGCCCGCAGGGAGCACCGTCCGCTCCGAAGACCATGCAGGTCGTGCCCGTCGTCCCCTGGTCGATCGCGAGGATCATCGGCGGGCAAGGTACACGCGCACGAAGTCCCGGAGCTGCCGCGCGCGGTGGAGGAAGCCGCCGAGCGTGCGGCCCGTCGCCCGGTGCGCGAGCGGCAGCTCGATCTCGACGAGGCGCAAGCCGGCGCGGTGGGCATCGACCGTCATGCCGATCTCCATCCCGAAGCGCGGGGCGAACGGCAGCACATGCGAAACGGCATGCGGCGCGAGCGCGCGCTGGCCGGAGATCGGGGCGTCGGGCTCGAGGCCGGTGAGCCGCCTGATGACGAAGCGCGCGAAGCCGAGAGCGAAGCCGAAGCCGCCCCCCACCCGCCGCGCGAAGGAGGCGACCGCGAGGTCGCCGTCGCCGCGGTCGAGCGCGGCGACGAGCGCGGGAAGCTCCGCGGCGGAGTCGCCCAGGTCGCCGTCGCAGAGGACGAGCACGGGCGGCTCGGAGGCTTCGCCGAGCGCGCGCTCGGCGCCGAGCGTCGCGACGCCGCCCTTGCCGAGGCGGCGCGGCGCCCGCACGAGCTCGGCGCCGTGGCGGGCAGCGACCTCGGGCGTGTCGTCGGTCGAGGCGTCGTCGGCGACGACCAGGCGGGCGCCCGGGAACGCGACCGCGAGCGCCTCGAGCGTCGCGCCGAGCCGGTCTCCCTCCTGGTAGGCCGTGATCACCACGGCGATCGGCCGCTCCGCGGGCACGGCGGGTATCGTGCCGCACCGGTCACGGACACGTCGAGAAGGAGGGCGGGAGTGCCGAACGTCGAGGCCCACATCACGGGCACCGTCTGGAAGATCGAGTGCGAGCTCGGTCAGGAGGTCGAAGAGGGCGACACGCTGGTCATCCTCGAGTCGATGAAGATGGAGATGCCGGTCGAGGCCGAGGACGACGGCACCGTGAAGGAGATCCTCTGCGCGGAGGGCCAATCGGTCGCCGAGGGCGAGGCCCTCGTCGTGCTCGAGTGACGAAGGAGCTCGCCTCCGGGAAGCTCTTGCTCGACGAGCCCGCTCCCGGGCTCGCCCGGCTCACGCTGCACAACCCCGACAAGCGCGGGGCGCTCGACCACGAGATGCTCGACGCGCTCGCGGCGGAGGTGCGCTCGCAGAAGGCCCGCTGCGTGCTCCTGACGGGCAGCGGCAGGATGTTCTCCGCGGGCTACGACATCGGCAACCTCTCCGAGGAGCGGTTCGAGCAGCAGGCCGAGGCGCTCGTCGCCCATCCGTTCCACGCCGCGATCGAGGCGCTCGAGCAGTACCCCTACCCGACGGTCGCCGCGCTCAACGGCCATGCGATCGGCGGCGGGCTCGAACTGGCGCTCTCCTGCGACATCCGCATCGGCCAGCCCGGCATCCGGATGGGCATGCCCCCCGCGAAGCTGGGGCTGATCTACTCGCACACGGGCCTGCGCAAGTTCATCGAGGTCTGCGGCCTGGCGAACACGAACGAGCTCTTCTACGTGGGACGCAACGTGGACGCCGAGCGCGGCCTCGCGATGGGCCTCGTGAACTCGCTGGCCGAGGACGCGGCCGAGGCGGGGTTGGAGACGGCAACCGAGATCGCCGCGAACGCCCCGCTCGCGCTCGCCGGCAACAAGCAGGCGATCTCGACGCTCCGCCGCCACCTGCACGCCCTCCCCGAGGAGGTCGAGCGCGAGCTCGTCGAGCTGCGCGAGTCGTGCTTCCGCTCGGAGGACTTCCGCGAGGGCGTGCGCGCCTTCGGCGAGAAGCGCCCGCCGCGCTGGCAGGGCAGCTGACGCAACAACGGTGCCTGGCACCTTTTTTCATCTAGCCGTCCGGTCGCCCTCGTAGCTTCCGCCCCGATGCCGCCGCTGATCACGCGCGACGAGGCCGTTCGCCTCGGCGAGCTCGAGGACCGCGACGAGATCCTCGCGCTCGTGGACCGTGCCTGGCACGCGCGCCTCGAGAGCTTCTCGGACTCGACCGACATGTGCTCGCTCGTGAACGCGAAGTCCGGCGGGTGCGCCGAGGACTGCGGCTTCTGCGCCCAGTCGAAGTACGCGGAGGCGGACACGCCGATGCACGCGATGATGTCGCCCGAGCAGATCCTCGAGCATGCGCGCGCCGCGGAGGCCGCGGGAGCGCACCGGTTCTGCATGGTCACCCAGGGCCAGGGCCTCTCGAAGCGCGACTTCGAGAACGTGCTGGAAGGCGCGAAGCTCGTCGCGGAGCACACGAACCTCAAGCGCTGCGCCTCGATCGGCCACATCTCGAAGCAGCGCGCGAAGGCGCTCCGCGAAGCGGGCATCCAGCGCGTCCACCACAACGTCGAGACCGCGGAGAGCTATTACCCCGAGGTCTCCTCGACCGTCCGCTACGAGGGCCGTCTGCGCACGATCGACGCGGTGCGGGAGGCCGGGCTCGAGACCTGCGTCGGGGGCATTCTCAACCTCGGCGAATCGCGTGAGCAGCGCGTCGAGATGGCCTTCCAGCTCGCCGAGATCGACCCCACGAGCGTGCCCATCAACCTGCTCAACCCCCGCCCGGGCACCAAGTTCGGCGACCGCGACCACATGGAGCCGTGGGAGGCCGTGAAGTGGATCGCGATCTTCCGGCTGATCCTGCCGGGCGCGCTCTTCCGGCTCTGCGGCGGACGTGTCGAGAACCTCGGCGAGCTGCAGCCGCTCGCCGTCAAGGCCGGGCTCAACGGTGTGATGATGGGCAACTTCCTGACCACGCTCGGCTCCGAGCCCGAGGACGACCGCGCGATGTTCGAGGAGCTCGGGCTCAACACCGCCCGCCAGCCCGACAACGGCGCGAACCCGCGACCGGACAACCGCGACGGCTGGCTCGACGGCGAGACGCCGGCGACGCCGATCGAGCGCCTCGTCGCGCGCCAGGAGGAGGCCAACTTCTGGAACCCGGCGCGCCAGCTTCGCCATCGCAAGAAGTCTTCGGTTCCGCCACGGCCGGACGGGGCAGCGAACGCCTTCCCCGAGGTCGTGCAGGTCGATCCCGGGAAAGCGGCCTGAGCGTGACCGAGATCGAGGAGCGCCTCGCCGAGCTCCGCGACCGCGGCCTCTACCGCAAGCTCCGCATGATCTCGGGCCCGCAGGGGCCGCGCGTCCTGCTCGACGGCAAGCCCGTCCTGCTGCTCTGCTCGAACAACTACCTCGGCCTCGCCGACCATCCCCGCGTGCGCGAGGCCGCCGCCGACGCCGCGATGCGCTGGGGCGTCGGCGCGGGCGCGTCCCGCCTCGTGTCCGGCTCCATGACGGTCCACCGCCGCCTCGAGGAGCAGCTTGCCGACTTCAAGGGCACCGACGCCTGCGTGCTGTTCGGCTCCGGCTACCTGGCGAACACGGGCATCGTCCAGGCGCTGGCCGGGGCGGGCGACGTGGTCTTCTCCGACGAGCTGAACCACGCCTCGATCGTGGACGGCTGCCGCCTCTCGCGCGCCGAGACCTTCGTGTACGACCACTGCGACATGGACCACCTCGAATGGGGCCTGCGCGAGGCCCACGGGCGCGGCAGCCTGATCGTCACCGATGGCGTCTTCTCGATGGACGGCGACGTGGCGCCGCTCGCCGAGATCGTCGAGCTGGCCGCCCGCCACGACGCCCGGATCGTGGTGGACGAGGCGCACGGCACGGGCGCGCTCGGCCCCGGCGGCCGCGGCTCGGTGGCGGCGGCCGGCCTCGAGTCCGAGGTCGACGTGGTCGTGGGCACGCTCGGCAAGTCGCTCGGCTCCTACGGCGCCTATGCCTGCTGCGAGGAATCGATGGCGCGCTACCTCGTGAACACCGCGCGCACGTTCATCTTCTCCACCGCCCTCCCGCCGCCGGCCGTCGCGGGCGCGCTCGCGGCGCTCGAGCTGCTGCGCGAGCAGCCGGGCCGCGTCGACAAGCTGGCCCGGAACGCCTCCGTGCTCCGCGAGGCGCTGGAATCCGAGGGTCTCGACGTGAGCGGCTCGACCACGCAGATCCTGCCGCTCGTGGTCGGCGGCGCCTCGCAGGCGATGGCTGCCTGCGAGCGCGCGCTCGCCGGCGGCGTATTCGCCCAGGCGATCCGCCCGCCCACCGTCGCCGAGGGAAGCTCGCGGCTCCGCCTCGCCGTGATGGCCTCGCACACCAAGAAGGAGCTTCGCCACGCCGCCGGCGTGCTCGCCGCCTCGATCCGCGCGTCGCGCGGGCAGGCGCGCTCAGCGATCTTCGACGGCCTGGCCGAGGCCGCCTGACCCTGGCCGCCGCCGGGCTCCGCGGCCTGTTCGTCACCGGGACCGACACGGGCGCCGGGAAGAGCGTGGTAGCCGCGGCCTGCTGCGCCGCGCTCGCGGCGGACGGCGAGCGGGTCGCCGCCTTCAAGCCCGCCGTCACGGGCACGGACGAGCCGCCGGAGACCGGCTGGCCGCCCGACCACGAGCTGCTGGCCTCCGTGGCCACCGCCGGCCAGGCCCCTGATGAGATCTCGCCCCACCGCTTCGGCCCGCCCGTCTCCCCGCACTATGCGACCGAGCTCGCGGGCCTGCCGCCGCTCGAGCCCTCCGAGCTGGTCGCCTCCGCGCGGGCGGAGGCCGAGCGCGGTGACCTGCTCGTGTGCGAGGGCGTCGGCGGCCTGATGGTGCCGCTCACCCCGGGTTACCTCGTGCGCGATCTCGCAGTGGACCTCGGCCTGCCTGTCGTCGTCGCGGCGCGGACGGGCCTCGGCACGATCGGCCACTCGCTGATGACGCTCGAGTGCGCGCGCGCCGCGGGCCTGCGGGTCTCCGCGCTCGTGATGACACCGTGGCCCGCCGAGCCGGGCGGGATCGAGCGCTCGAACCGCGAGACGGTCGAGCGCCTCGGCGGCGTCCCCGTCGCGACCCTGCCCGAGACGAGCCCCACGGACATCGGCATCGCCGCGCGCGCGCTTCCCGTGGGCGACTGGCTGGGCTGAGGGTGGCCTCCCGGCCCCGGGGCGCGAAGCCGGGAGGTTCCATCCCTTCAGCAGGCCAGGGGTGAGGCGGGAAAGGACCCAGACTTCCTCTGCCTGTGGGCCCCCGGCGGTTCGATCGTGGTACCCGACGCCCCGATCTCGAAACGGTGGCCACCCGGGCTGGCGCCCTCTAGCCCTCCCCGCCGGACGCGTAGTCGACGATCGACTTGTCGATCAGCCACTCGACCGGGGCCTTGTCGTCGGTGTAGACGGTCCCACCCCGGAGCGGCGGCTCGAGCCCGCGCGCCTCGGCGAGGGCGGTGGCCTGGAGCCCCGCGGGCAGCGACGGGACCCGCTCGAGCATGCGCTCCGCCGACAATTCCGCCCTGCTCGCCACGATCAGGGTGTTCGTGGGCTCGGTCGGATCACGGAGCACGTTCGGGAAGACGTCGGAGATCGTCGCGGTCAGCACCTTCTCGAGATCGTCCTGTCCCTCGGGATGGCCGGCGTTGACGATCAGGACCCCGCCGGGCTCGAGCCGGTCCCGGCAAAGCTCGAAGAACTCGCGCGTCGCGAGGTAGAACGGGATGTAGGGCTGGCGGTATGCGTCGACCGAGATGACGTCGTAGCGCTCGGCGGTCCGCCGCAGGAACGGGCGCGCGTCCTCGTGGTGGAGGCGCAGCCGCGGGTTGTTCATGTCGAAGAAGCGCCGCCCTATCTCCGACAGCTCGCCGTCGATCTCGACGCCGTCGATCACCGCGCCGGGAAAGAACTCCTCGTAGGCGCGCGAGGTCGTGCCGGCGGCGTTGCCGAGGATCGCCACCTTCCGGGGCGGGGTGTCGCGCGCGGCGAAGGGGAGAACCAGATGACCGTCCCAGACGTCGCCGGTCAGGACGGTGTCCGGGTGGAAGACAGAGTGCTGTGCCTGCCCCTCGTTGAGCTCGAGCAGGCGGGTGCCGTCGTCGCGCTCGACGACGCGCGCGTACTGGTACTCCGTCTCGACCTCGTGGATAACCCGGCCCGTGTCGGAGGAGGCCTTGAGCGTGCCGACCGGCAACGCGATGAGCACGGCGATCGCCGCCGGCGCGAGCGCGTAGCGGCGGACGGGTCGCAGGCCCCAGACGGCCATCAGCGCGATCGCGAGCGAGAACGCGAGGAAGGTCCGCCGCGTCCCGACCAGCGGAATCAGGACGAGCGCCGAGAGCAGCGTCCCGAGCAGGCTGCCCGCCGTCGAGAGCGCGTACAGGCGCCCGGCCACCTGGCCCGCCTGCTCGACGCTGTGGACCGCCAGGCGGATCGCCCACGGAGACACGGCGCCGAGCAGGAGCACCGGCACCGCGACAAGCCCGAGCACACCGAGCAGCGAGCCGACGAAGGCACCGGCCGAGATGGAGTCGAGCGCCTCGACCGCGGCATCCAGCAGCGGGTCGGCCGCGAACGGGACGAGCGCGAGCAGCAGCGCCGCCGCGAGGGTGAGCAGGCAGAGCCCCTGCATGTGCGGATGGCGGTCGGCCCAGCGCCCGCCGAGCCAGTAGCCGAGCGAGAGGGCGACGAGCACCACTCCGATGGTGTTCGCCCAGACCACGGTCGAGGCGCCGAAATAGGGGGCGAGCAGGCGGACCGCGGCGATCTCGGCGCCCAGCGAGCCCGTCCCGACCACGAACACGAGCAACGCGAGGGGCGGCATTCCGACAGGCACCATAGCTAGCGTCCCCGGCCGTGACGCTCACATCCGACGACCGGACCCACCTCTGGCATCCGTTCACGCAGCAGCAGGGCTGGGCGAAGGAGGAGCCGCTCGTGATCGAGCGCGCCGATGGCACCGACCTGATCGGCACCGACGGCCGCCGCTACATCGACGGCGTCTCGTCGCTCTGGTGCAACGTCCACGGGCACCGCCATCCACGGATCGACGCGGCGGTCCGCGATCAGCTCGACAGGGTCGCCCACTCCACGATGCTCGGCCTCACGCACGAGCCCGGCGTCGAGCTGGCGCGGCGGCTCACCGAGATCGCGCCCGAGGGGCTCACGCGCGTCTTCTACTCCGACTCCGGCTCGACGGCCACCGAGATCGCTCTGAAGATGGCGTTCCAGTACCACCAGCAGACCGGCTCGCCCGAGCGCACCCGCTTCGTCTGCCTCGACAACGCCTACCACGGGGACACCGTCGGCTCGGTCTCGGTCGGCGGCATCGACCTCTTCCACTCGATGTACCGGCCGCTGCTCTTCGACGCGGCGCGCGTCGCGCCCGGCGACCTCGCAGCGATGGAGCGCGAGCTCGTCCGCGGCGACATCGCCGCCGTGATCGTGGAGCCGCTCGTCCAGGGCGCCGCCGGGATCCTGGTGCAGCCCGAGGGCTACCTGCGCGGCGTGCGGGAGCTCTGCGACCGCTACCGGACGCTCCTCATCTGCGACGAGGTCGCGACCGGCTTCGGCCGGACCGGCACCATGTTCGCCTGCGAGCAGGAGGGTGTCGCCCCGGACCTGATGTGCCTCGCGAAGGGCATCACCGGCGGCTACATGCCGCTCGGCGCCACGCTCGCCACCGAGCGGATCTACGAGGGCTTCCTCGGCCGCTTCGAGGAGTTCCGCACCTTCTTCCACGGCCACACCTACACGGGCAACCCGCTCGCCTGCGCGGCGGCGATCGCCTCGCTCGACGTGTTCCGGGACGAGCACGTGATCGACGCCGTCCAGCCGAAGATCTCCCTGCTCGAGGAGCTGCTCGGCCTCGTCGAGTGCCTCGCACCGGTCCGCGAGGTGCGGCGGCGCGGCCTCATGGTGGGGATCGAGCTGCACGAGCAGCCGCTCCACCTGCGGATGGGCCACAGGGTCACGCTCGAGGCTCGCTCCCGCGGCGCGATCGTGCGCCCGCTCGGCGACGTCGTGGTGCTGATGCCGCCGCTCGCGATCTCCGAGGACGACCTGACGCGGCTCGTCCAGGTCACCGCGGAGGCGATCGAGGCGGCCGTCGTCGCCGCCGCGTTGCCCGCCGCCGCCTGACCCTCGCTGTGTGACTGCGGTCACAGCTGGAAAAAGAACACACCCGCTAGGGTCCGCCCCCCCTTGCGGCTGCTCCTTAATCGCCCCCTAACGCGCATTCCGGCCCGGGCCGGGTAGGACATACGCGGTGGTAGGCACGGAACAGCTCGGCGGGCAGGAGGCCCGGCCGGCGATCTGGCTCGTTGGCGGCGGCGTCCTGGCGGCGATCGCGCTCGTCGCCCTCGCCCTCTTCGCGGGATCCGGCGCCTACACGGTCACGGCCACTTTCCAGAACGCCTCTCAGCTCGTCCCCGGGAACGAGGTTCGCATGGGCGGCGTGCAGGTCGGTTCGGTCAAGGGCCTCGATCTCCTCGACAACGGGCAGGCGCAGGTCGAGATGGAGGTCGACGACGACCATTCGCCGCTCGACGACGGCACCCGCGCGGTGATCCGCCAGACCTCGCTGTCGGGGATCGCGAACCGCTTCGTGGACCTCCAGCTGCCGGGTGGCTCGGCGGGCGGCGAGATCGCCGACGGCGGCGCCATCCCCTCCGAGGACACCGTCGCGGCTGTGGAGCTCGACGCGCTGTTCAACACGCTCGACGAGCCCACGCGTGAGGCGCTCCAGAAGTTCTTCGAGGGCTCGGCCACCATGTTCGAGGGGCGCGAGAAGGAGGCACGTGAGGGCTACCGCTACCTCGGCCCCGCCCTCTCCTCGGGCCGCAGGCTCTTCAAGGAGCTGGCCACCGACACCCTGCTGCTCGACCGCTTCGTGGTTGACAGCGCCCGCCTCGTGACCGCCGCCGCGGACCGCCGCGACGACCTGGCCGGCCTCGTCCCGAACCTCAGCGAGACGACCCGCGCGGCGAGCGCCGACCAGGGCGCGCTCGCGGAATCGCTCGACCGGCTCCCCGACTTCATGCGGCGGGCGAACACGACGTTCGTGAACCTGCGCGGGGCGCTCGACGACGTCGATCCGCTGGTCTCCGCTTCGAAGCCCGCGGCGAAGCGGCTCAAGCGCTTCCTCCCGCAGCTCCGCGGCTTCGCCACCGACGCCGGGCCCGCGGTCCGCGACCTCTCCCGCACGATCCGCGACCCCGGCCCCGACGACGACCTCGTGGAGCTCCTGCGGACCTTTCCCGCGCTCACCGACATCGCCGTCGACAGCGCGGAGCGAAACGGCGCGACCCGGCCCGGCGCCTTCCCCGTCACGGCTGACGCGCTCGAGAAGGCGGCGCCGCTGATCGCGTTCGGGCGGCCCTACACCCCGGACCTGTTCGGCTGGTTCGACGACTTCTCGCAGACGGGCTCCTACGACGCGACCGGCGGCTTCTCGCGCACCCAGGTGTACCTCAACCTCTTCAGCGTGACGAGCCCCGGCGCTCCCACCGTCGTGGCCCCGCAGGACCGCGCCGCCAACTTCGCCGCGATCGCGAAGACGAAGCAGTTCAAGCGCTGCCCGGGCCACTCGGAGGCGGCCGCCGCGGACGGCTCGAACGTGTACTCGGCCGAGCAGGCAGCGGCCTTCGACTGCGACCCGGCGCACCGGGCGGTGGGACCGTGAGGCGCATCGTCCCGGCGCTCACCGCGGCCGTGCTCGCCGTCCTGGCCCTCGTGCTGGTCGCCGCGGGCGGGGACGACGAGGGCAAGCGCTACCGGATCGTCTTCGACAACGCGTTCGGCGTGGTCGAGGGAGCCGACTTCCGCGTCGCGGGAGTCGCGGCCGGCGCCGTGGAGGAGTTCGACCTGACCGACTCCGACCCGCCACTCGCGCTCGTCGAGGTCTCCGTGGACGAGCCCGGCCTCGCCTCCTTCCGCGCCGACGCCACCTGCGAGATCCGGCCACAGTCGCTGATCGGCGAGTACTACGTGAACTGCGACCCGGGCGACGCCGAGGAGCCGCTTCTGAACGACACGGTCCCGGTCGGCCGGACGACGGGCACGATCCCGCTCGACCTGGTCAACAACATCCTGCGCGAGCCCCAGCGCGAGCGGCTGCCGCTCCTCTTGAACGCGCTCGGAGCCGGCCTCGCGGGCCGCGCGGACGACGTGCAGGAGGTCCTGCGCCGCGCCCATCCGGGCCTCCGGGCGACCAACCGCACCCTGCGCATCCTCGCGCGCCAGGACGAGATCATCGAGCGCTTCGTCGTGGACTCGGACACCGTGGTGGCGGCCTTGGCCGAGCGCCGGGGCGAGGTGGTCCGCTTCGTGCGCGAGGCCGGCGAGACCGCCGAGATCTCCGCCTCGCGCCGCGCCGACATCTCCCGCACGTTCGACCGGCTCCCGGTCTTCCTCGGCGAGCTCGAGCCCACGATGGACAGGCTGCGCGAGCTCGCCGACGCTCAGGTCCCGGTCCTGCGAAACCTGAGCGCGGCCGCCCCCGACCTCGTCGAGACGTTGGAGCGGCTCGAGCCGTTCAGCCGCGCATCCCGCCCGGCGCTCGAGTCGCTCGGCGACCTCTCCTCCGCCGGCAGCGCCGCGATCCGCGAGAGCTCCGACGAGATCGAGGAGCTGCGTGCGCTCGCCGAGAACGCCCCCGGCTTCTCGAAGCCCCTCCGCCAGTTCCTCGAAACGCTCGACGACCGCGAGCGCTCGATCGAGCACGACCCGCGTGCGGCGAACTCGGCGCCGCCCGCGCCCGACAAGACCGCGAACGCCGAGGGCAAGGGCTTCACCGGCATGGAGGCGCTCCTCAACTACGCCTTCTGGCAGACGCTCGCGATCAACCCGTTCGACCAGATCGGCCACGTCCTGCGCTTCACCATCGTCGAGAACGAATGCTCGGCCTACACGGTCGACCTGCCCGAGTCGCAGCGCGAGTGCGCCTCATGGCTCGGCCCGTACCAGCCCGGCGTGACCGTGCCGGACCCGACGGCGGAGGCGACGCCCGCCGGCCGCGAGAACCGCAGGCCTGCCCGCGCGCGGCGGGGCGACCCCGAGATCCGCGGCGGCGAGCCCGAGGCCGTGCGCCCGCCCGCGGGCCAGCGTGACCCCTCGCGACCCGGGCTCACGCTCCCCGACGGCCTCCAGGAGCTGCTCGACACGCTGCCCGGCCGCGGCCGCGTGCCGCCCGTGAGCGGAGGCGACGAGCGCCTCCTCGACTTCCTGCTCGCGCCATGAGGGGCCGCGTCGCCAAGTCCCTGTCGGCCTCGCCGGTGCTCGTCGGCGCAGTGACGGTACTGATCATCATCGTCGCCGTCTTCCTCTCCTACAACGCGAACAGCGGCCTTCCGTTCGTGCCGACCTACGACCTGAAGGTCGAGCTGCCGAGCGGCTCGGGCCTCGTCGTCGGCAACGACGTCCGCGTCGGCGGCAAGCGCGTCGGCCAGGTCACCGAGATCACCACGAAGTCGATCGAGCAGGCCGGCGAGCCGCTCACGATCGCCCAGCTCGAGGTGAAGCTCGACCGCAGCCTCCAGCCGCTGTCGGAGGACACCCGCATTCTCGTGCGGCCCCGCTCCGCGCTCGGGCTCAAGTACGTCGAGGTCACGCCGGGCGAGGCCGGGGGCGAGCTGCAGCCGGGCGACACGATCCCGCTCGCCAATGCGAGCGCGCCGGTCGAGCTCGAGGACCTGCTGTCCACTTTCGACGCCGAGACCCGGGTGGCCGCGCGCGCGGCGCTCGAGGGCTACGGCGACGCCTTCGCGGGCCGCGGACCCGACCTGAACGCCGCGATCGCCGCCTTCGCGCCGTTCTTCCGGCACCTGACCCCCGTGATGGAGGCCCTGTCGGACCCGGACACCGAGCTCGACCAGCTCTTCACCCAGATCGGCGCGGCCGCCGCGCAGGCGGCTCCGGTGGCGGACGTTCAGGCGGCGCTGTTCACGGCGATGGCCGACACGTTCGAGGCGATCGGCCGCCACCCCGAGGCCCTGCGGCAGACGATCGAGCGCTCGCCCGGCACGATGGACGCGGCGATCAGGAGCTTCCGCGTCCAGCGGCCCTTCCTGTCCGACTTCACGACGCTCTCCCGCGAGCTGATCCCCGCGTCCGACGAGCTCACGCGCGCGCTGCCGCCGCTCAACGACGCCCTGCGCGTGGGCACGCCGGTGCTGCTGGAGACGCCGCGCACCAACCGCCTGGCCGCCGCGACGCTCCGCGAGCTCGACCGCCTGGCCGAGAACCCCAGCACGCTGCTCGCGCTCCAGGAGCTCGACACCACGCTCGACGTGGGCCGCCCGCTGGTCGAGTTCGTCGCGCCGTACCAGACGGTCTGCAACTTCGCGAACTACTTCTTCACGCCGCTCGGCGAGCACATCTCCGAGGAGGTACCCCGCGGCACGATCGAGCGGATCCAGCTCGTCACGGCCAACGCCGAGCAGGACGACTCCGTCGGGCACTCGGACGCCGACCGGCCCGCCGACGTGCCGCAGGGCCAGGACCCGCAGGCGGCGCCCCCGCCCGGCGGCAGCCCCGAGACCAAGCTCAACACCCAGTTCTACGCCCCGGCAGTGGACGCGGCGGGCAAGGCCGACTGCCAGGCCGGGCAGACCGGCTATCCGGACGGCCCGCTGAACACGACCGGACGCTACGCGCCATCCCCCGACCCGAACCAGAACGGCGGAAGCCACGTCGTGATCGACTCTGATACGCCCGGGCTCGCCGGCGGCACCTACAAGTCGCGCGAGCTCGGCATAGACGGGCTGGAGGATGTCCCGTGAGGGGCCGGCTGAAGCGCCGCAAGGGCGGCATGTCCGAGTTCGCGGCGGGCTCGCTCGCGGTCGCGGCCGTCGCCGTCGCCGTCTTCTTCGCCTTCTCGCAGGCGAACCCGTTCGCGTCCCCGTTCGAGCTGAAGGCCGTGTTCAAGTCCGCCCAGAACCTCAAGGCCGGCGCGCCGGTGCGGGTCGCCGGCGTCGAGGTGGGCAAGATCACGAAGCTCGAGGTGATGGAGGGCGGCGCGGCGCGCGTGACCATGGAGATCTCGGACGCCGGCCTGCCGATCCACGAGGACGCACGCGCCCAGGTGATCCCGCGCCTGTTCCTCGAGGGCAACTTCGTCGTCGACATCAAGCCCGGCTCGCCCGGCGCACCGGCGCTCGGCGACGGCGACACGATCCCGATCAACCAGACGGCCCACTCCGTCAGCTTCGAGGAGATCCTGAAGACGCTCGACAAGGACTCGCGGGCGTCACTCCAGACGCTGCTGCGCGAGTTCTCGGTCGGGCTCGACGGCGGCGGCGCCGAGGGCTTCAACCGCTCGATCCGCTTCTGGGAGGAGGCCTACCGCCAGAGCGCGCTCGCGCAGGAGGCCCTGCTCGGCACCGAGCCCGGTGACCTGCTGCGGGTCGTGCGCGGGCAGCAGCGGACACTCGAGGCGCTCTCGCGCGATCCCGAGGCGCTGAAGGACCTGATCACGAACCTCAACCGCACGACGCGCGCGTTCGCCTCCGAGAGCGACGCGCTGGAGGCCTCGATCCCCGCCCTGCGCGACGTGCTGCGAGTCGGCTCCCCCGCGCTCGCCTCGCTCAACTCGGCGCTCCCGTCGCTGCGGCGCTTCGCGCGCGCGGCGCTGCCCGGGGTGCGGACGAGCGACGAGACGCTCGCCGCCGCCCAGCCGTTCATCGTGCAGCTCCGGAGGCTCGTCTCCGACGACGAGCTGCCCGCGGTCGCGCGCGACCTGCGCCGCACCGTGCCCTCGCTCGTGCGGCTGAACAAGGCGAGCGTCGAGCTGCTCGGCCAGTCGCGGGCGCTCAGCTCCTGCACCTCGAACGTGCTCATCCCGTTCGCGACCGCCCCGATCCCCGACCCGGACTTCCCCGAGGCCTCGGGCCAGCCCTTCTTCAAGGAGGCCCAGCGGGCGTTCACCGCCCTCGCCGGCGAGAGCCGGACGGGTGACGCGAACGGCCAGTGGTTCCGGCTCAACGCGGGTAGCGGGCCCACCACGTTCGTGCAGCCGGGCGGCCAGAACTCCGAGACGCTCTTCTCGTCGGCGGCGTTCCCGCAGCTCGGCACGCGGCCGGCGAAGCCCGCCTCGCGCCCGAAGTTCCGTCCCGACGTGCCCTGCGAGACGCAGGAGCCGCCCGATTTGAACGCGCCGCTCGCACCGGGCGACGCGACCGTCCAGCCGACCGCGACCTCCGCGGGCGCCGCGCCGTCGAAGGCCCTGCTCGACCGCGAGCTGAAGCGCCTCACCGAGTTCGTCCGCCGCGACCGCCTCGGCCTGCCCGCCGTCGACCCGCTCCAGCAGCCGAGCCTCGCGGCCGAGCGCCGCCGCGCGCGCGAACTCGGGCTGAGTCCCGGCGAGCCCGGCTACCCGGGGGCGCGCCCATGACCATGGTCGCCGTCCGCAAGCACTTCCGTGACGTCCTCGCGATCCTCGCGCTGGCCGCCATCGGCGTCGGCGTCGCCGCCTACATCCTCGGCCAGCAGGGCGCGCGCCTGCCGCTCGTGCAGGAGGGGCCGTTCGAGATCGAGGCCGCCTTCAGCGAGGCCGGGGGCGTGAAGCCCGGCCAGAACCAGGCAGTGCGCATCGCGGGGGTCCGCGTGGGCGAGATCTCGGGCGTCGAGCTCGAGGACGGCCGCGCGATCGTCACGCTCGCCCTCGACAAGAGGTACGGCAAGCGCGTGCATCGCGACGCCACCGCGCTGCTGCGACCCCGAACCGGCCTGGAAGACATGTTCGTCGAGCTCGACCCCGGCACCCCGGCGGCGGCGCCCGTGCCGGAGGGCCACCGCATCCAGATCGGCGACACGCTTCCGGATGTCGACTCCGAGCAGATCCTCAATCAGCTCGACGCCGACACGCGCGACTACCTGAAGCTCCTGATCGCCGGCGGCGGCCAGGGCCTCGACGGTCGCGGGGAGGATCTCCGCGGCTTGCTGAAGCGCCTCGAGCCGCTTCATCGCGACCTCGCCCGCGTGCAGGGAGCCTTCGCCCGCCAGCGCGCCAAGCTGCGCCGGCTCGTCCACAACTATGGCCAGCTCACCACGGCGCTCGGGCGCAACGACGAGGACCTCGAGCGGCTCGTGACGGCATCGGCGGAGGCGCTCGGCGGCTTCGCCGACCAGGAGGACGACATCTCCCTCGCGGTCTCCCGGCTCCCCGGCGCGCTGCGCGCCACCGAGGGCGCGCTCACGAGCGTTCGCCCGTTCGCGGACCTCCTCGGCCCCACCCTCGACAGGCTGACCCCGGCATTCGCCCAGCTCGACGAGACCAACGCGGCGATTCGCGGCCTCGCCCGCTCCACCACCGACGACGTCCGTGACGACATCCGCCCGTTCGTTCGCCGGGCCCGCCCCTGGCTCGCGGACCTCCGCCCCGGCGCCGCCGGCCTCGCCAAGGCCGCGCCGGATCTCGCGACGAGCCTCGAGGAGCTCAACCGCTTCTTCAACATGGCCGCGTTCAACCCGAACGGCGCCGAGCCGGTCAGCGGCAACGCCGCGCAGGATCGCCAGCGCGAGGAGGGCTACCTGTTCTGGGCCGCCTGGCTCGCGCACGCCTCGAACACGCTCTTCTCCACGGCCGACGCGCAGGGCGTCTTCCGGCGCTCGAACTTCGCCGTCTCCTGCGCGACGCTCCGCCAGCTCGTGGAGCGCGAGCCCCTTACAGCCGTCGTCCTGAACGCCACGACGCTGCTCGCCGACACGGGCCTCTGCCCCACGGGCGGCGGCGAGCCACTCGTGCCGCTGCCCGCCGTCCCCGACCTGCCGGGGCTCGGCTGATGCAGAAACAGGCGCCAAGCGTCGGACGCGTCCTCGTGATGGTGGGCTTCGCGCTCTCCTGCGTGGGCCTCACGCTGTTCCTCTGGATTTCGTTCGGCGGGTCGATACCTCTCTCGGCGAAGGGCTACCGCGTGAGCGTCGCCTTCCCGGAGGCGGCTAACCTCGCCCAGGAGGCGAACGTCCGCATCTCGGGCATCGACGTCGGCAAGGTCAAGAAGCTCGAGTTCCGCAAGCGCCCCGCGCGCCTGGTGGCGGAGCTCGAGATCGACTCGAAGTACGCCCCGGTACCGCGCGACGCGCGGGCGATGCTGCGCCAGAAGACCCTGCTCGGCGAGACCTACGTCGAGCTGACCCCCGGCACCGCGTCGGCGCCGGCGATCCAGGACGGGGGCCGGCTCGCCGACGGGAACGTGACGGGAACGGTCGAGCTGGACGAGATCTTCCGCACCTTCGACCAGCCCACGCGGCGCGCGTTCCAGCGCTGGCAGGCGGCGCTCGCGGAGACGATCGCCGACGGCGGCGGCAGCGATCTGAACGAGGCGTTCGGGAACCTCGGCGGCTTCGCGCAGTCGGGCTCCGACGTGCTCCGCGTGCTCGACCGGCGCGAGTCGGCCCTGCGCCGCCTCGTCCGCAACACGGGCATCGTCTTCGGCGCGCTCAACGAGCGCGACGGCGAGCTGCGGAACCTGATCGTGAACTCGAACCGCCTGTTCCAGGTGACCGCCTCGCGCGACGACAAGCTCGCCGAGATCATCCGCAGCTTCCCCACCTTCCTCGACGAGACCCGCTTGACCGTGACGCGGCTCGAGGGCTTCTCGCGCGACACCGGGCCGCTCGTCCGCGACCTGATCCCGGTGGCGCGCGAGCTCACGCCCACCCTGCGCGCCACCCGCGGCCTCGCGCCCGACCTCGAGGACCTCTTCCGCGACGTCGACGCCCTCAACTCCGTCGCCCCCTCGACGCTCCCCGACGCGCGCCGCTTCCTCGCTGCGGCGCCGCAGGCGCTGGAGGCGCTCGCCCCGTTCCTGCAGGAGCTGAACCCGATCCTCTCGTTCGCGGGCTACCACTCCCCCGGGCTCGCGGGCTTCACCACGGTCGGCGGCGCCGCGCTCGCCTTCACGCGCCCGCCACGCGGGCCGAACGAGGGTCCGCGCCACTTCCTGCGCCAGATCGGCATGATCAACGGGCGCGGGCTGGCGCTCAGCCAGGTGCGGCCCGAGTACGACCGCGGCAACGCCTACCTCGCGCCGAACGCCCACATGCGCATGCGGGCCGCCGGCATCCTGGAGAGCTTCGACTGCGCCCCGGCGGGCGGTGAGAAGCCGCAGCCCACCGAGGGCTCGCCGCCGTGCTTCGTGGTCCCGCCGGCGCTCTGGGGGAACGACCAGTTCCCGAACGTCGTGAAGGGCGAGTCGCCGGTCGTACCGCCGCCGTCCGGCAACGCCGGCACGGCGCCTCCCGGCCCCTGAGCCTCCCCCGGCTCAGGCCTCGTAGGGCGTGAAGTCCTTCTTGCGGGCGCCGCAGACGGGGCAGAACCAGTCGTCCGGGATGTCCTCGAACGGCGTCCCGGCCGGGACGCCTCCGTCGGGATCGCCGTCGGCCGGGTCGTAGATGAACCCGCAGGACTCGCAGATCCACTTCTGTGCGGTGGCCGCTTCCACGGCGGGGAACCTTAGTAGGGTGGCCCACGTGCGCGTCGACCGGCCGCCGCCCGGCGAGGAACTGAACTTCGGCGAGGTCACCGACGCACGGCTCGCGGCCTCCGTGATCGTCATGCGGGACTCGCCCGAGGGGCCGGAGGTGCTGCTCGTCAGGCGCAACCCGGAGCAGCGCTTCATGGGCGGAGCATGGGTCTTCCCGGGGGGCGCCGTGCATCCGGAGGACGGCGGCCCCGAGGCCGCCGGACGCCGCGAGCTCGCCGAGGAGGCCGGCCTCGAGCTGGGTGAGAGCCACGAGCTCGTGGCCTTCTCGCGCTGGATCACGCCGAGCCAGGTCAAGGTCCGCTTCGACACCTGGTTCTACGTCGCGGAGGCGCCCGCCGGCGCGGAGGTGCGCTGCGACGGCAACGAGTGCGTCGACCACCGCTGGGCCCGTCCGGAGACGGCGCTGGCCGACGGGGAGGCGGGCGGGCTGTTCCTCGTCTTCCCGACCATCAAGCACCTCGAGCAGCTCTCGGGCTTCGAGAGCGTCGCCGCGCTCGTCGAGGACGCCCGCGGGCGCGACGTCCAGCCGATCCAGCCGCGCGTGCTGGTCCGGGACGGCGGCGCCGAGGTGCTGCTGCCCGGCGAGGAGGGCTACGAGGACGGCATCTGAGCGCCGGGCCGGGCCGCCTCAGCCCGGCAGCGGCAGGCGCTCCATGCTGAAGCGCAGCCCGAGCTCGGTCTCCGCGGAGAAGGAATCGCCGCCCGGGTCGGGCCCCGCGTCGATCACGACCTCGCGGCCGGCGAAGAGATCGAGGAGCGAACGGTCGAGCATGACCGGCACGCCGTCCACGTCGGCGATCCGCTCCTCCGCGATCCCCGCGAAGTGGTGGTTGAACAGAAACGGCGCGGTCGAGTCGCAACAGCCGTTCCCGATCACGATCGTCAGGTCGTCCCCGAGCGCCGACCGTGCCTGGGCGAGGGCGTCGCGCGCCGCGTCGGTCATCACCACGCTGAGCTGCTCCATGCAATAGATGGTAGAACCCCTCCCGTGCCTGCCGACGGGCTGACCGTAGCCGTCACCGGCCCCACCGGGGACCTCGGCGTCGCCGTGGTGGGCGCGCTCCACCGCTCGCGCCAGGTGAAGCTGATCGTCGGCATGGCGCGCAGCCCCTTCGACCCGGCCGCCGAGGGCTGGAGGAAGGTCGAGTACCGCCAGGGCGACGTGCAGGACCGCGCGAGCGTCGCGGATGCCGTCAAGGGCGCCGACGTGGTCGTGCACCTCGCCTTCGCGATCCTTACAGCGGGCGAGGCCACCCGCTCGGTGAACGTCGAGGGCTCGCGCACGGTCTTCGAGGAGGCGGTGAAGGCCGGGGCCGACCGCATCTGCTACGCCTCGAGCGTCGCGGCCTACGGCTTCCACGACGACAATCCGGAGTGGCTCGACGAGGACGTCCCCGCCCGTGGCAGCGACGCCCACCCGTACTCCGCGCAGAAGGCCGAGGTGGAGCGGGTGCTGGCCACCGTCCTCAAGGGCCGCCGCAAGACCACCGCCTGGGTGTTCCGCCCCCCGATCATCGCGGGCCCCCGCGCGCAGACCCTGCTCGACGAGATCCCCTACGTCCGGCTGTCCGAGCGCATGCCCGACGCGGTCGTGCGGCTGCTCGACCTCATGCCGGCGCTCAAGCCCGTCCTGCCGGATCCGGGCACGCCGTTCCAGCTCGTGCACGAGGACGACGTCGCCTCCGCCTTCCTCGCCGGCGTGCTCGGCAAGGGCGAGCCCGGCGCCTACAACATCGCCCCGAAGGACCACATCACGGTCTCCGACCTCGCCGATGCGATGGGCTGGTACTCGGTGCCGGTGCCCGACCTCGCGGTCGACGTGACGGCGGAGATCGTCCAGCGGATGCCCGGCCTGCCCGACGTGGCCTCGTGGGTCGAGTCCGTGCGACGGCCCGTTCTGCTCCGCACCGACCGCGCGCAGAAGGTGCTCAAGTGGAAGCCGCGCTACAGCTCGCGCGAGACGCTCAAGGCGCTCGTCGACGCCCGGCGCGCCGAGGACGTCTACTGAGCCGCTACTCGCGCGGCTCCGACAGCAGCACGCCGAACATCTTCTGATCCGGGTTGCGCGTGAGGTCCACGTGCACGTGCTTGACCTCGGTGTAGGCGTCGAGCCCGTAGCTCGCGAGCTCTCGCCCGAGGCCGGACTGCTTGTAGCCGCCGAAGGGCGCGACGCAGTTGATCAGGTGGTGGTCGTTGATCCAGACGGTGCCGGCCCGGATCCGCTTCGCGGTCGACAGCGCTCGGTCGTAGTCCTCCGACCAGACGGCCGCGGCGAGGCCGTAGATCGAGTCGTTCGCGATCCTGATCGCGTCCTCGTCGTCCTTGAACTTGATGACCGACAGCACGGGGCCGAAGATCTCCTCCTGCGCGATCGTCATCGAGTTCTCCACGTCGGTGAAGATCGTGGGCTCGAAGAAGAAGCCCCCCTCCGGAACGTCCTTCGGGCGACCGCCTCCGAGGACGAGCTTCGCGCCCTCCTCGCGGCCTATGCGGACGTAGTTCTCGACGGTGTCGAGCTGCGCGGCCGAGACGAGCGGGCCCATGTCGGTCTCGTAGTCGAGCGGGTCGCCGATCTTGATCTGCCGCGCGCGCGCCACGAGGCGCTCGACGAACTCGTCGTGGATCGACTCCGGCACGAGCAGGCGCGTGCCCGACTCGCATACCTGGCCCTGGTGGAAGAAGGTCGCCCACAGCGCGCCGTCCACGGCGGCCTCCATGTCGGCGTCCTCGTAGACGATGTTCGGCGACTTGCCTCCCAGCTCGAGCGTGCAGCGCTTGATCGTGCCCGACGCCAGCTGCATGATCCGGCGGCCGACGACGGTGGAGCCGGTGAAGGCGACCTTGTCGACGTCGGGGTGTGAGGCGAGCTCCTCGCCGAGGGTGGCGCCCCCGCCGGTGACGATGTTGACGACGCCCTTCGGCAGGTCGGTCTCGTCGAGCAGCTCCGCGAGCCGCAGCGCGGTCAGCGGCGTGTTGGAGGCGGGCTTGAGGACGACGGAGTTGCCCATCGCAAGCGCCGGCGCGAGCTTCCAGACGGCCATCACGAGCGGGAAGTTCCAGGGGATGATCCCGGCGCACACGCCGACCGGCTCGCGCAACACGAAGTTGTAGGAGTGGGTCGGGAACTCGACCGGCTCGAGCGCCTCCTGGCGGGGGCGGTCGGCCTGGCGGGCGAAGTAGTCCCAATGGGTGATGCAGTAGCCGATCACGACGGTGCCGGTGGCGCGCAGCGTCATCCCGGCGTTGAGCGACTCGAGCTCGGCGAGCTCGTCCTCGTGCTCGGTGAACTTGTCGACCACCGAGCGCATGATCCGCACGCGCTCGTCCGGGTCCATGTCGGCCCAGACGCCGGAGTCGAAGCTCTCGCGCGCGGCGGCGATCGCCCGGTGGGCGTCCTCGCGCCCGCCCTTCGGGACGGTGGCGATCGTCTCGCCCGTGCCCGGGCTGATGACGTCGAAGGTCTCGCCGGAGGCGGCGTCGATCCACTCGCCCCCGACGTAGTTGCGGTAGGCCTTGACCTCCTGGGTGGGCGCGACAGCCATGCTCTCCTCCTTCTCCGAACTCGGGGGAGAGCTTACGGGAGCGCGCCGCCCGCCGAGGCGGGCGGCGCCTCCGGTCAGTGCCCGCCGCCGGGCCGCTCGAGCGTCTCCTCGGCGTCCCGGGTTTTGTCCTCGTCCTGCTGGGGGTTCCCCGGAGGCGTCGTCGCCTCGTGCGTGGGGTCCGGCGGGGTGGTCCCGCCGTCGTCCGTCGTCTCCTGCTCGTGTTCTTCCATGCCCGCCCGGTACCCGCGGCCGGATGCCCCGAACCGGGCGACGGTCAGAGCGCGGCGCGGTACAGCTCTGCGAAGTCCTCCTCGGAGGGCTCGCGCGGGTTCACGATCGTGCAGCCGTCGCCCATGGCACCCTCGACGAGGCGCGGGATGCCCTCCTCGGGAACGCCGACCTCGGACAGCCGCGAGGGCAGGCCGAGCGCGCCGATCAGGTCCGTGACGTGCGCTGCGAGCGCCTCGCCGACCGCATCGTCCGAGCCGCCCGTCTCGACGCCCAGGACCTCGCCCACGTCGCGATAGCGGTCCGCGATGTCGGCGCCGCCGGCGACGTTGAAGCGGATGACGTGAGGCAGGTTGATCGCGTTCGCCACGCCGTGGGCGACACCGTAGTGGCCGCCGCAGGGATGCGACATCGAGTGCGTGATCCCGATCGCGCCCGATCCGGTGGGCACGATCGCGAGCGAGGCGGCGATCAGCATGTTCCCGCGAGCCTCGTCGTCGGAGGTGTCCTCGACGGCGCGGCGGAGGTTGCGCGATATGAGCCGCAGCGCCTGAAGCGCGCAGGCGTCGGCGTGCGGATTCCACTCGCTCGAGACGTAGCCCTCGATCGCGTGCGTCATCGCGTCCATTCCGGTGGATGCGGCGATCGCGGCCGGGAGCGTGCGCGTGGCCTCGGGGTCGAGGATCGCGACGGCGGGGAACATCGGGAAGTCGGCGACCTCCATCTTCAGGTGCTCCTCGTGGTCCTTCACGACGGCCGCGAACGAGACCTCGCTCCCGGTCCCCGCAGTGGTCGGGATCGCGGCGAGCGGCGCGAGCGGCAGGGGGCGCCCCAGGCCGTCGTCCTCGCGCGGGAGCCCGTAGAAGCCCTCCCAGTCGCGAATCTCGCCGCCGTGGGTGAAGAGGACGTTGGCGGCCTTCGCGGTGTCCATCACCGAGCCGCCGCCGACCGCCAGGAACGAGTCCGCGTCCTGCTCGCGCGCGGCCTCGGCGCAGCGCGCGACCACGTCGGTCGCCGAGTCCTGCGGCACGTCGTCGAAGACGCCCGCCACCTCGAGGCCGCCGTCGGTCACGCCGGCCTCCACGCGGTCGATCAGGCCGGTGCCGCGGATGACCTCGTCGGTCACGACGAGAATGCGCTTCGCGCCCTCCTTGGAGAACTCGAAGCCCGCGCCCTCGATCAGGCCCCGTCCGGCGATCACCCGGGTCGTGCAGATGAACTGGTAGAAGTCCTTGAAGCCCGCCATCTGGCGGGCGTCGAGGGCGGACTCCTCGGTCGCCATCAGGCGTCGAGCAGGTCCTGGCGGCCCGCGTCCTCCAGGAGCTTCACGTAGCGGGGGAAGACCGGCTTCACCAGCGGCACGAGCTTCAGGATCTTCGCCACCGGGCCCTTGGCCTTCATCTGGCCGCGGGCGAGCGCCACCGTCACGTTGACCTTGCCGAGCCAGAACTTGTGGGCGGTGTCGGCCTCCATCGACATGACGACCTCGGGATCGAGGCTCGTCTCGCCGCAGTCGACGATGCCGTCCTCGCCCTCGATGAGCTGGACGGTGATCGTGGACTCTGGGTTGCGGTACTGGTACTGGACGATCGTGTTCGCCTTGCGGAACTTCGGGGCTAGCTCGTCGTCCTCGGCGAGGTCCTCGAACAGCTTGCCGATGAAGCTGTAGACCTCCTCGGCGTCCTTGAAGTAAGCCACGTCTCCTCCTCGCTCGGGCGGGCGCCGATTCTATTCGCGTCCGAGCAGCAGGGCTATGCCCTGGCCGCCGCCGATGCAGAGCGTCACGAGGCCCACGTCGTGGCCCTCGCGCTCCATCTCGCCGAGGGCCTTCGCGGTGATGACCGACCCGGTCGCCGCGATCGGGTGGCCGAGCGCGATCGCGCCGCCGTTCGGGTTGACCTTTGCCGGGTCCATCTCGAGGTCCTGCATCACGGCCAGTGCCTGGGCCGCGAACGCCTCGTTCAGCTCGATCACACCGACGTCGTCGAGCGTGAGCCCCGCCCGGTCGAGCGCCTTGCGGACCGCCGGGACCGGGCCGATGCCCATCGTGCGCGGGTCCACCCCGCAGTAGGCGTAGGAGAGGATGCGCGCTCGCACCGGGGCGCCGTGGCGCTCCGCCGCCTCCCGTGACATCAGGACCACCGCCGCCCCCGCGTCGTTCATCCCGGACGCGTTGCCGGCCGTGACGGTCCCGTCCGGCTTGAACACCGGCTTCAGCTTCGCCATGCCCTCGACGGACGCGTCCGGGCGGACGTGCTCGTCGCGCTCGAAGGGGACGACCTCGCGCTTGACCCTCACCTCGACCGGGACGATCTCCTCGTCGAAGCGCCCGGCCTGGATCGCCGCCGCGGCGCGCCGGTGCGACTCGATGGCGAACGCGTCCTGGTCCTCCCGCGAGATCGAGTGCGACTCGGCCAGGTTCTCGGCGGTGATCCCCATGTGGACGGAGTCGAATGGATCGGTGAGCCCGCCGACGACGGGATCGACCATCTTCGCCTCGCCCATGCGCGCGCCCCAGCGCGCGCCCGGCATCCAGTACGGGCCGCGGCTCATCGACTCGGCGCCGCCGGCGAGCACGACATCGGCGTCGCCGGTCTGGATCGCCTGCGTGGCGGAAACGATCGACTGGACGCCCGTGCCGCACAGGCGGTTGACGGTCACCGCGGGCGACTCCTTCGGGACGCCCGCCTTCATGCCGACCACGCGCGCCATGTACATGTCCTCGGGCGCGGAGTGGATGACGTTGCCGAAGACGACCTGCTCGACGGCGCCCGGCTCGATGCCCGCACGCTCGATCGCGGCGCGGGCGGCAGTCGCGCCGAGGTCGGTCGGCGGGACGTCCTTGAGGCTGCGGCCGTAGGAGCCGACCGCCGTGCGGGCGGCGGAGGCGATGACGACTTCGGTCACTGTGCGGGTCCTCCTCGTGCTGGTCCGCGGCCGGGCGCCGGAACCGGGCCCCGCAGGCTACATGCGAGCCGTCAGCGCGGGGGCGGCGGCGGCTCGCTCCGGCGCGCCTGGTCGAGGATCCCGCCCGGAGCCACCCCTCCGACCCCGCCCGGCGGCGGAGCCGCCGCCGGGCGGGGTCGGAGGGGTGGCTCCGGGCGGGATCCTCGAC
>DATMJO010000045.1:0-9442 GCA_035553855.1 Thermoleophilaceae bacterium | reverse complement strand
AGCCTCGAATCCGAGTTCGCGCAGCTCTGGACCATGCGAGGAGGCCGCGCGGTGCGGATGGAGGAATGGCGGACCTGGGAGGATGCCCTGCAGGCCACCGGCGCGAACGAGCGCGACAGCTAACGGTCAGCCGCGGTCCGGGCGCTCGGGGTAGACGTCGTCGATCGTCGCCAGCGGGACGTAGGGCGCGCCGGCCGCGGCCTCGATCGCCTCGCCGCCGCCCGCAAGGCGGTCCAGCACGCTGACCACGCCGACGATCTGCAGGCCCTCCTCGCGCACGCGCTCGATCGCCGAGACCGTCGAGCCGCCGGTGGTCACCACGTCCTCCACGATCAGGCAGCGGTCCTCGGGCCCCAGCGGCGGGCCCTCGACCCAGCGCTGGAGGCCGTGCGACTTGCGCTCCTTGCGCACGAAGAACGCGACGGCGTCGGCGCCCCCGGCGAGCGCCGCGCAGGCCACCGGGTCCGCGCCCATCGTCATGCCGCCGACCGCCGTCGCGCCGCGCTCGGCGACCTGCTCGGCGACGAGCTCGCCCAGGGCGGCGAAGCCCGCGGGACGGAGAATGGCGCGCTTGGCATCGACGTAGTACTGCGCGGTCGCTCCGCTCGTGAGGACCACCTCGCCGATCACGAGGGCGTGCTCGCGGAGCTCCGCGATGAGGCGCTCGCGCGCGCTCACGCCGCGCCCAGGCGCCTGCGGCGGCCCTGCCGGTAGCCCAGCACGAGCCAGAGCGGGTAGGTCGCGAAGATCAGGGCCGCGAGCACATGCGTGCGCGGGCCGGCCCTGCGCCAGTCGAAGCGGAAGACGCCCGAGTTCAGCATCCAGTCGCGGCCGCTCTCGGCGCGGCACGCCTTCCACAGCGGACGCGTCCAGCCCTGCTCCAGGTAGAGCGCGACGCTCACGACCCAGAAGAGGGCCACCGTGCCGAGCCCGAGCGCCCTCGTCGCGCCATCGGGCACCTCGTCGGGCGCCAGCCTGGCATAGGCCTGGCCGTTGGCGTACAGGAGCGGGGGATCGGCGAGAAACGACATCGGGGCGGTCAAGAGTGTGCCGCAGCCTGCCGATGGACGCTGTGGACGTGTCCATCGCCGACGTCATCCGCGCGGTCTCCACGGCTGCGAGCCTGCTCGTGATCGCGGGCTTCCTCGTCTTCGCGACCGACGAGCTGAACGAGAGCTCGGCGGGTCAGGTGCGCCTGCTGGAGTCGCCGTCCGCCGAGGTCGTGGACCGCGACGCGATCGACCGCCCCGACCCACTCCCGGCCGTCGAGCGTGCGCGCGAGGCCGAGCACTCCGGGATCCGCGAGGCGCTCGACGACGCCAACGACGTCCTCCTCTCGCCGTTCATGGCCGCCGCGCCCTCCGACGACGTCTGGGTCCTGCGACTCGTGCCGGGGCTGATCGCGCTCGGCCTCTACGGCTTCGCGCTCCGGATGCTGGCGAACGCGCTCCCCAAGCCGAAGCGCCGCGAGCCGACGGGCTTCGCCCAGCCCTCCGCCTAGCGGTAGACGTCGATGCGATCGCCGGTGTTGATCCACCGGAAGATCGAGAGCGCGTTCGGGATCGGAACGCGCAGGCAGCCGTGGCTAGCCGGGTGCGTGGGAACCGACTTGTAGCCGTGGATGGCGTAGCCGCCGCGGAAGTAGCTCGAGTGCACCATCCCGAGGGAGTTCGTGCCCGGGTCCTTGCGGTAGAAGGTGTACGAGCCCCGGATCGTGGGCGTCGCCGAGGTGCCCGAGGAGGTGTGGTAGATCCGCTCGGCCCTGCCGTCACGCGCGAGGACGAGCACCTGGCGGGAGAGGTCGGCCTCGACGTGCTTGCCGTGGTTCGGGTACTTCAGCCTGAAGCCCCCGTCGCCCCGCAGCACCATGTCGAAGACCTTGCGCGAGGCGTAGCCGGTGCGCTGCATCCGGTTCACCTTGCGGAAGGCGGTGACCGCCCGGGCGGTGCCGGCGTCGTAGCCGCCGCCGCGCGGGGTCACGTATGCGAGCGCGGCAAGCCCCCGCTGGAGCACGCGCACCCGCAGGCCCGACGCGCCCTGGCCGGCCTGCCACGAGACGGCCTCGACGCTCGCCCGCTCGGCGCGCGCGGTCCCCTGCTCCGCGGTGGCCTCGTGGACGGCGCGGACCGTGTAGCGGCCGGCGCGCTTAGCGGTGAAGTGGAACGTGAACGCGCCGCGGCTGCCCTTGCGCCGGATCAGCACGCGGTCGGAGGCGACCCTCCGGCCGGCGCGCGTGACCTCGACGTCGGCGAACTGGAGCGGGACGAAGTTGCTCATCACGCCCCGGACCTCCACGCGCTGGCCCCGTGCGACGAAGGTCTTGCCGCCGTCGGCGATGCCGGAGCGCACGTTCACCGACAGGCTTCCGCCCTCGGGCGCGGCCGCCGCCGAGGCGGGCAGCGCGAGCGGCACGAGGGCCAGGATCAGGGCGGCACGGCGCATTTCGGCGCCCATCATGCCACCAGGCGCCGTCGCATGGCGCGGGCGGGCACGAGGAACAGCAGTGAGGTGACAACGGCGAGCCAGGCCGAGTGCCCCAGCACGGACAGAAGCTCGGGGCCGAGGATCATCCCGCGCGTGATCTCGACGAGGTGGTGGAGCGGGCTCAGGAACGCGATGATCGAGACCCAGTCCGGCAGGCGGTCGAGCGGGTAGAAGACGCCGCTGAACAGGAACAGCGGCGTGATGAACAGCGTGAAGTAGTACGAGTAGTAGTCCATCTTCGGGATCAGCGAGCTGAACGCCAGGCCGCACATCGAGAAGCACAGCCCGCCGAGCGCCACGAACAGCGGCAGCGCGATCGCCCAGGGCGAGGCGATGAACCCGAACAGCCCCACGATCACGAGGAAGCTCGTCCCGTAGACGGTCGCGCGGGTGGCCGCCCAGGCGGCCTCGCCCGCCACGATGTCCTGCGGCTCGAGCGGCGTCGCGATCATCGCGTCGTAGAGGCGCGCCTCCTCCATCTTCCAGTAGACGTTCCAGGTCGACTCGAACGACGCCGCCCACATCGCCGCCGAGGCCACGAGGCCCGAAGCGATGAAGCGCTCGTACGGGATGCCGTTGACCTCCGCGAGGTAGGCCCCGAGGCCGAACCCCATCGCGAGCAGGTAGATCACGGGGTCGAGGAACTGCGGCAGGAGTGTCCCCCGCCACGCCCGCGAGAACACGCGCAGGTCGCGGCGCCAGACGGCCGCCGCGGCCCGGGGGCTCGGCAGGGCGATCACTCGAACTCCCTCCCGGTGATCGCCAGGAAGACGCCCTCGAGCGTCTCCTGCCCGTAGCGCTCGCGCAGCTCGGACGGCGTGCCGAGCGCCACGATCCGGCCGCTCGTCATGATCGCGAGCCGGTCGCAGAGGCGGTCGGCCTCCTCCATGTAGTGCGTCGTGAGCAGCAGCGTGACACCGCGCTCCCGCAACTCGTCGAGCTGTTCCCAGATCGCCAGCCGCGCCTGCGGGTCGAGCCCGGTCGTCGGCTCGTCCAGGACGATGAGGCCGGGGTCGTTGACGAGCGCCCGCGCGATCAGGAGCCGCCGCTTCATCCCTCCGGAGAGCATCCGCGGCCGGTCGTCGCCCCGCGAGGAAAGGAGCGCGCTCTCGAGCAGGCGGTCCACCCGCCCGTCGACCGGGATCCGGTGGTAGACGGCCTGAAGCTCGAGGTTCTCGCGGACGGTGAGGTCGTTGTCCAGGTTCGACTCCTGCGGGACGACCCCGAGCCGGGCCTTGACCTCGCGGCGCTGGGTGCGCACGTCGAGCCCGAGCACGCTCAGGTCGCCCTCGTCCATCGAGGCGAGGCCGTAGATCATCTTCATCGTCGTGGTCTTCCCCGCGCCGTTGGGGCCGAGGAAGCCGAAGCACTCGCCCGGCTCGACCTGGAAGTCGATGCCGTCGACCGCGAGGAGCGACCCGTAGCGCTTGCGCAGCGAGCGCGCGACGACGGCGCTCACGGCAGCGCGGGGGACGAGCGGTGCAGGAAGCGCGGGAGCAGGAAGCAGGCGGCGAGCATCGGCACGCCGAAGGCGAGCGCCTCGGCGGCGCCCGCGTCGGTCGTCGCGCCGTAGGCCAGCGTGTTGTTCACCACGTGCAGGGCGATGCACGGGTAGAGCGACCCGGTCTTCTCGTAGAGGAGGCAGAGGATCACGCCGAGCCCGCCGAGGATCGGCACCGCCTCGAGGCCGGTGAACACGTGGATCGACCCGAAGACGGCGCCCGCGAACAGCGCGGCCGGCAGCACGCGGAAGCGCGAGCGGAGCGTCCGGTAGAGGAAGCCGCGGAAGAAGAACTCCTCGCCGATCGGCGCGAGCACCACGAACAGGAGGCCCGCGTTCAGGAGGGCCAGGCCGCCCTCGTCGGCGCCCACGTCGTCGGCCGTCGTCTGCTCCGCCGGCTCCCCGACCGTCACGACGTAGATCGCAGCGAACGCGATGTAGGCGAGGTAGGCCAGGGCGCTCCAGCCGACCGCGCCCCAGAGCCGGGTGGCCCGCAGCCCGAAGTGCCAGGCCTTCGGCCGGCGGATCATGCCCGCGAACAGGAGCGCGGTGGCGATCAGGGTGCCGTCGAGGACGAGCGTCGTCAGCAGCGCGCCGACGGGCGTCAGCTCGTCGCCCTCGGAGGCAACCACGATGATCGGTATCGAGAGCAGGTTGCTCCCGATGAACGCCACGCCGAGCGCGACGAGGCCGTACCACCAGGGCCACGGCGGCCGCGGGTCGGCGCCCTCCGGAAGCTCCGGCGGGGACGGCGGCGGGGGGTGCCCCAGGGTGTCTGCGTGCGCGGCCAGGCCAGTCAGGTTAGGGAGGCAGCGAGCGCGGGAAGCTCGGTGAGCGAGCGCACCACCCGCACGCCGGGAGGCGGATCGCCCTCGCGGAGCACGAGCGCCGCCTGCATCCCGCACGCGAGCGCGCCCTCCACGTCGTTCTCGAGCGAGTCGCCCGCGAACAGCGCCTCGCCCGGCTCGCAGCCCGCCAGCTCGAGCGCCGCGAGGAAGACGGCGGGGTCCGGCTTCGCGGCCCCGGCGACGGCGGAGGACACCGCTCCGTCCAGCAGCCCGCCGAGCCCCGCCATCGCGAGGCCGTCCGGCAGCGAGCAGTCCCAGTTGCTCGCCGCCACCCGGCGAAGCCCCGCCGCCCGCAGCGACTCGAGGGCCGGAACCGCGTCCGGGTAGGCGCCGAACTCGAGCGCTCCGAGCATGGCGGCGCGCACGTCGGCCTGCCGCTCCTCGCCGAGGTCGAGCGCGCGCCGCGTCTCGGCCGCGCAACGGTCGCGGAGGTCCTCGAGCCCGGCGCGCGTCGAGCCCTCCATGTGGTGCGCGAGGTAATAGGAGATCTCGGCGCCGAACGCGGCGCCCGCCTGCTCCAGCGACACGTCGATCCCGCGCGCGGCCAGCTCGCGGCGCAGGCGCGGCGCGGGCGGCAGGAGCTCCACGAGCGTCCCGAGCACGTCGAGCAGCACGGCGCGGATCACGCGACCCACTCCCAGGTGGCGAACCACGCGGTGAGCAGGCCGAGTCCCAGCCCCGAGACCACGAGCGCGCGCTCCAGCCTGACCGCGATCGCGAGCCACATGAAGACCGGGAAGAGGACGGAGACGAAGCGCGGCAGCGACATGAGCGGCTCCTGGGCGACGGGGAACGAGAGCGGCAGCGCGAGCGCGCACAGGACGTAGACGCCGTAGGGGCGCGGAAGCCGCATCCACACGCCCACGAGCCCGACGAGCGCGAAGGCGAGGAACGGCAGGTCCACGACGTTGCGCCGGGCCAGCTCGCCGGTGGCCCCCGCCGCGCCGAGGTCGCCGAAGGAGCGCCAGCCGACCACCAGGGCGTCCCACACCCCGCCGAACGGCCCGGCGAACTCCCGGAACCAGGCCTGCTGGATGTCGAGCCAGGCGAGCGCGTCCCCGTGCGCGAGGCCCAGGTAGGCGCTGTAGGCGGCGAGCCCCGCCGGGCCGAGGGCGAGCCACCACGACTGCCGCCTCCAGCCGGACATCATGAGGAGCGGCAGCACGAGGACGATCCCTGCGCTGCGCGTGGCCGAGGCCAGTCCCGCGCACGCGCCCGCGACCGCGAGCCGGTCGGTCCGCGCCGCGTAGAAGGCGCCGACCGAGAGCAGCAGGAAGAGGCTCTCGGAGTAGGGCGCGCCGAACCACAGGGACGCCGGGAAGAACGCGAGCAACAGCAGCGTCGCCCGGGCGGCGGGCCTGCCCAGCTCGATCTCGGCCAGGCGATGGAGCAGGTGGAGCGCGCCGGCGAACGCCCCGAGCGAGACGCCGTAGGCGGCGACCAGCAGCGTGCCGGGCGACGCCAGCGGCCCTCCGCCCACGACCCACACGAGCAGCGGGTAGAGGGGGAAGAACGCCGACTCGATCCCCGTCGCGCCATAGCCGTTCCAGGCGATCGACAGGTACCAGACGGCATCCCAGCGGGCGAGCGGCGACAGCAGCACGTCGCCCGCGCCGCCGAGCGGGTGGGTGAGCCCGCGGGCGTCGAAGCTCGCGGCGTTCGGCGAGATGTCGGCCGTGAGCGCCGCGAGCACGGCGACGGCCAGGACCGCCGCCCGGCTGGCCAGCGCCACGCCTACGCCCGCGGGCAGCGCCCAGGCGAAGGTAGCCTGCTGCGCTATGCCCTTCGACGTGCCCATCGCAGCCTGGGAGGACTACCGCAACGAGGTCACCGCCGTCGCCACCCTGATCGCGGCCTTCGTGCTCGCCCAGTTCATCGACCGGGCGCTCATCCGCCGCGGCCGGGCCCTCGGCGCGACCGTCACGGGCCGCGCGCTCTCGCCCGAGGCCGACACGCGGCTGCGGCTCGTCCGCCGCCTCGTCTTCGCGGCGATCGTCGTGATCGGCATCGCGCTCGCGCTCAGCCAGTTCCCCGCGGTCAAGCGCGTGGCCACCGGCGTGCTCGCGTCGTCGGCCGTGCTCGGCCTCGTCGTCGGCTTCGCGGCGCGCCAGACGCTCGCGAACGCCGTGGCGGGGATCCTGCTCGCGATCACCCAGCCGATCAGGGTCGGCGACTTCGTGACCTTCGAGGGCTCCGACGGCACCGTCGAGGACGTGCGGCTCACCTACACCTACGTCCGCACGGGCGACGGGCGCCGCCTCGTGATCCCGAACGAGCGCCTCGCGCAGTCCACGGTGGAGAACCACACGCTCGTCGAGTCGCGCGTGCGGGTCGAGGTGTCGCTCTGGATCGACCGCGACGCCGACGTGGAGGCGGCGCTCGCCGCGCTCCGCCGGGACGCCGACCTCGACGTGTCGATCGCCGAGGTCGACCGCGAGGGCATCAGGCTGACCGCGTCCACCTGGGCCGAGCGCCCCGAGGAGCGCGGAGCCATCGCGGCGAGGGTTCGGGGCGAATGCCTCGAACGTCTCCGAAAGCAGGCTCTATCCTCGAACGCCTCGGAGCCGTGAGCCATCGCAAGCGTCAGCAGCGCCGTGCCAGGAACGGCGGCAAGGGTCGCGGCGCCCTCGTCGCCGTCGGAATCGTCGTCACGACGATCGTCGTCGGCGTGCTCTCGGTCGTCGGGTACATCGCGGCCATCGCCGCCACCGCGCCGGACCTCTCCGAGCTGAAGCCCATCGACAAGGGCGCCAGCTCGATCATCTACGCCGCCGACGGATCGCGTCTCGGCTACGTGCAGTCGGACGTGATCCGCGAGCCGATCCCCTGGAAGAAGATGCCGCTCGACCTGCGCCGCGCCACCGTCGCGATCGAGGACGAGCGCTTCTACGAGCACAAGGGCGTCGACTACGAGTCGATCGTCCGCGCGGGCATCAAGAACCTCGAGTCCGGCAAGACCGTGCAGGGCGGCTCCACCATCACCCAGCAGCTCGTTCGCGCGCTCTACATCGAGAACGCCCAGCGCAACTTCGAGCGCAAGATCCGCGAGGCCAAGCTCGCATCCGAGCTCGAGCAGGAGCGCTCGAAGCGCTGGATCCTCCGCGAGTACCTCAACTCGATCCCCTACGGCACGGTCAACGGCCGCACCGCCGTCGGCATCGAGGCCGCCGCGTCGGTGTTCTTCGCCAAGCACGCCCGCGAGCTGACGCTCGAGGAGTCGGCGCTGCTGGCCGGCCTGCCGCAGGCGCCGTCGCAGTACAACCCCTTCCGCAACCCCACGGCCGCCCTCGAGCGCCGCAACGAGGTGCTCCAGGCGATGGTGGACAACGGCCACATCTCGCCGGGGCGCGCCGAGGAGGCCGCCTCGGCCCCGCTCGGCCTGAAGCCGGGACGCCGCTACACCCGCCGCCGCGAGCCGTACTTCTTCGACTACGTCGAGGAGCAGCTCATCGAGGAGTACGGGGTCAACGCCTACCGCCGCGGCGGGCTCAAGATCCACACCACGATCAACCCCAAGCTCCAGGTCCAGGGGCGCGAGGCGATCCAGGGCCAGCTGAACCTCCCGGGAGACCCGAGCGCGGCCGTCGTGGCGATCGACCCGGCCACCGGCTACATCCGCGCGATGGCGAACAGCGGCACCTACCGCGACCGCACCTTCAACCTGGCCGCGCAGGGGCACCGCCAGCCCGGTTCGGCCTTCAAGACGATGGCGCTGGTGACCGCGCTGCGGCAGGGAGTGAACCCGGCGAGCACCACCTACGTCTCGAAGAAGCTGAACCTGAACATCCCGGGCTACGGGCCCTGGAGCGTCTCGACCTACGACGACCGCTACGGCGGGCGCATGAACCTGGTGCGCGCGACGCTCAAGTCCGACAACGCGGTCTACGCCCAGCTCGCCGTCGATCTGGGCCCCGACAAGATCGCCGAGACCGCGCGCCTGCTCGGCATCCGGACGAAGCTCGACAGCATCCCGTCCGAGACGCTCGGCGGCCTGCGCCTCGGCGTCTCGCCGCTCGAGATGGCATCGGCCTACGCCACGCTCGCGGCCGGGGGCATGTACTCGAAGCCGAAGGCGATCCTCAAGGTCGAGTTCCCGGACGGCAAGGTGGACGAGATCGGCGAGCCCAAGCGCCGGCGCGTGATCCCCGACGGCGTCGCGTTCGAGGCGTCGAAGATCCTGCAGCAGAACGTCACGAGCGGGACGGGGACCGCGGCCGGGGTCGGCTGCCCCTCGGCGGGCAAGACCGGCACGACCGACAACTTCAACGACGCCTGGTACGTCGGCTACACGCCCGACCTCGCCACCTCCGTCTGGGTCGGCTATCCCAACGCGCTCCGCGAGATGCGCGGCGTGCACGGGATCAGCGTCGCGGGCGGCACGTTCCCCGCCCGGATCTGGCACGACTTCATGATCGTCGCGAAGGGCGACAAGTGCCGCTCGTTCCCTCCGCCCACGACGCCGATCCAGTACAAGCCGTTCTTCGGGAAGTACTCGCGCACGGGCACCGCCCAGGACACGAACTACGACTACCAGTCCGGTCAGGACGGGGCCGGGGAGAACTCGGCGGGCGGCGAGGAGTACCGCGGGTACGACCCGCGCCTCTACGAG
>DATMJO010000044.1:0-23238 GCA_035553855.1 Thermoleophilaceae bacterium | reverse complement strand
GAGCAGCCGGATCGTGACCGGCAGCCCGCGCATCTCTTCGAACAGGCCCTCGAAATCCCCTTGCTGCAGCGGCAGCAGCTGATCGAGCCATTCGCGCCGCTCGGCGTCCTTCTCCGCCATGATCATCGCCCGCATCTTCGGCTGGCGGTCGGCGGCCATGAACATGTGCTCGGTCCGGCACAGGCCGATGCCCTCCGCGCCGAACTTGCGCGCCCGCGCCGCGTCCTCCGGCGTGTCCGCGTTGGTGCGCACGCGCAGGCGGCGCACCTCGTCCGCCCACTCGAGCACGGTCTCGAAGTTCTCGTCCACCTCGGGCTCCACGAGCGGGACGTCGTCGGTGGTGACGATCCCCTCGGTCCCGTCGATCGCGATCTGGTCGCCGGCGCGCAGGACCCGCCCGTCGACGCGCATCTCTCCCGCCTCGAGGTCGATGTCGAGGCTCGCGGCGCCGCAGACGCACGGACGCCCCATCCCGCGGGCCACGAGCGCGGCGTGGCTGGCCTTGCCGCCCTCGCTCGTGAGGATCCCCTTCGCGGCGAAGAAGCCCGCGACGTCGTCGGCCTCCGTGAACGGCCGCACGAGGATCACGGCGCCGCCGCCGTGCGCCGCGGCGACCGCGTCGGTGGCGGTGAAGACGATCCGGCCCTTGGCGGCGCCGGGCGACGCGTTCACGCCGCGCGCGAGCACCTCGTACTCGGCGTCGCGCGCGAAGGTGGGATGGAGCAGCGCCTCGAGCGCGCCCGCGTCGATCGTGGCGAGCGCCTCGGCCTTCGTGAGCAGGCCCTCCTCGACCGCGTCGACCGCGAACCGCACCGCGGCCTGCGCGGGCCGTTTCGCGTTGCGGGTCTGGAGCATGAAGAGGCGCCCCTCCTCGACCGTGAACTCGGTGTCCTGCATGTCGCGGTAGTGGGCCTCGAGCTCGCGCAGGATCCCCATCAGCTCGACGTGCGTGTCGGGCATCAGCTCGCGCAGCTCCGCCAGGTCCTTCGGCGTGCGCACGCCGGACACGACGTCCTCGCCCTGGGCGTTCGGCAGGAAATCCCCCGAGGGATCGGGCGCGCCGGTGATCTCGTCGCGCGAGAAGGCCACGCCGCTGCACGAGGTGTCGCCCTTGTTGCCGAACACCATCTGCTGGACGTTCACCGCCGTCCCCCACGCGTCGGGGATCCGGTTGATGCGGCGGTACTGGACGGCGCGGTCGCCCATCCACGAGTCGAACACCGCGCGAATGGCCTGCGCGAGCTGGTCGTGCGGGTCCTGCGGGAAGGCCTCCCCGGTCTGCTCGCGGTAGAGGGCCTTGAAGTCGTCCGCGAGCGCCTTCAGGTCGTCCACGCCGAGATCGGTGTCGAGCTCGACCCCGGCGGCTCGCCTGCGCTCGGAGATGGCCGCCTCGATCCGCTCGCCCGGGACGCCCCGGCAGACGTTGCCGAACATCTGGATGAAGCGCCTGTAGGAGTCCCACGCGAAGCGCTCGTTGCCGGTGCGCTCGGCGAGCCCCTCGACCGAGCGGTCGTTCAGGCCGAGGTTCAGGACGGTGTCCATCATCCCCGGCATGGAGTCGCGGGCCCCCGAGCGCACCGAGACGAGCAGCGGGTCCGAGGGATCGCCCAGGCGCTTGCCCGCCCGCTCCTCGAGCCGCGAGAGCGCCTCGGAGACCTGGTCCTCGAGGCCCGCGGGCTCCGCTTTCCCCGCCTCCATGTAGGCGACGCAGGCCTCGGTCGTGATCGTGAACCCGGCGGGGACCCGCTCCGCGCCGAGGATGCGCGTCATCTCGGCCACGTTCGCGCCCTTGCCGCCGAGGAGGTCGCGCATCTCGCGCGAGCCCTCCGCGAAGTCGTAGACGTACTTGGTGGCGGCGGCGATCCCCATGCGTGCGCGGGAGGTTCCCGCGCCGGGCGATTCTATGCGGCGACCCTGCGGAGGCGCACGTGGGCGTGGTGCTCGAGCGTCTCCGACACGGCCCGGTCGGCCTGGCGGAGCGCCGCGTCGGGGGCCGACGGGGCATCGGCGAGCGGACGGGCGAGCGAGTCGACCATGAAGGCGTGGGCCTCCGAGTCGAGCGGGAAGGATGACGCCTCGCAGGCGCCGCAGACCACCCCGCCGGCGCTGGCGGAGAAGGCGCCGAGATGCTCGCGATCCCCGCAGGTGGCGCAGGCGGCGAGCTCCGGGACGAACCCCGCGGCGAGCAGGAGCTTCAGGCGGAAGGCGAGCGCCTGCGCGCGCGTCGCCGCCGCCGGGTCGGCGTCGAGCAGCGCAAGCTCGCGGCAGAGCAGGTTGAAGGCGGGCACGTTCGGCTCGGCCGAGTCGAACAGGCGCAGCACCGCCTCGCAGGCCTCGTTGCCCCGTTCGAGCGCGGCGCGGCTCTCCCGCAGGGAGGCGTGGGCGTTCACCGTGTCCGCCTGGGTGACCGTGAGCAGCTCGCCGCGGCCCTCGTGGAGCACGAGGCGCACCCGCGAGAGCGGCTCGAGTCTGCCTCCGAAGCGCGAGCGCACGCGCCGTACCCCCTTCGCGACCGCGCCGACCCGGCCGCGCCGGTCGGTGTAGAGGTGGAGCACCCGGTCGGCCTCGCCGTAGCGGATCGAGCGGAGCACCACGGCTTCCATCTTGAGTGAACCGGACATGGCCCTCCTAGACTCTTATGGGTATGGCGGACGACAGGAAGGTGATCCTCTACACCACCGAGCCGTGCAGCTTCTGCCGGCAGGCGAAGGCCCTGCTCGCATCGCGCGGCATCGACTACTGCGAGGTAAATCTCGCCAAGGACCCCGTGGGGCGCAGCCAGCTCGTGGAGCGCACGGGCCAGATGACTTTCCCGCAGATCACCGCCGGCGAGCGTGTGATCGGCGGCTTCAGGGAGCTGCTCGAGGCCGACCGGGACGGCGTGCTGGAGGACCTGCTCGCCGCTTGAGCCGCGGAGGCGGCTGGCACGACGGGCAGACGTAGGTGCCGCGGCCCGCGGCGCGGAGCTTCGCGATCGCGGTGCCGCACTCAGGGCACGGCTCGCCCTCGCGGCGATGCACCAGGAAGCGGTCCTGGAACGAGCCCTTGGCGCCGTCTGAGTGACGGAAGTCGTCGATGGTCGCCCCGCGCGCGTCGATTCCCGCCTCGAGCGAGGCGACGACGGCGTCGCGAAGTGCCGCGATCTGGTCGGCGTTCAGCGCCCCGACGGGCCTGAGCGGATGGATGCGCGCCCGGAAGAGCGCCTCGTCGGCGTAGATGTTCCCCACGCCCGCGATCCGCTTCTGCGAGAGCAGGAACGCCTTGACGGGCGCGGTCCGGCCCTCCGCCTGGGCGCGCAGCGCCTCCGCCGTGAAGCCGGGGCCGAGGGGCTCGACGCCGAGCCGCTCCGCGAAGTACCCATCGCGGGCCGCGTCACCGAGGAGGACGATCCCGGTCCCGAAGCGCCGCACGTCGCAGAACGCCAGCTCGCCGCCGTCGCCGAGGGAGAGGACCGCGCGGGTGTGCGGGCGCTCTTCGCCCGGCTCGGCGCGGTAGAGCAGGTTGCCCGTCATGCGCAGGTGCATCACCAGGTGGACCTCGCCCTCCAGCTCGAGATCGAGGTACTTGCCGCGCCGCGAGAGCGCCTCCGCCGCCCGCCCGCGCACGGCGTCGGCGACCTCCGAGGGCGCGGCAGGGTCGCACCAGCGCGGATCCAGCACGCGGAGCTCGCAGAGCTCCCTGCCCTCGACCACGGGTGCGAGCTGGCGGCGGATCGTCTCGACCTCGGGTAGCTCCGGCATGCGCGCCGAGGCTAGCGCGGGTCAGACGAAGGGCGTGCCCGGTAGGCCGGGCGCGTCCTCACCCGTGAGCCAGCGCACTGCGCTGGCCCCCACGCACGCCATCTCCCCTTCGACACGGCGGCCGTCGTGGGCCTCGCGGAACGCCAGAAGGGGGGCGAACTCGCGCGTGTGGTCGCTTCCCGGGTGGGCGGGGTCACAGCCGTGGTCGGCGGTCAGGACGAGCAGGTCGCCGGGGCCCATCGTCGCGAGCCAGCGCGCCACGGCCTCGTCGGTCCGCTGGAGCGACGCATGGAAGCCCTCCGGGTCCTTCCGGTGCCCGTGGACGGTGTCGGTGTCCACCAGGTTCGCGAAGACGAGTCCGGCCTCGAGTCCCGCCGCGAGCCGCTCGACCGACTCGATCGCGGCAGCGTTGTCGGAGCCCGGGTGGCTCTCCGTGAAGCCGCGCCCGCCCATGATCTCGGCCACCTTGCCGACGCCGTGGACCGGGACGCCCCGCTCGGCCAGCACGTCGACGTGGTTGCGTGGCGGGTCGATCGGATAGTCGCGCCGGCCCGCGGTGCGGCTGAACGCGCCCGGAGCGCCCTCGAACGGGCGGGCGATCACCCGCCCCACCGCGTGCTCGCCCGTCAGCACCGCCCGCGCCCGCTCGCACACCTCGTACAGGTCCGGCTCGGGGACCAGGTCGACATGAGCGGCGACCTGGAAGACCGAGTCGGCGGAGGTGTAGAGGATCAGCGCTCCGCTTTCGAGGTGGGCGCTCGCGTGCCGCTCGATCGCCGCGAGCCCCTCGCTCATCTCGTTGCCGATGAACTCGCGCCCGGTCGCGCGGCGGACCGCCTCGACCACCTCCGGCGGGAAGCCGTCCCGGTACACCGGCGGCCCCGGGGTCGAGGCTCCCATCAGCTCCCAGTGGCCGGTGACCGTGTCCTTCCCCGGCCCGCGCGGGGCGAGCCGCCCGTGGATCGCCGGCGTATCGGCGGGCGGCGCCCCCGGGAGCTCGTCGACGTTCCCGAGACCGAGGGCGGTGAGGGCCGGGAGCCGTAGCCCGCCGACGGCCTCGGCGACGTGGCGCAACGTGTGAGCGCCCTCGTCGCCGTAGTCCGCAGCGTCCGGCAGGTGCCCGCAGCCGCAGCCGTCGAGCACCACGACGAAGGCGCGTGTGCCGCTCACTCGGAGGCGCCCGAGAACTTCGCGCTCGTGAGGACGCGCGACAGGACCTCTGAGCTCACGAGGTCGAAATCGCCGGGCGGCGCGAGCGCCTCGAACACGTACTCGGTGCCCCGCGCGAAGACGTGGACGCTCCGCGTCACGAGCCTCCGGCGGGAGAGCGTCTGCACGCCGCGCACCCCGATCGCGGGCGCGCCGGCGATCTTGCCGGTCTCGGCCTCGAGCAGCTCGAAGTCCGGGTCGCGTGCGCGGATCTGGCCGAGCAGGCGGTCCTTGGCCTCGTCGAGGCCGCGCCCGCCACGCGGGAGCCGTTCCTCGCGGGGGTATGCGAACGCGGTCACGAGGCCCGCTCCCGAACGAAGGACGAACACGCCCGGCGCGCGGCGGCGCTCGAGCGTCCAGTTGCGCGGAACGCTCACCGTGAGGCCCGCCACGCGGAAGCTCAGCGTCCGCTGGCCCTGGGGGGGCTCCACCGCCGCCGGGTCGGGCGGATCGGCGCGCTGGGCGCCGCAGCCGGCGAGCGCGGCGGCCGCCGCGAGCGGCAGGAGCAGTCGAAGGGCCGGCACCGCGCCGGTTCTATCAGGACGCGGGCCGGGTGACCGCGCGCGGATGGGCGCGGAAGTAGACGTCCTTCAGGCGCTCGCTCGAGAGGTGGGTGTAGAGCTGGGTGGTCGCGACGTCGGCGTGGCCCAGCATCTCCTGCACGCTGCGCAGGTCGCAGCCACCGGCGAGCAGGTGGGTCGCGAAGGTGTGGCGGAGCGTGTGCGGGCTCATGCGGTCCGCGAGCCCGGCGCTCTCGGCGTGCCGTCGCACGATTTTGTAGAGGCCCTGACGCGTGAGGTGCCCGCCGCGGAAGTTCACGAACACCGCGCTCTCCTCGGACCGCCCCACGAGCTTCGGGCGGCCGCGCTCGATGTAGATCCGCAGGGCCGCGACCGCGGCGCGGCCGACGGGCACGAGTCGCTCCTTGCCACCCTTGCCGCGCGCCTTGAGGACCCCGTCGTCGAGGTCGAGGTCCGCCAGGCCGAGATCGGTGACCTCGGACGCGCGCAGGCCGCAGGCGTACATGGTCTCGAGCAGCGCGCGATCGCGAAGCGCGGCGGGCTCGGTGCCCTTCGGCTGCGCGAGCAGCGTCGCGACCTCGCCGCGCGTCAGGACGTTCGGGAGGCGCTGGGCGCGCCGCGGGCTCGACAGGTCCGCCGTGGGGTCGGCGTCGAGCATCCCCTCGCGACGGAGGTGGCGGTAGAACGAGCGCAGGCAGGCCGTCTTGCGGTGGATCGTCGCGGGCGATGCGGGCGCCCGGCCGTTGCCCGCGGCGAGGTCGTCCAGGAAGGCCGCCAGGTCGCCGGCGTCGGCGTCCAGCGCGGCGATCTCGCGGACGTCCAGAAAGCGCCCGAACTGGAGGAGGTCCGACCTGTAGGCCTCCAGCGTGTTCCGGGACAGCCCGCGCTCGAACTCGAGATAGGCGAGGAAGTCGAGGAGGAGGTGCTCGAACGGGCGCGCTGCCGGGGCTTTGGCGACGGTCGCCACAAACGGGGATTCGCCCGCCCGCGCCGCGTCCCTCCGCGCTGCAACGGCGCCGTCAGCGGCGGGAGCCCGCCGCCCGGCGGGCCGGCTCGATCGTGAAGAGCTGGATCGGTGGCTCGATCGTCTCGTTGCCGACCTGGTCCTCGAGGTAGAGCAGCATCCGGTAGTTGCCCGGGCGCAGGCGGCGATTCCCGAGCTTGCCGTTGAAGCGGACCGTGTTGCGGCCGCCGACCGCGATCGCCTCGTCGACCCCGATGCGACGATTGCCTCGCATGATCACGAGGCGCGCCCTCCCCGGCTCGTTGGCGAGGAAAGTCACCCGCGCGCCCGTGCGGCGGCAGCCCGGCCCGCGGCGCAGGCAGATCCGCCGGGGCCTGATCGAGAGCGACGATGCGACCGGCGCGAGCAGGTCGCCCGGGGCGGCGCGGACCCGCAGCCGGGCCGGGGCGAGACTGGCGTTTCCGGCTGTGTCGGAGACCGCTCCGGGCGCCGCGAGCTCCACGAAGCCCGCCTCGCCGTGGGTCCAGCCCGACGAGGCCAGGACGACCTCCGTGCGATCCGGCGAGAGGGAGACGCCCGATACCGCTCGGCGCTGGCCGGCCATGTCGAGGACGAAGTCGGCCGGATCCACGGTGGCCGGGTCGAGCGGCTCCGTGGCGCGGACGCGCACCTCCGTGAGGGAGGTGGCCACCGCGTCCGCCAGCGCGGGAGAGGCGATGTCGCCGGGCACGAGCGCCGTCGCGAAGGCGGAGGTGCCCCGCTCGTCACGGAGCGTCGCGGCGAGCACGCTGCCGGGCGCCGGCTCGGGCGCCGGGAGGAAGCTGAAGCCGCCGGGTCCCGCGGGAGCGTCCCCGAGGAAGGCGATCTCGGTCGGCCCGGCCGGGTCGCCCGAGAACACCTCGACGGTGCCGCCGCCCGTGGAGGTCCCGCCGGTGAGCGGCAGGCTGCCGTCGGCGCGGCGCGGCCCCACGCGGAGGCCCTGCGGCGGCTCGATCCCGCCGTTGGCCCCGGTCGCGAGGAAGACCGGCGCGAGCGAGTTCGAGAAGACGGGGCTGCGAGTGATGTTCACGACCTGCCCGGCCGGGCCGATCTCGACGCCGGCCTCGGCGTTCCCGCTGATCCGCGTCCCGTTGATCGTGACGCGCGTGGCGACCGCGTCGATTCCGTCCCCCCCGCTCTGCGACACGGAGCCGCCGGTGAGGCCGGCATCGCGGACGCCGGCCTCCATCCGGACCCCGTCGCCCGCGTTCGCCGCGACGAGCGGCTGGTTCAGGGCGACATTGCGGGCGCTGTCGGCGAGCAGGATCCCCGCGCCGGACGACCCGGTCACCGTGAGCGAGCCGAAGGTCACGGGGTTCGCCGTCCCGGCCACCTGCACGCCGTCGCCGCGCGCGCCGGTGACGGTGGCGCCCGTGCTCGCGAAACCCGACGCCTCGACCCGCAGGAGCGCTCCGCCGCTTCCCGGGTCGCCGCTCAGGCGCAGCCCGTCGAGGCGCGAGCCGCCCGCGGTCGGGGCGAAGAGGAGCAGCGGCCCGGCGGGGCCCGTGAGGCGCACCTCGGCCCCGCCGTCGTCGAGGAGCAGTGCAGCGCCGGGGCCAGCGGTGAGCGTGGTGGCGACGGCGATGGGGTCGTTGAAGCCGCGGAGGTCGACGGTGTCGGTCCCCGCATCCGCGTTCGCCTGCTCGATCGCCGCACGGAGCGTGCACGGCGTGGCGTCGCCACCGCCGTCGGTGTCGCACACTCGGTCGAGCGGGTTGAGGTCCGAGTCGTCACGTCCGTCATTGACGAGGTGCACGGCGGCGCCCGCCGCCGGGGCGGCCGCCAGCAGGAGGAGGGCCGCGAGCAGGGCGGCGAGCAGGCGCGGCACTAGCCGCCCTCCCCGTAGGCGCGCAGCCACAGGAGGCCGACCAGCGTCTTCGAGTCCCGGCAGCGCGCGATCAGGTCGTCCAGGGACGCGAGCGGGAAGGTCTCGATCTCGATCCGCTCCTCCTCGCCGGACTCGGCGCTCGCGTCCGAGAGGCCGGTTGCGAGGTAGACGTGGATCTCCTCGTCGGAGAAGCCGGGCGATGCGAAGAACGACGCGAGATGCCGCCATTCGGCGGCCGCCTTGCCGATCTCCTCCGCGAGTTCCCGCTTGGCGGTCTCGAGCGGGGACTCGCCGTCCTCGTCGAGCTTGCCGGCCGGAAGCTCGAGCAGCGCCTGCTCGCCCACGGCCTCGCGTGGCTGCGAGACCATGTAGATCCGCTCGCCGTCGTGGGCCACGACGGCGACGGCGCCGGGGTGACCGACGATCTCGCGCTCGACCTCCTCGCCGTCGGCATGGCGGAAGCTGTCCACGCGGACGCTCGCGATCCGCCCGCTCCACACCTCACGGCTGCCCGTCAGCTCGTATCCCATCGATCTCCTGTCCGAGGACGACTCCGCCCGCGAGGGCCGCCTCGAAGAACAGCGGATCCTCGTCGAGGTCGCGGCCCATGGTCCGCGCCGGGAGTCCGCTCGAACGGTAGCCGTCGATGTCGACCGAAACGGCGCGCAGCTCGTGAGCGCCGCCGCCGATGTCCGGCTCGTTACCGACCGGGGCGGCGACGATCGCGGGGCGGAGCATCAGGTCGAGCACCGTGCGCGTGTGGTGCGACAGGCCACGGTGGCGCTCACGCGGGTCCCCCGACGACATCCGCGGGACGACCACCGTGGGGCAGCCGAGCGCGAGAGCGGCATGGGCGGCGTCGAGCGCCGCCAGGCCGCCGTGGCCGAGCGCCGTGGCCGAGCCGAGGATCCCGGGGCCGGGACCCGTGATCGCCGCGTCCCAGCCGAGGCTCGTGAGCCCGGCGTGGAGGCCCCCGGGGAGCGTGATCGCGTCGTGGCCGCCCCCGAACGCGGGGCCGGCGGTGACATGGCCCGCCAGCAGACCGCGCTCCAGCAGATCCGCCACCGTGCGCGACATGTCCCCGGGGAGCGCCCCGCCCGCGCCCTGGACGTAGCCGATCCTCGCGCCCGGGCGTGTCTCCGCCGCCGCCCACGCCACGCAGGGAAGCTGGCCGTGGAGCGAGGCGACCGCCACCGGGCTGCGCAGCGGAAGCTCGAGAGCGCCCTCGGGCTCCACCGGCTCGACGGCGTGCTGGAGAGAGGTGTAGTTGAGCTTCATCACGTGAGCGCCCTCGATCCCGGTGCCCTCGAGACCGCGGGTCAGGTTCGCGTGCACGACGTCGAACCCGCCGCTGCCGAGGCCGAGGTCACGCGCCGCGACGTTCACCACCACGTCGTCCCCGGGCTCGACGGGACCCGTGAGCGCCGTGTAGGACAGCGCCGGGCGCGCCTCGCCCGCCACCTCCACCGTGCACTCGGCGACGGGACCGCGCGCCTCCACGGACTCGACCTTGCCGCGCCGCAGCGCGAGACGCTGAGTCACGCGCTCTGCGCCACGATTCCGAGGGTCACGTCGAGCATCGTCTCCAGCGCCTCGACCGTCACCCGCTCGCCCGGCTCGTGGTTCGCCTCGGTGCCGTTCGCGACGTTCAGCACCGGGAGGCCGCCCGCGATGAACACGTTGCCGTCACTTCCGCCGCCGGTCGCGACATACGCCGGCTCGAACCCGAGACCGGAGAGCGCCGCCGCGGCGGCGGCCACCGGGGCGCTCGTCCGGCTCAGCCGGTAGCCGCGGAAGAGCTCCTCCACCACGAGGTCGAGGTCGCAGTCGCCCTCGCCCGCCGCCTCCGTGAGCGCGTCGATCACGGACGAGACGACCGTTCCCGCCCGCTCCGGGTCGAGGCTCCGCACCTCCAGCTCTGCGCGGCAGCGCTCCGCCACGACGTTCGCGGCGGTCCCGCCGGCGATCACGCCGACGTTCGCCGTGGTCTCGGCGTCGAGCCGGCCGATGTCCATGCGGGCGATCGCGGTGGCCGCCGCGGCGATCGCGTTGCGGCCCGCCTCCGGCCGGATGCCGGCGTGGGCGGCGCGCCCGTGCAGGTCCGCGACGATCTTGAAGTAGGTGGGCGCCGCCACGATCAGCTCCCCTATGGGCGAGGCGTGGTCGAACACGAAGCCGAACTCGGAGGCGAGGACGGAGGCGTCGAATGCCTTCGCCCCGGCCAGGGCGAGCTCCTCGCAGGTGGTGAAGAGAAGCTCGACACCCACGGGCGGTCCCTCGCGCGCGAGCCGCCGGGAGGCGCCAAGGATGGTCGCCACCGCAGCCTTGTTGTCGGCGCCGAGAATCGCCTCGTTGGCGTTCGAGTAGGCGCCGCCGGAGAGCCGCACCTCGACCGGGGCGTCCAGGGGCACCGTGTCGAGGTGGGCGCACAGGAGGATCGTGCGGGCCCCCTCCGGCCCGGGTATGCGGGCGAGGAGGTTGCCGGCGTCGGAGCCCGTCTCCGGGCCGGTGGCGTCCTCCTCCGGCTCGAGGCCCATCGCGCGAAGCTCGGCGGCGACCGCGTCGGCGACCGCCCGCTCGGAGCGTGACGGGCTCTCGATCGCGCACAGCCGCTCGAACACGCCGAGCGTCCAGTCCTTCTCCTCCCGCGAGGACCGCGCCGGGACGAGCGCCTCCACGCGCTCAGCCGTGCTCGGCGGCGGCGTGCTCCGAGGAGACGCGCACCTCGGGCTCACCCTCGGGCGGGCGCCCGGCCGCGTGGCGGAGGGCGGCCCCCACGAACTCCCGGAAGAGCGGCTGCGGCCGCAGCGGCCGGGACTTGAACTCGGGGTGGTACTGCGAGGCGACGAAGAACGGGTGCTCCGGGAGCTCGATGACCTCGACGAGGCGGTCGTCCGGCGAGGTCCCGGAGAACACGAGCCCCTCCTGCTCGAGCCGCTTGCGCAGGTGGTTGTTGACCTCGTAGCGGTGGCGGTGGCGCTCGTAGATCACGGCCTCGCCGTAGATCTCCCTCGCGCGCGTGCCCTCGTGCAGCTTCACGGGGTCGGCGCCGAGTCGCATCGTGCCGCCCATGTCGCGAACCTCCTTCTGCTCGGGCAGGAGGTCGATGACGGGGTAGGGGGTTTCGGGGTCGAACTCGGTGGAGTTGGCGCCATCCATGCCCGCCACGTGGCGGGCGAACTCGCTGACGGCGACCTGCATGCCGAGGCAGATTCCGAGGAAGGGCATGCCGCGCTCGCGGGCGAAGCGCGCAGCCCGGATCTTCCCCTCCACGCCGCGAACTCCGAAGCCGCCGGGGATCAGGATGCCGTCGCAGGCCTCGAGCTGCCGCTCGACCTCGTCCTCCCCGAGGTCCTCCGCGTCGATCCAGCGCAGATCCAGCTTGCCGCCGTTGTGCGTGGCGCCGTGCTTGAGCGCTTCGATCACCGACAGGTAGGCGTCGGCGAGCTGGACGTACTTGCCCACGAGCGCAATCCGGACGGGCGCGGTGGCGCCGTTCTCCCGCTTCACGAGCGCCTCCCACTCCGACATCTCGGGCGAGGGCGCCTCGACGCCGAAGTGATCGAGGATCTGGTCGTCGACGCCCTCGGCCCGGAAGTAGAGCGGGACCTTGTGGATGGAGTCGACGTCGCGGGCCGAGATCACCGAGTCGACCGGGACGTTCGCGAAGAGCGCGATCTTCTCCCGGATGGGCCGGCTGAGAGGCTCCTCCGAGCGGCAGACGAGCATGTCCGGCTGGATGCCGATGCGCCGCAACTCCTGGACGGAGTGCTGGGTGGGCTTCGTCTTCAGCTCGCCGGCGTGGCCGAGGTAGGGGACCAGGGTGAGGTGCAGGAACATGCAGCGGCGGCGCCCGACCTCGACCTGGAACTGGCGGAGCGCCTCGAGGAACGGCAGCGACTCGATGTCGCCCACGGTGCCGCCGATCTCGGTGATCACGAAATCGAGGTCCTCGGCCTCGGCGACGAGCTTCACGCGGTTCTTGATCTCGTCGGTGATGTGCGGGATCACCTGGACCGTGCCGCCGAGGTAGTCGCCGCGACGCTCGCGGCGGATGACGGAGTTGTAGATCGCCCCGGTCGTGATGTTCGATCCGCGCGTGGCGTTCACGTCGGTGAAGCGCTCGTAGTGGCCGAGATCGAGGTCCGCCTCGGCGCCGTCCTCGGTGACGAAGACCTCGCCGTGCTGGAACGGGCTCATCGTGCCCGGGTCGACGTTGATGTACGGGTCGAACTTCTGGAGGGTCACGCGCTTCCCGCGGGCGACGAGCAGGCGGCCGATGGAAGCCGCGGCGATGCCCTTGCCCAGTGCCGACACCACCCCCCCGGTGACGAAGATGAAGCGTGTCTGGGGAGAGAGATCAGGCATGCTGGACCCTTCCGAGCGAGTCTAGATGACGGAGTCCCGGCGTCCGGTCGATCAGCTTGGAGATCGAGCGGAACTCGCCGTAGACCGTGAGGCCGGCGATCACGACGAGGGCGACGATCTGCCCGGACGGCGGCAGCGCGAGCACGAGCCACAGCCCGGCGACGGCCCCGACGGCGTTCGAGCCCGTGTCGCCCAGCATCCCCTGCTCGCGCAGGTCGAGCGGGAGCAGGACGAGCATCGGCCCGAGGAACAATCCGAGCGTCCACAGCGGGTCGAGGTCCATCGCACCCGCCGTGAGCGCGGCTCCGAGCAGCACCAGCGCCTTCAGGGAGCGGCCGGGGCGCAGGTCGAGCAGGTTGAAGAGGTTCGTGGCGAGCACGAGCACCGCGGCGGCGAGCAGGTACTCGCCTGTGCCGAGGCCGTGGTCGACCAGCACGAAGAAGGCGAGGCCGAGGGCGCCGACGGCCTTGAGCGCGCCGGTGGAGAAGCCGCCGGCCAGGACGGCCTTCGAGTGGCCGCGCCAGCCCCGGGGAGCCCCGGGCGCCTCGGCGGCCTCGCGGGCGCCGGCGCGGCCGCTCCCGATCAGGTCGTCGACGAGGCCGAGCAGGGTGACGCCGAGGACGTAGGGGACGACGTCGAAGACGTCGACGGTGGCCTGGGTCGTGGCGCCGCCACCGAAGGCGCCGGCGGTGGACAGCACGTCGCCGTCGGTGAGGCGCTGGAGGATCGCGAGCGGGAGCAGGGCCGCGAACACGGCTGCCACGATCGCCACGCCGGCCGGGAACGGCACGGCGGCGCCCCGGTAGTTCTCACGCACGAGGCCCTGGGCCGCGAGGCTCCTGATCGCCGCCGGCACCACCGCCAGGGCGGCGGCGAGGGAGACGACGAGAGGGAGCGACTGCACCCCGGGAAGGTAGCGGGGCGCGCGGACGAAGGGCCGGCCGCTCAGCGCGGCGACGTGGCCTCCGGAAGCGGCCTCTCGGCGCCCTCCTTGAAGCCGAAGCGCCCGCGCGCCCCGCGCAGAGCGAAGACGAGTGCCGCGCGCCCGGCGGCGAGGTCGACGCTGTCGACGCTCGAGATCTCACCCTTGCGATAGAAGGGGATCTGGGACGGATCGGTGGCGCTGCGCTCGACGCCGACGATGGGGAGCCCGCCGCGCCGGAGGCCCCCGACCACGGCCTCCTCGAGGATGCGGGCCGTATCGCTCTCCTCGCCCTCCGGCTCCTGCCGATAGACGACGATCGCGTCCGGGCGGTCGAAGTCGCCCTGGAAGCGCTCGTCGAGGCGGCGCTCGAGCCGCGCCGCGATGCTGCCTCCGGTGGCCACCGAGCGCCCTATGCGGATGCCCAGATCCTCCAGCAGGTCCTCGTCGGCCCCGATGCGGGCGAAGCGCCCGCCTGCGGCCGCGCCCAGTTCGCCCTCGTCCGGCGGCATCTCGAACACGGCCGTCGAATCGACCTCCCCGCCCGCAGCCTCCACCGCATCCCTAACGGGGGACTCCACGTCCTCCGGCAGCGAGCCGAAGGCCACGACCGCGACCTCACGCCCGCCGAGCCGGCCCTCGATCAGCGGCGGGACCGCCTGCTCGATGAAGGTGTCGCGCCGCTCGAGGTCCGCCGAGAGCCGCTGCGCCTCGTCGCGCGCCTCCACGACGTCCCCGCGGAGCGACGCGCGGACGCTCTTCTCCGCCTCGGAGACGAGCGAGTCGCCGATCGTCACGCCGAGCACGATGCCGATGCCGAGCGCCAGGAAGACGGCGACGAGGGAGAGCGCGTGGTAGCGGAAGTCGAACATGCGGGGGCGCGCCGGGGCTCAGTCGATTCCGAGCAGGACCTGGATCTTCAACCAAACGAGGTCCAGGAAGGGGCCGAGGCTCGGCGAGGTGACCACGACGACGCCGAAGGTGGCGAGCGCGGCGGCGCAGAGGACGAGGATCGGGCCGCGCCCGGCGGAGGGCCGGTGGAGGCGGCTCACGCCCTTCGCGTCGACGATGATCTCGCCGAGCCGCAGGCGGGTCAGGAACGTGGACGACATGCCGCGGCGGTTCTTGTCGAGGAACTCGACGAGGTTGAAGTGCGAGCCGACCATCACGATCACCTCGGCCCCCTTCTCGGCCGCGATCAGCATCGCGACGTCCTCGCTCGTCGCCGGGGCCGGCACGACCTTGTAGGCGAGGCCGAGCGCGTCGAGCCGGTCGCGGCCGGGGGCGCGCCCGTCGGGGTAGGCGTGAACGATCAGCTCGGCGCCGGAGCGGAGCGCGCCGTCGCTGGCCGAGTCCATGTCGCCCACGATCATGTCCGGCTTGAAGCCCTCCTCCAGGATCGCGTCCGCGCCGCCGTCGACCGCGATGAGCGCCGGGCGCACGTCGCGGACGTACGGCCGCAGGATGCGCAGGTCACGCTGGTGGCCGACGCCCCGCACGACGATCAGCACGGGCCGGTCGCGGATGTCGGTGTCGAAATCGGGCAGGTCGATGTTGCCGGCGAGCAGCTCGCGCTCGTCGAGCACGTGGCGCATCGTGTTCTCGGCGAACTGCTCGAGCGCCTCGCCGATCGTGCGCCGCGCCTCCTCGTCCATGCGCGTGAGCGTCTCCTCGTCGAGCACGGCGCCCGACGCGACGACCTCGTCGCCGCGCAGCACCTCGCCGCCCCGGACCGTGATGTGCTCGCCGTCGGAGAGCTCCTCGAACAGGGCCGAGCCGGGAACGTCCACCAGGTGGACCCCGCCCTGGACGAGCACCAGCGGCCCCTGGTTCGGGTAGCGCCCCGAGGACGAGCTCGCCACGTTCACGACGCAGCGGACGCCGGTCGCGACGAGGTCCTCGCCTGAGACGCGGTCGATGTCGGCGTGGTCGATGACCGCGATGTCACCGGGCCCCAGCCGCTTCACGAGGCGCTTGGTGCGCTTGCCGAGGCGAGCCGCGCCGGTGTGAGCGCCCGTGGCGTCCGGCGCCCGGCCGTTGCCGGGGCGTTGGTTGGCGCCGCTGCGCGCGGCGCGGCGTCTCAGTCGCGGAGCGGCCATGGGAGGGCGCCTGCGCGGCGCCCCGGTCAGTCTAGGGCGGCGCCCGCTCAGGCCGCCGCCAAGAGCTCCTCGGCGTGGCGGCGGGCGCCCTCGTCCTCTGTGTCGGCCCCGAGCATGCGGCACAGCTCCTCGACGACGCCGTCGCCCTCGACCGGCTCGACGAGCGTGTGAGCGAGCTCGCCCCCGGTCTCCTTGCGGATCCTGAAGTGCCGCTCGGCGAGGGAGGCCACCTGAGGGAGATGCGTGATGCACAGCACCTGCCGCCCGTCCGCGAGGCGCCGCAGCCGCTCCCCGACCGCCCTCGCCGTCTGCCCGCCGATCCCGGCGTCGACCTCGTCGAAGACCAGCGTGGGCCGGCCGCCGCCGCCCGCTGCGACGCTCATCAGCGCGAGCATCACCCGCGACAGCTCGCCGCCGGACGCGGCGTCGCGTATGGGCGAGGCCGTCACGCCCGGGTTCGGGGCGAGCAGGAACTCCACGCGCTCGGATCCGGCCGGGCCGATGTCGTCGCGCGGATCGAGCCTGACCTGGAACTCGGCGTCCTCCATCGCGAGGTCGGCGAGCTCGGAGGCCACGCGCTCGGCGAGCAGCGGCGCGGAGCGCTCCCGCTCGGCGCGGAGCGCGCCGGCGAGCTCGCGCTCCTCGGTCCGGGCCTCCGCCAGCTCGGCCTCCGCCTCCGCCAGGTCCACGTGGGCCCGCTCGAGGCGATCCCGCTCCGCGCGGCAGCGCTCGGCGTGGGCGAGCACGGCCTCGACGCTGCCGCCGTGCTTGCGCTTGAGCCGGTCGTACCGGTCGAGGCGCTCCTCCACCTCCTCGAGCCGCCCCGGCTCGCCCTCGAGCCCGGCTCCGTAGGCCCGCAGCCCGGCGGCCAGGTCGTCGGCCTCGATCCGGAGCGCCCGCAGCCGCGCCGCGAGGCCGTCGAGATCGGGGTCCATGCCCTCGACCGCGCCGGCCAGCCGCTCGGCCTCGGCCACGAGCAGGGCGCCGCCGTGCCCCTCGCCCGACTCCGGCGCCATCGCCTCGGCTGCGCCGCCCGCCGCCGCCCGCAGGCCTTCGAGGTTGCGCAGCCGCGAGCGCTCGGCGAGGAGATCCGCCTCCTCCGCCTCGGTCGGGCCGAGTGCCTCGATCTCGCCGATCTCGAACACGAGCAGGTCGAGGTCGCGCTCCCTCGCGCCCGCCACCCCGGCGAGGGCCTCGAGGCGCTTCGCCACCGCGTGCACCCGAGCGTGTGCGGCCGCGAGCGCCTCACGCCGCTCCGCCTGGCCGGTCCCGCAGAAGCCGTCGAGGATGTCGAGCTGGGATGAGGCGACGGTGAGCCGGCGGTGCTCGTGCTGGCCGTAGAAGGCGAGCATCCGGCCGCCCAGCTCGCGCAGGTCGGCGGCCGAGGCGGAGCGGCCGCCGACGAACGCGCGGGTGCGGCCGTCCGGGCCGACGCGACGAGCGAGCACAAGCTCGGCCTCCCCCTCTGGCAGCCGGTCGCGGAGCTCGCCGAGGTCCGGGTCCGCCGCCAGCGTGGCCGCGTCGAACACCCCCTCGACCCATGCCTCCTTCGCCCCGGGCCGGACGATCCCCGGGCGCGGCTTGCCGCCCAGCAGCAGGTCGAGCGCGTGGGCGAGCATGGTCTTGCCCGCGCCCGTCTCGCCTGTGATCACGTTGAGGCCCTCGCCGAGCCGGAGCTCGGCGCGCTCGATCAGGAGGAGGTTCTCGACTCTGAGCTCAAGCAGCACCCGACCCGGTTTACCAGCGAGGGGGGACGGAGCGGGCCCGTCAGGAGGCCAGGCGGCCGAACTTCTCGCGGATCTGGTGGTAGAAGGTCGCGCCCGGGATCTGGGCGAGCCAGGCGGACTCCTCGCGGAAGCGCACGTCGAGCGACTGCTTCGGCCCAAGTTCCCTGACGGTGCGGCCGTCGGTAGTCACGTCCACGGAGTCGCGGGCCGACAGGTTCGTGACCGTCAGCGGGTCGTCCGGGGCCACGACGAGCGCGCGGGCCGTGAGCGTATGCGGGGCCACGAACGACACGACGTAGCCCTCCACCCCCCACGCCAGGATCGGCCCGCCGTTCGCGAGGTTGTAGCCCGTGGACCCGACCGGCGTGGAGAGCACCAGGCCGTCGCAGCGCACGGCGCCGAGCGCCTCGCCGCGGACCGAGTACTGCAGCTCCGCGACTCGGCTGTTCGGGCGGCGGTGGAACGAGATGTCGTTCACCCCGACCTTCTCGCCGTCCTCGGTGTCCACGACGAGAACGGGCATCGCGCGGACCTCGAAGTCGCCCTCCACGACCCGGCGGAGGCCGTCGTCCAGGCCGTCGCGATCGACCGTGGAGAGGAAGCCGATCTGCCCGAAATTGAAGGCGAACACGGGGACTTTCCGGTTCGCGAACGCGCGCAGCGCGAGCAGGATCGTGCCGTCGCCCCCGAGCACGACCGCGAGATCGGTCTTCGCGGAGGGGTCGGCGTCGAGGACCAGGTTCGAGCGCTCGGGGAGGCGGTGCTTCTGCGCCTCCTCGCTCGAGAGCCGCACCTGGATGCCCGCGGCGCAGGCCTCCTCCGCGAGCCGCCGGATGGCGCCGGCGGTCTCGCCGGGGTACTGGTGCGTGAACACGGTGATCACGCGGGGCTTGGTCACGGCTCGATCCTTCCCGCGACGGAGGCGAGATCCTCCACCGCGCCCGGGCGCCCCGCCTCGGCGGCATGGACGAAGGTCTCGAGGTTTCCGGCAGGCCCGGGCAGCCCCGAGGAGGCGTAGCCGAGCACGGCATGGCCACCGCCCACGATCGACCGGCCCACCGCGATCAGGGCGGAGCGGCGGTCCTCGGCCGAGCGGACGACCCCGCCCTTTCCGACGCGATCGCGCCCGACCTCGAACTGGGGCTTCACGAGCGCGAGCAGGTCGAAGCGGTCGCTCGCGGCGGCGAGGACCGCCGGAAGCACCTTCGTCAGCGATATGAACGCGACGTCGCAGACGACGAGGTCCGGGGCGTAGGGCAGGTCGGCGGGCCGCAGCGAGCGGGCGTTCGCCCGCTCGATCACGTGGACCCGCGGGTCGTTGCGAAGCCGCCAGTGGAGCTCGCCGTAGGCGACGTCCAGCGCGATCACCTCGGCCGCGCCACGCTGGAGCAGGCAGTCGCTGAAGCCTCCCGTCGACGCGCCCACGTCGAGGCAGCGGCGGCCGCGCGGGTCGAGCGACCGGCCCTCCAGCGCGTTGGCGAGCTTCACCCCGCCCCGTGAGACGAACTGCGGGGGCTCGGCCACGTCCACGCCGATGTCCTCGGGCACGAGCTGGCCGGGCTTCTCCGCTCTGCGCCCGTCGCCGCCGAGCTTCACCTCGCCCGCGAGGACCGCCGCGGCCGCGCGAGTGCGGCTCTCGTAAAGCCCGCGCTCGGCGAGCAGTGCGTCGAGGCGGACCTTGGGCACGGCGCCAGCGTAGCCGCAGCGCCCCTTCGGGTCCCTGTCCCGAGAGCCGACTGGCCAGTCAGCCAGTCCTGTGACCTCGGTCACACACACCTGGGCGATCGGCGGTCAACCTGGGTTGCGATGACACGACTCATACCCCTCAGCATCCACTCGGCGATCGAGATCGCTCTCGCCTCCGCCCTGATGGCAGCGCCCTTCGTCTTCGGCTTCGGTCCCGCCGGCCTCGTCACGGCCTTCGTGATCGGATCGCTGATGATGGGCCTCGCGATCTCGGCAAGCGGCGAGGGTCGTGGCGGGCTTCCCGTCATGGCGCATGCGGCCTACGACCGCGGGATCGCGTTCGGGCTCGTGCTCGCCGCGGGCCTCCTGGGCCTCGCGGGCGACGCGTCGGCCCTGCTCGTGCTAACGGCGGCCAGCCTCGCGCTCGTCGCCCTCAGCGTGAACACCCGCTACAGCGCTGTTCGCGCATAGGACTTCCTCGCAGAGATCACATACGCATCACTCCTCCCTCGAACGGCCCGCCACTCCCCGGCGGGTCGTTCTCTTTAAAGGGCCGCTCGGCGAGCGCTCAGGCCAGCGCTTCACGCGGGTCGAGCACGGCGGCCGCGACCTGCGCCGCCACCGACTCGGGCGTGAGGCCGACCTCCTCGCGGAGAAGCACCGGCTTGCCGTGGGTGACGTAGCGGTCCGGGAGGCCGAAGCGGGCGACCCGCACGGGGCCGAGGCCCTCGTCGGAGATCAGTTCCAGGACGCCTGAGCCGAAGCCGCCGGCCAGCACGTTCTCCTCGACCGTCACCAGCAGGTCGTGCTCGGCGGCGAGCGACGCCACGAGGTCGCGGTCGAGCGGCTTGGCGAAGCGGGCGTCGGCGACGGTGGCGTCGATGCCGTGCTCCTCGGAGAGGATGCCGGCCGCGCCGAGCGCCACCGGGACGCCATAGCCGTAGCCGAGGAAGGCCACGCGCTCGCCCTCGCGCAGGACCTCGCCCGTGCCGAGCGCGAGCGGCTCGACCCGGTCGGGGAGCGTCACCCCCTCCGCCTCGCCGCGCGGGTAGCGCAGGCCCACCGGGCCATCGTGGTCGACGGCGGTGCGGAGCATCCGCACGAGCATGGCCTCGTCGCGCGGCGCCATGAGCACCATGTTGGGCAGGCAACGCATGTAGGAGATGTCGAACGCGCCGTGGTGGGTCGGGCCGTCGTCGCCGACGAGGCCCGCGCGGTCCATCGCGAAGACGACGTCGAGGTTCTGGAGGCAGACGTCGTGGACGATCTGGTCGAACGCACGCTGGAGGAAGGTCGAGTAGATGGCCGCGACCGGCTTGGCGCCCATCAGTGCGAGGCCCGCCGCGAACAGGATCGCGTGCTGCTCGGCGATGCCGACGTCGTAGTAGCGGTCGGGCATCTCCTTCTGGAGGATGTTGAGCCCGGTTCCGGAGTTCATGGCGGCGGTGATGCCCACAACCCGCTCGTCGCGCTCGCACTCGCGCACGAGCGCCTCTCCGAAGACCGTCGTGTATTGCGGGACGGGCGCCTTCGCGGGCTTCGGCGGCTTCGCCGGCGCGGGCGCCGGGGCGCCGTTCACGATCGAGGACGGCTTCGCGGCGTGCCACTTCTCCATGCCGGCGAGGCCGCCGTCCTCCGCGGGCGCGAAGCCCTTGCCCTTGACGGTCTTGATGTGGACGACCACCGGCCGATCGGCCTCGAGCGCGTCGCGGAGCGCGACCCGGAGGGCCTTCACGTCGTGGCCGTCGACGACTCCGACATAGGCGAGGTCGAGCTCTTCGAAGAAGAGCCCGGGCGCCCAGTAGGCCTTGAGCGACTCCTTGAAGATCGGCCCGAAGCGCTCGAAGCGCTCGCCGATGCCGGCGGGGAGGCGGGTGAGGCCGGTCTCGAGGTCCTCGCGGGCCTTGTGCAGCTTGGGGTTCAGGCGGACGCGGTTGAAGTAGCGCGAGAGCGCGCCGACGTTGGGGGAGATCGACATCCCGTTGTCGTTCAGCACGATCACGATCGGGAGGTCGAGCCCACCCGCGTTGTGGAGCGCCTCGAAGGCGACGCCGCCGGTGAGCGCGCCGTCGCCGATCACCGCGACGACCTTGCCGTCCGGTCCCGAGCCCCGGCGCATCGCCTCCTTGAGGCCGACGGCGTAGGAGACCGAGGTCGAGGCGTGGCCCGCGCCCATGATGTCGTGCTCGGACTCGAAGATCGAGCAGAAGGGCGCGAGGCCGCCGTACTTGCGGATCGTGTGGAGCTCGTCGCGGCGGCCGGTCAGGACCTTGTGGGGGTAGGCCTGGTGGCCGACGTCCCAGAGCACCTTGTCGCGCGGGGAGTCGAGCAGCGAGTGAAGGGCGACGGCGAGCTCGCAGGTGCCGAGGTTCGCGCCGAAGTGGCCGCCGATCTCCCCGATCGTGTCGATGATGAGCTCACGGACCTCCTGGGCGAGGCCCTGGAGGTCGTCCTCCGGCAGGTCGCGGAGGTCCCTGGGCGAGTCGATCTTGTCGAGGAGGCTCATGTCTGGCGGGTGAGGATGTAGTCGGTGACCTGTTCGAGGGTTGCGGTACCCGGTCCGGCCTCTGCAAGCGCATCTCGCGTCTTCGCGTGCGAGGCGGCCGCCAGCTCCTTCGCCCGCTCGAGCCCGAACACGCTCACATAGGTCTGCTTGCCGTGGCGCTCATCGGAACCCTGGGGCTTGCCGAGCGCGGCCTCGTCGCCGGTGACGTCCAGGATGTCGTCGACGATCTGGAACAGCACCCCGAGCTCGGCCGCGAACCGGCTCAGCGGAATTGTCGCAGGTCCGGACCCACCGCTCGCGAGCAGGACGCACTCGACGGACGCGGCGATCAGGCGGCCCGTCTTCAGCTCGTGGAGGTGGCGCAGGTCGTCCGCCGACAGCTCGCCCTCGGCGGTGACGTCGAGGTACTGGCCGCCGACCATCCCCCCCACCCCGGCCGCCGCGCACAGCTCGCGCACCGCGGCGAGGATGTTGGCCGGGTCGCCCGCCTGGCGCTCGAGCACGAGCCGGAGCGCCTCGGCGAAGAGGCCGTCGCCCGCGAGGATCGCGACGTCCTCGCCGTACTCGACGTGGCAGGTGGGCTTCCCCCGGCGCAGGTCGTCGTCGTCCATCGCCGGCAGGTCGTCGTGGATCAGCGAGTAGGTGTGGACCAGCTCGATGGCCGCCGCGGACGGCAGCAGCCGCTCCGGCGGCTCGCCCAGGCTCTCGGCCGTGGCGAGCGCCAGCACCGGCCGGATGCGCTTGCCGCCGGCCAGCAGCGAGTACCGCATGGCCTCGACCAGGCCGTCGGCGTCGCCGCCGGCCTCCTCGGGGTCGCCGGCCCGGGGGCCGAACCTGAGGGTCTCGAGATACGCGTCCACGAGGGCGCGCAGATGGTCGGGATAGGGCGGCCTGGCGGGCGGCAAGCGCCCGCCATGCTAGGGAATGCCCCCGAGCGGCGTCTGGGGGTTCGCTCGCCGGCGCGGTCTACCGCACGTTCTTGCTCATCCACTTGCGCAGCTCGCGCAGCTGCTCGGCGCCCTCGCGCAGCGACGCCAGCTCGGCCTCCTGGCGGCGCACCACCGCGGCGAGCTCCTCGATGGCCGCCTGGGCCTGCGCCAGCGCGTTCTCGGCCTCGCCTCCCGAGCGCGGCCGCCGGCCGCGCCGGGCCGCGGCGGGGGCCGTCGCCCGCGGGGCCCGCCGGGCCCGCCCGCCGCCGCGCTGGCGTGCGATGCGGTAGTAGTTGGCCGCGACCGTGCCGGCGCGCCGGCCGGTCTCGTCGGAGAGGCGCTGGAACGCCTCGGTGCGCGAGATGCCGTGCTCCTTCACGAGCTGCTCGACCTGCTCGTAGATCTCCACGCCGATGCGGCCGCGGCCGCCGTCGCGCTCCTCGCCCTGCTGCTCCTCGTCGCTCATGAACTCCCCGTCTCGGTGATGTCAGTGACTCACCGGAGTTATCACCGACGCGCACCTGTTGCACAAGGGCCGCCCCGCACGACGCGGCACATGTAACGGGCGCGGTGCCGTCCGTCACAGAATGTGACGCACGTCGGGACGTGTGTTTAGTCGCCGCCCTCGGGCTCGAGCGTGAACACGGCCATGGTGGCGGTGAACCCGTGCAGGAAGTTCTTGCCGCCCACGGGACCGAGC
>DATMJO010000043.1:0-4865 GCA_035553855.1 Thermoleophilaceae bacterium | reverse complement strand
CACTCAGATCGCAGACGCCGGTTCTCGACTCGCGGCTCGAGATCCTCGGCCCAGCCCGTGCTCGACTAGGCGAGACTGGGCTCGCCGACGGGCGGCGGCGCCTCGACGGCGGGGGTGAGGCGCTTGGCGATCCGGACGGCGGTGCCGGCGGCGCTCGATTCGATCACGAGCTCGTCGACCAGCAGGCGCATGACGGCGATGCCGCGGCCGTGGTCCTCGCGCTCGCCCGCGGGCCTCGCCTGGGCGACGTGGCCGCCGCCGCGGTCGTGGACGCAGACGGCGAAGAGGCCTGGCTCGCGCCCCCACTCGATCGTCACCCGGCCGTTTTCGGCCCCACCGTGGGTGATCGCGTTCGTGACGGCCTCCGTTGTCGCGACGAGCAGGTCGTTGACGGCGCCTGGGTCGAGCCCCGCGTTCGTGGTGGCGTCGTTGAGGCGCGCGCGGACCTTGGCCAGCTGGGCGGGCTCCGGGGCGATCGTGAGCGCGCCGCGGTCGGTCGCCTGTGGTGAGAGCGTGGCGGGGATCCCGGGCAGCCGGAGGTGGGCGCGGGCGTCGCGCTCGTCGGTGAAGGTGCGGAGGTCGCGGACGCGGCCACACTCGACGTGGAAGACGAAGGTGACGGCGCGGGTGAGCCAGACGTCCTCGCCGGCGAGGGTGGCGACGGCGGAGATCAGGGCGCGATCGCCGACGTCCTCGGTGCAGAGGACGCGAACCTCGTAGCCGATCCAGCCGGCGACGTCCTCGAACCAGGCGCGGACGCCGGCGTGGCCCTGGTAGGGGCGCTGCTGGGCGGGGTCCGAGGTGTAGAGGGTGCTCGAGGGGCGCCAGACGACGTCCTCGTGGACGAGGGCGAGGAAGGCGTCGGGATCGCGGCGAGCGAAGGCCGAGAAGCAGGCGGTGGCGGTGGCGGTGGGGCTTGGAGGGGGCCGCTTGCCCGGCTTGCCAGGTTCGGTTTGCACGGTCGCGGATCAGCGAAGAGATGATGGGTGTGGCTCGCGCCGGTCGAAGGCCGTGGCGCGAGGGTTGGCGTCTCGCTTCATTTCGACACTCCCAGCCGATCTCCCTCGTGCGAGGCCGCCGACCGCCACCTACCTGCGGCATCTAGACCGGCTGCGCGATCTCCTCCATGTAGAGGCTCTCGATGCCCGCCGCGGGCGACTGCCGCGCCTCCAGCAGCGTGAGGCCCTGCTTGCCGACGACGCCGTCGTCTGCCCAGCGGTCGGGGTCGAGATGGACCTTGTACGGGTCGATCTTCTCGTCCTCGCCGGGCCCGCCATCGGGCAGGGCGCGCGTAGCGCGGTGGAAGGCGAGGACGGCGTAGGCCTCCATCAGGTCGGCGGTCTCCCGGAGCTTCTGCTTCAGCGTCTCGTCGTCGAAGCCGCCCGCCATGTCGACGTGGCGCTGGAACATCGCCGGGAAGCCCGCCGTCGGCACCATCGCCCGGCGCCACTCGCGCGACTCGATCGCGTTCCACTCGCGGTACATCGCCTCGAGCTGCTTCGTGATCGCCCAGATCCGATCGAGGTCGGGCCGCACCGAGGCCATGAACTCGACGTCGGCGAGCTTGCGGTGGAAGAAGAGGAGCCCGATCGTGCCCCAGTAGAGGATGTTGTTGCCGCTGATCTTCACGTTCATGACCAGCGGGTTGTGCCAGAACTCGTACTGGTTCTCGTAGAAGCTCAGGTGGACCAGGTAGAGGTTCTTGTAGAGGTCGTTGTGGGCCTCGGCGCGCGCGACGACGTCCTCGCCGTCGAGCTCGCGCGTGACGAGGTCGGTGGCGAAGGTGTTCGCCATCGAGATGTAGTCGGAGCCGGGCGAGTAGAAGGGGTCGAGGAAGGCGCCGGCCTCGCCGACGAGGCACCAGCGGTCGCTTCCCGAGAACGACTGCTTGGAGCCGTAGGAGAAGTTCTGGACGTGCAGGTAGTCCGCGATCTGGTCCTCGCGCCCCGCGATCGCGGCGCCGAGCTGCGGCTCGTGCTCGCGGATCCAGTCGAGCGCGCCCTCGAGCGTGTTGATGCGCTCCCACGCGTGGTAGCGCGAGTCCGCGACGATGCCGATCGAGATCGGGCCCGAGGCCAGCGGGATGAGCCAGACCCAGTAGCCCTCGCCGCAGATGTGGTTGGTCGAGAGCTTGCGAAGCCCGCGCTCCTCCATGCGGCCGAAGAACTCCTCGTCGGAGGGGTCGGCCCAGTCCTCGAGGTCCATGCCGCCGCTCATGCGGAACCAGGCGGCGTTCACGTTGTGCCCGTTCTCCTCGTGCAGGCCGAGCCTGCTCTTCAGGAGGAACGCGCGGCCACCGGCGTCGACGACCCAGCGCGCCTTCGTGGAGAGCGTCTCGTCGCCGTGCTTGATCACGACGGTGTGCTCCGGGTCGCCGAGCTGGATGTCCTCGACCAGCGAGCCGCCGAACAGATGGATGCCAGATTCGATGAGGCGGTCCCAGAGGAAGTTCTCGAAGCGCCCGCGGTCGATCTGGTAGCTCGGCACCGGCGGGTGCTTCTTCGGGCCACGCTCGACGCGCTGGGTGATGTCGCTGTTGTCGCCCGCCGGGAACCAGAACCGCAGGCCGCACTTGTGGATGTGCTGGGAGTCGAGGTGCTCCTGGAAGCCGAGCACCTGGCCGAAGTAGTGCGGGGCGATCTCCTGGGTCGACTCGCCGACCTTCCACGCAGCCTCGGGCGCGGGCTCGCTGCGCCGCTCGACCAGGAGTACGCGCGTCTCGGGCCGCGCCTGCTTGATCTGCAGCGCACAGGTGAACCCCGCGAGGCCTCCGCCGAGGACGGCGACGTCGTAGCTCTCGGCCAGCTGCTGCTCGTTCACAGTGGTTCTCCCGGTTCGGCTTCGCGATGCGCTCCCGGCGATCCTAACCAGGGGGGTGCGGGTGCCGCCAGCCTTTGACGCGGGGTCAAGAAGTAGCGCGGTGCGCCCCCGCGAGCATGCCGACGAGCCGGCAGGGCTCGCTGCCCGGGTTGCGCCAGGCGTTGCGCGTGCCGCTCTGGACGAGCGTGTCACCCGTGTGCAGCTCGGCCGTCGCGCCGTCGTCCGGCTCCATCACGCACGACCCGGAGGCGACGAACAGCACCTCGACCGTGTCCGAGGTGTGGAAGCCGGGGGGGCCGCTGAGGCGGCGCGCGCGCTTGCGCCGCGTGCGATCATCCCTCGCCTGATGGCGGGGGGCCTTCGGCATTTCTTTCTTGTATGCGCGCTCGGGGCGGGGGCTGCGCTGCCCGCTGCCGCGCTCGCCGCGTCCGCGCCCGACGAGGGCGAGCCGTTCCGGCCCGAGCCCGTGTCGCAGGCGGTGTACGGGATCGCGCCGCCGTCGGCGAACCCGGCGCTGCAGCGCGGCACGGTGACGGCCGCGGACGGGACGTCCCTGTACGTGGAGGCCTGGCTGCCCGCCGCTTCGGACGAGCACGTGCCGCCCGCGCGCGTGCCGGTCGTCGTCCACTACTCCCCGTATCTCTCGCCCGGGAGAGCGAACTACGCGATGCCGTTTCTCGTGGAGCGCGGCTACGCGTTCATGCAGGCGCACGTGCGCGGGACGGGCGGCTCGGGCGGATGCGTCGAGCAGACCGGGGACGCCGAGGTCTCGGACGGGGCGCGGATCGTTGAGCACGCGGGGACGGCGCCCTTCTCGGACGGGAACGTGGGGACGATCGGGGTGTCGTATCCGGGGGCGACGCAGATCGCCACGGCGACGGGGCCCGACCGGGCGCGGCTGTCGTATCTCAAGGCGATGGTGGTGGGGGCGCCGGTGGCCTCCGCCTACGAGTTCTTCCACCACGACGGCGTGCCGCACGTGCTGCAGGCGACGGGGTCGGCGGCGAAGTACTTCGGGCAGGACTCGCTCGGCACCGGCGGCCCCGCGGGCGGGCCGGGGAAGCTGGCGGAGAAGGTGCCGTGCCAGCCGTCGGTCTTCTTCGGGTCGCTCGACACGTCGGGGAACTACACCGAGCACTACGAGGCGCGCGACCACACGCGGAACCTGGAGCGGCTCGAGGCCGCGACGCTGATGTTCCACGGGCACGCGGACCGGCGGGTGGCGGCGAACCAGCAGCCGGGGCTCTTCGACGAGATCCCCGAGACGACGCCGCACAAGGGCGTGTTCGGCTGGTTCGACCACGAGCTGCCGGACCGGATGACGGCGAACGGGCCTTCCTACTCGAGCCCACGTCTGGATTGGGAGCGGGCCGACGTGATGGACGGGATGGTGCCGGCGTGGTTCGACCGGTATCTGAAGGGCGTGGAGGCCTCCGCGCCCGGCGCCTCACCGGTGTCGGACTGGCCGGTGGCGCAGGTGCAGCGCTCCGACGGGCAGTGGCGGGCGGAGGGCGAGTGGCCGGGCGTGGGCGGCTCTTCGGGATCGCTTGCGCTCGGGCCGGGCGGCGTGCTGGGGGCCTCGGAGCTTGGCGGGTCGACCTCGTATGTGGAGGGGACGAACGAGTTCGACGACGACCGGCTCAGGTACGCGCCCGGGACTTTCGCGGTGTGGGAGACGCCCCCGTTGTCGTCGCCGCTCGAGATCGTCGGACAGCCGGTTCTGGACGCGTGGGTGCGCTTGGACCGGCCGGATGCGCACTTCGCGGTGAAGATCGAGGCGCTCGGGCCGGACGGGAAGCGGACGATCCCGGAGGCGTGGGCGGTGGGGCTGCGCTCGGCGCAGCACCTGGCGCCGCTGGACGGGTCGCGCTTCAGGCAGCGCTCTGGATCGTTGGCGCCTCTTGGCGTGCCGTTCCCGGTCTCCGTGCGGTTGGACCCGACCGACCTCTACGTGCCGGCGGGTGGGCGGCTACGGCTGACGATGTCGGGCGGGACGATCGTGTTCGACGGGCTCGAGGGGATCGACAACTCGCTCGGGGTGCTGC
>DATMJO010000042.1:0-5037 GCA_035553855.1 Thermoleophilaceae bacterium | reverse complement strand
CGAGCGTGCCCGTGTTCACATTCACCGCCCCGTCGTTCTCGAACGGCACGCCGATCTGGGCCGTGGTCGCGCTCGTGGTGCGGTTGACGGTGCCGTCGTTGCGCCACAGCCCGCCGCCGAAGTTCAGCGACACGAGATCGGCACCGGTGATGCCGAGCACATCGCCCGCCCCCACATGCAGCGTCCCGCCACCGCCGCCGAAACTGATCCCCCCGCCGCTCCAGGTGGTCACGGCGCTGAGCGCCACGGTACCGCCGCCGGTGATCTGCAGGCTGCCGCCTATGGAGGAGGTGCCGGCGCCGAGCGTGAGGCTCGTCCCGCTCACGTGAAGCTGCCCATCGAGGTCCAGGCTGTTGGCCTCGCCCGCGGTCGTGTCGAGCACGACCGCCCTGCTCGACGGGATGACCACGTCGTCGGTCGCGTCCGGAACGGATGCCTGGCTCCAGTTGCCCGCGGCGTTCCACTGGTCGCCGGGACCCTGGAAGGTATTCGTCGCGGCGGAGGCCTCGGCGGCCATGGCGAGCCACGCCACGAGAGCCGCGGCGACGGCGACCAGGCGCGTGAGAGTGGTGCATGTGCGTCGTGTCGTCATGACGCCCTCTCCTGGATGGACGGGGGGGCTGGATTGCGTGCGTCCTGCTCGAGCCAGCGTGCGATCTGTTCCCCGATCTCGGCGAGGTCGGCGAGCCGGACGCGGCGCCGGGTGCGGACGTCCTCGAGCAGGACGTCCCCTTCCTGCTCGTGGACCGAGACGATGTAGGTGCGTCGCGGGACCATCGTGGCGACGCTATGCCACGGCGCTCACGCGATCCTCACACGGGTTCGCCGGCGAGGATGGCCCCCTGAAGCCGGGCGGTCTCCTCGGCCGGTTCGACGCCGAGTTCCTCGACGAGCGCGCGGCGGCAGTCGAGGAACTGACGCAGCGCGTGGCCGCGCCGACCGCTTCGCGCGTAGGCGGTCATGAGCGTGCGGTGCGCCGCCTCGCTGAGCGGATCGAGCTCCACGAGCCGGCGCCCGGCGGCGGCCGCGCCGAAGGGGTCGCCCACGGCGAAGCACGACTGGGCGAGGGCCGCGAGCAGCTCGCCATGGAGATCGATCAGGCGCTCGCGCCACGCCACGGACCAGCCCTCGTAGCGCTCCTCCGGGAGCGGATCGCCGCCCCAAAGGGAAACGGCGCTGCGGAGCACCGCGACGCGGTCCGTCCCGCGCTCGGCGAGCGCCGTCCTCGCCGCCTCATCGAACAGGTCGGTGTCCACGACATCGCCGGGACGCAGCGTCAGCCGGTATGAGCGCTCCCGCGTCTCGAGCCGGCCACGAGCCGCGCCCGGGGGGTCGAGGACCGCCCGGGCCGCAGATACCGCGACCTGGAGACTGCGGCGCGCCGATGCCGTGTCCCTCTCCGGCCAGAACGCCTCGAACAGCAGATCCTCGGGGACCGTGGCGTCGCGGTGCACGATGAGGTAGCGCACGAGCCGGGCCGCTATCCGGCGCTCCCACTCCTCCTCCCCCACCTCGCGGCCGCCGCGACGCAGCGCGAAGCCGCCGAACAGGGTGAAGGCGAGGGGCGGCGGCGCGTCCACGAGCCGCCGTGCACCGCGACGGGCCTCGGCGGCCACGACAGGGTCGGGGTCCGCGGCCAGATCCGCCAGTCGGGCAGCGGCGTGCGGATGCCCGGACAGGGCCACGGCGGCGGCGCTCGCGCGCCGGACGGCGGCGACGGGGTGACCGAGCAGGTCGAGCAGGGCGTCGCCGGCCGGGAACGCCTGTCCGAGCGCCGCGACCACCTCGCCCGGATCGAGCAGGCCCTGTTCAACCGCCTCCCAGACGAGCCGCTCGATCCGGGGCCACTCGCCGCGCAGCAGGTAGCGCGCCTGATCGCCTGCCTGCTCCCATGCCGCGCGGAGGTCTTCCAGCGCGCCGCCGTCGCCCTCCAGATCGCGCAGCCACGCGCGCAGCGCGAGCAGGCGCGGCGCGCGGGCCTCTCCCCGGCAGGCGGCGAGCGCGCCGTCCACCACCGCCCGCGCCCGGGCGCGGACGCCAGCCCCGGCCAGCAGCGGCGCAAGCAGGGTTGCGGCCCGCAGCCGCTCCCCGAGATAGCCGCGCTCGACGAGCACGTGGGCACGCTCCGCCGCCGCCAGCGTCTCCCCGGCATCGCCCCGTCGCGCCGCGAGCTCGGCGCGCGCCAGCTCGAGGTCGTATCCGTGCCAGGTGGCGCTTACGTGTGGCGCTGCACGCGCCAGCTCGACCTCGGCATCGGCCAGGCGGCCCGCCCGCGCGTCACACCCGGCCTTGATCGCGCTCGCCACCGCCGCGGGGTAGGCGCCGAGGCCGTAGCTGCGCGTTGCCTCGCGGGACCGCTCGAGCAGCGCCACCGCGGTCGCGTCCTCGCCGCGGGCCTCGTGAACGTACGCCGCGTACCAGAGGGTGAAGGGGAGCCATCGCACCGGGTCCTGCTCCTCCATCCGCGCGATGGCGCGTTGCGCCCCTGCGAGTGCATCGTCCAAACGGCCGGCGTGCCAGTCCACGTAGAACGCCCGGAAGGCGATCGCGACCGGCTCGAGCAGGTACCCGAGCGGGTGAGCGAGGCCGCGCTCGAGCAGCTCCTCGCCCTCCACGCGTCGACCAGTGCCGCCGATGGCGATCGCCGCCCACAAAGCGACCATCGGCGCCGCAACCACCTCAGCCGTATCCGGCCCGTCGCACCCCTCCGCGAGCTGCGGCACCTCGTCGAATCGGCCCAGCACGATCAGCGTCTGCGCGAGGGCGAAGCGAGCCGTCCAGACCGCTCTGGTCCCGCGGCGGTTCCACTCCTCGATGGCGGCGCGCAGGAGCTCGAGCGTGTGAGCGTGACGCCCCTCGCCCATGGCGACCTGACTCTCGACGAGCTGGATGGCGGGCTCCGATCGCGCCCGAGGCGACAGTCCCTCGATCCAATCGCGCACGACGTCCGGGGAGCTGCGCACGAGCGGCTGGCTGTGGCGGCCGATCGTCTTCACCGCTTCGGGCTCGCGGCCCGCGGCCAACCAGTGCTGCACCGCCTCCAGCGGACGCTCCTCGCCAATCGCCGCCGCCAGGTCGGCGTGCAGCCGGCGAAGCTCTGGCACGTCGAACTCGTCCGAGAGGCGCTCGAGCAGGAACTCCCGGAAGAGCGGATGGTAGGCGAGCCTGCTGTCGCCGTCGTGCGCGTTGCCGTCCAGTGGGCGCAGGAACAGATTTCGACTGACCGCGAGGTCGAGGAAGCGACCGTCGAGTCCGAGCGCCGCGGTGAGCCGCGGCGTGAGCTCGCGCGGCAGGCTCGACTTCAGCAGCTCGCGGCGAAAGTCGGCGTCGAGACCGTCCAGCACCTCCTCCGAGAGGAACGCCGAGAGCTCGGAGAGCGACCCGGGCGCAGCTATGACGCCGCCACCGGGCCCGTCTGCGGCGAGCGCGAGCCCGAGCCCGAGCGGCCAGCCTTCCGTGATCTCCATGGCCGCCCGCACCTCCGCCTCGGTCACGTCCGGCCTACCGCCGAGCCGCAGCAGCTCGTCGCACTCGCCCGCACTGAACGCGAGGGCTGCGCCGCCGATCTCCGTAAGGCGGCCGGCCGCTCGCAGCTTCGCGAGTCGCAGCGGGAGCGGCCGCCGCGACGCGACCGCGACGCGCAGCGCCGGGCTCTCGCTGACAACCATGGCCCCGACGATCTCCGCGGCGGCGCGATCGTCGGCGACGTGCTCGGCGTCGTCGAAGACGATCGTGAGCGGATCGATGATCAGGCGTTCGATCTCTCCAACGAGCTCACGCACGGCAGCCCCCGGGTCGACCGGTCCGAACGCCCCCGCGAGCTTGTCTCCGATCACGTCGGCCATTCCCGGGGCACCCACGCGAAGGACCTCGACGAGATGGTCGAGCAGCCGGCCCGCGTCGCGGTCCATGGGCGTGCACCTGACCCTGGCGACGCCACCGCCCCGGATGGCGAGCGCCTCCTCGAGCGCCATCGTCTTCCCGGAGCCCGCCGGCGCAATCAGGAACAGCGCGCCGCGGTCGAGCGCGACGCACAGCCGCTGCGCCAACGTCGGCCGCGCGATCTTCGTGGCACCCGCCCTCATCCGCTGACCACGGTCACACGGAAGCGCCCACCACGCAAGTCCGGGGCGCGCGTCGGGCTGGAGCGGCGCGAGGCCGATCGTCAGCCCGGGGTGGACTCGCCTTGACCGGCGTCGGCGTGCGAGTCCAGGTGACGTGCCCAGGCGGGCTGCCGCTTGGAGCGGAGGCGGAGCGGTGCGGAACCGAGCTCCTCGCGGGCGGCTAGAGCCGCACCCGGATCGTCCCCCCGGCACGCACGCGTACGCGGCCACGTCCCAGGTCTCGCCCGACGGCGTGCCACCTACACGGCCAGGCGCAACGCGAATGGGAGCAGCAGCAACGGCATCCTCACCCTCAGCGGGTCGATCGGGGCACGATCAACGGAGGGAGCGGCAGCAACCAGATCCTCGTCGCGGGCGCCACGGGGGCCGACATAGTCGACGGAGGGAGCTACGCGGTGAGCAGTCGGCTCATGGCCCCGGCACTACCCCGGAAGAGGTCGGAAAAACGCATGGAACCGGCATCATCGCCTGCCGCGGCCCCCACAGCCGCGCGAGGAGCGCAGGATACGGGCCGCGGGGTGGGGGCCACGGGAGGGCATCGATGCGATTTGGGACTCTGGGGAACGGCGCACTGCGCGTCACGCTCGCCGTCTCGCTCGGCACGGCCGCGCTGACCGCGGATGCGCTCGCTTCGGGATCGCACGCGGTCTCGGCACCGCGCGGGTACGACGCCCTCACGCTGCCCTCCCCGTCCCCGCTCTCGCCGATACAGCCACACACCCCCGGCACGGATGACCGCTACGACCTCGCGGGCGGCTGCTTCGTCGTCTACTCGCCCGCCGTCTCGCGCACGATCCACTCGGACAGGGCGCTGGCGCGCGGCGCCGCCACGACCGCGCCGGTGCGCGTGTCGGGGCGCGGGGCGCCGGGGACGGTGGCGTTCGGCAGGTCGTCGATGTAGGCGCGCGTGGGC
>DATMJO010000041.1:0-3179 GCA_035553855.1 Thermoleophilaceae bacterium | reverse complement strand
GTCGTGATCGACGCCGACACCGGCCAGCGGCATCTGATCTGGACCGAGATCGACTCAAACCCGCCCGACCCGGCCAACCGCACGCTGATCATCCGGCCTGCGAAGAACTTCCTCGAGGGCCACCGCTACATCGTCGCCCTGCGCGGCATGAAGGATGCAGGGGGCGGCGCTATCGAGCCCTCGGCCGCGTTCCGCTCGTTCCGCGACAACCCCGCGCCCGGCGCGCGCGGCCGTCGCGGCCAGATGGAGGACATCTTCGCGCGGCTCGACCTCGCCGGGATCGAGCGCGAGAGCCTCTACCTCGCCTGGGACTTCACCGTCGCGAGCGCGGACTCGCTGGCCGGGAGGATGCTGTCCATACGCGACCGCGCGTTCGCGGAACTGGGTGACACGAATCTCGGCGACCTGACCGTGCAGGGATCGGCTCCGGCGTTCCGCGTGACGAGCGTGACGGAGAACCCCGACCCGCGCCTCGCGCGAATCGTCGAGGGGACGGTCGACGTGCCGTGCTTCCTCTCCGGCGGCGCGAACTGCGCGCCCGGGAACCGCTTCGTGATCGGCCCGGACGGCGATCCGGTGCGGGCCGTTCGCGGCAAGGTCGAGGCGAACTTCCGCTGCAACATCCCGCGCTCGGCCACCGACGGTCCCGGGGCGGTACGCGCGCGCGCGTCGCTCTACGGGCATGGTCTGTTCGGCTCGACCGGCGAGCTCAACCAGGGCCAGCTCAAGCAGCTCGGCAACGAGCGGAACTTCGTCTTCTGCGGGACCGACTGGGACGGCATGTCGTCCGAGGACCTGCCGGTGACAGCCGGGCTGATCATTCCTGACCTCTCGAACTTCGGGATGCTCGCGGACCGGGTCCAGCAGGGGATGCTGAACTTCCTCGTCCTGGGCCGGGCGATGATCCACCCGGGCGGCTTCTCGTCCGACCCCGCCTTCCAGTCCGAGGGTGAGTCCGTCCTCGACACGAGCCGGCTGTTCTACGACGGCAACAGCCAGGGCGGGATAATCGGCGGGGCGCTGACGGCGGTCGCGGTCGACCACGAGCGCGCCGTGCTCGGCGTGCCGGGCATGAACTACTCGACGCTGCTGCAGCGGTCGAGCGACTTCGTCGGCCCGACCCCGCTCGAGCTGGTCCAGAACCAGAGCACCGCCTACGGCTTCTCGACGTTCGTCTACACGACCTACCCGGACGAGAGGGAGCGCCAGCTCGTCTTCTCGGTCATGCAGCTCCTCTGGGACCGCGCCGAGGCCAACGGCTACGCGCAGCACATGACCAGCGAGCCGCTGCCGAACACACCGGCTCACAAGGTCCTCATGCACGTCGCGCTCGGCGACCACCAAGTGGCGCCCGTGACGACTGAGGTCGAGGCGCGCACGATCGGCGCGCGCGTCCTGAACGACCCGCTGGTGGCCGCCGGGCGGCACAGCGACTCGGATCCGTTCTACGACATCGCTCCGATGCCGGGCGACGACTGGGACGGTTCCGTGCTCGTCTGGTGGGACTCGGGCTCGCCGATCCCGCCGATCACCAACACGGCGAACCACTCGGGCAAGGATCCCCACGAGCACCCGCGCAGGCAGGCGGCGGCGCGGCTGCAGAAGCACCACTTCCTGCGGACGGGCGGCTCGGTGGTCGACGTCTGCGGCGATGCCCCGTGCATCGCCGACCCCGCCGTCAGCCCCTAGCAGGAGGCGGGTGCAACAAAGGTCCCTGGCACCTTCTTCCCGGGTGCAAGAACGGTCCCTGGCACCTCTTTCTCATTCGAAGCCCACGCGCACGCGGGCTGCCTGGGTGCCGTCGCTCACCGTGAAGATCGCCGTGTCCCCTCGCTCGCCGCGGCCCGCCGCCGCGCAGTAGGCCGCGAGGGTGCCGTCCATGGGGCGGGCGTCGATCGCGGTCACGAGCAGCGGGCCCGCGTCGCCGAAGGCCTCGGCCGCGGGCGTCCCCTCGGCGGCGCTCGTGACGAGCAGGCCGGGCGGCACGCCCTCGCGGGTGAGGCTCGACTCGAGGCCCGCCCCGGTCCAGCCGATCGAGTCACCGTCGGCGAGGTCGGGCACGATCTGCTCGACGCGGTCCACGCCGATCGCGTAGCCCTGGCCCTGGATGATGCGGGCGCCCTGCGAGTCCACCGTGCGGACGGCGGTGTTCACGCCGACGAGCTCCGAGTCGAGGTTCACGAGCGGCCCGCCGGAGTTGCCGGGGTTGATCGCCGCGTCCGTCTGGATCACGTTGCGGTAGTGCGGGGTGTCCACGCTCACGTCGTCGAAGGAGGTCTCGACCACCGATACGACGCCCGTGGTCGTCGTGAGGTTGCTGCGGGACGACGCGCTCCCGGGAAAGCCGACGGCGACGACCGTCTGCCCCTCGCGCAGGTCGTCCTGGTCCTCGGCGAGCGGCAGCGTCACGAGGTCGTCGCGCTCCTCCACCTCCAGCACCGCCAGGTCCTCGCAGGGCGCGGCCCCGACCAGCGTCGCCTCCTGCTCGTCGCCGTCGATCCGGACCCGGAACGAGTCCCCGCCGTTGACGACGTGGTAGTTCGTGACGACGTGGCCCTCCTCGGCATCGTAGACCCAGCCGGTGCCGCCGGAGAACGGTGTCCCGTCGCGCAGCGCGGTGATGTCCGCGGTCGAGGGCCGCAGGCGCTCCACGATGTCCTCGACGCCCTGGCGCTCCTCGTCGTCGCCCGACAGCGCGCCGGTGAGCGCCAGCACGATCGCCGTGACGGCGAGCGCGACCGCGGCGGTCGCTACCAGCGTCAGGCGCCGCACCGAGCGCTGGAGCATCAGCCGCTGGACCGACGACTGCGTCCGCGGGGGAGGCGGGGGCCGCGCGCCGGGCGCGATCACCGCGACGCCCGTCTGGGTCTGTCCCTGGCCGGCGGGGGGCTCGCGCGACACGCCGAGGAGCGTGTCCCCGAACTGGATCTGCTCGCCGCCCTGGAGCAGCACCGGCCGGTCGGCGCGCCAGGCGTTCACGTAGGTGCCGTTGGTCGAGCCCAGATCCTCGAGGACCGCGGTGCCGTCCGGCCGGGCGCTGATGCGGGCGTGCCGGCGCGAGAGCTTCCCGTCGTCGAGGGTTAGGTCGCAGGCCCCGTCCCGCCCGACGCTGAAGCCCTCGCCGACCACCTGGATCGCCTCTCCAGCGCGAGGGCCGGACCGGAACAGGAGCCACATGC
>DATMJO010000040.1:0-3389 GCA_035553855.1 Thermoleophilaceae bacterium | reverse complement strand
GGTCACGGCCGCGCCCGCAAGCGAGGACAGCAGCACGCGGCGCAGCGATGCGCCGAACGTGTAGCCGAACCCGCGATCGAGCGGCTCGATCGTGAACTGACCGCGATTTCCTTCGACCTTCTCGGCCGAGATGCTGGGGGACTGGAACTCAAGCGTGGACATGGCTTCCTTCGCGTCGAAATCCTCCCGCCAGGAGCGCGCAACGCGGCGCGGACCGGCGGGGGAGGCGGTTACTTCGAGTACAGCTCGACGATGAGCTGCTCCTGCACCGGGACGAGGATCTCCTCGCGCTCCGGCAGGCGCAGCACCTTCGCCGTAAGTCCGTCGTGGTCTGCCTCGAGCCAGGCCGGCACAGCCGACGTGAGCTCGGTCGCGTCGCGCACGATCTTCTGCGCTTCGCTGGAAGGCTTGATGGCGATGACCTCGTCGGGCCGCACCTGGTACGAGGGCACGTTGACCCGGCGGCCGTTGATGGTCCAGTGGCCGTGCAGGATGAGCTGCCGGGCCTGGCGCCGCGAGGCCGCGAATCCGAGGCGCACCAGGACGTTGTCGAAGCGGGTCTCGAGCAGGCGCAGCAGGTTCGCGCCGGTGACGCCCGGCTGGCGGGTGGCCTTCGCGTAGTAGTTGCGGAACTGCTTCTCAAGCACGCCGTAGTAGCGGCGGGCCTTCTGCTTCTCGCGCAGCTGCACGCGGTACTCGGACTGCTTCTGGCGGCCGCGGCCATGGTCGCCCGGCGGGTACGCGCGCCGCTCGACGCCGCACTTGTCGGTCAGGCAGCGCTCGCCCTTCAGGAAGAGCTTCGTGCCCTCACGGCGGCACTGCTTGCACTGTGCGCCTGCGTCGCGAGCCATCAGACCCTCCTCCGCTTGCGCGGGCGGCAGCCGTTGTGGGCCTGCGGGGTGACGTCGCGGATGCCCGTGACCTCGAGGCCTGCGGCCTGGAGCGAGCGGATCGCGGTCTCGCGGCCCGAGCCCGGGCCCTTCACGAACACCTCGACCTTCTGAAGGCCGTGCTCGATGCCCTTTTTCGCGGCGGCGTCGGCCGTGACCTGCGCGGCGAACGGGGTCGACTTGCGGGAGCCCTTGAAGCCGGCTCCGCCGGCGGACTCCCACGCGATGACGTTCCCCTCGCGGTCGGTCAGCGAGACGATCGTGTTGTTGAAGCTTGTCTTGATGTGGGCCTGGCCGACGGGGATGTTCTTGCGCGGCTTGCGCCGTCCCCGCTGCCTGCCCGGACGCTGCTGGGCCACCTAGTGCTTCCTCACCTTCTTCTTGCCGCCGCCCGACGCCATCCGGCGCGGGCCCTTGCGGGTGCGGGCATTCGTCTTGGTGCGCTGGCCGTTGACCGGCATGCCGCGCCGGTGGCGCAGGCCGCGGTAACAGCCGATCTCCATGAGGCGCTTCACGTTCTGCGAGCGCTCGCGCCTGAGGTCGCCCTCGACCGTCAGGTTGTCGATCGCCTCGCGGAGCTTGACGATCTCGTCGTCGGTGAGGTCGCGCACGTGCGTGTCGGGGCTGACGCCCGTCTCTCCGAGGACCTTCGCCGACGTGGACTGGCCTACTCCGTAGATGTAGGTGAGGCCGATCTCGACCCGCTTGTTGAGCGGAATGTTGATCCCTGCGATTCGCGCCATCCGCCCGCTACCCCTGACGCTGCTTGTGCCGGGGGTTGCTGCAGATCACGAGAACCGCGCCATGGCGGCGGATGATCTTGCACTTCTCGCACATCGGCTTCACCGAAGCTCGGACCTTCATTCGCTTCGCAACTTTCTACTCGAAAGGGACAGCCTCAAAGCCCAGGAGACGGCTCCAAAGCGCGACCGGGAAGAGTAGCAGCAGGGCGCGGTCAGAGGCCTGACGGCTGGGCTAGGAGTACAAGCGGACGGAGCGTCGCGCAGTCGTCAGGTTCCCGGCCGCGTCCTGCGCCGTGACGGTGATCCTATCGACCAGGCGCCGGCGCTTCCGGGGCGCCTGCTTCGCGGCGGCGAGAGCCCTGCGCGGCAGGCGGATCTGCAGGTCGCGGTTGCCGGCCTGCGGCACCTCCGCGCGGACCCGCCTGAGGCGGAAGGCCGGCGCGGCGCCGGCCCGCAGACTAGGATGCGGCGCGCTCCTCGTTCTCCTCGAGGTGCCAGGGCGTGAGGATGCGCGGGCCCTCGGGCGTGATCGCGACCGTGTGCTCGAAGTGCGCCGCGAGCGAGCCGTCCTGCGAGTAGACCGACCAGTTGTCCGAGCCCATCCGGATCGGGTGGTCGCCGGCGTTCACCATCGGCTCGATCGCGAACACCATGCCCGGCTCGAGCCGGGGGCCCGTGTTCGGCTTGCCGTAGTTCGGGATCTGCGGGTCCTCGTGCATGTCCCGCCCCACGCCGTGGCCGACGAGCGAGCGGATCACGGCGAAGCCGTCGGCCTCGACCCGATGCTGGACGGCCGACGAGATGTCGCCCAGGCGGTTGCCCGCCACGCATTGCTCGACGGCGGCGAACAGCGCGGCGCGCGTCGTGTCGAGCAGCTTCCGGGCGACCGGCTGGACCGGCCCGATCGGGATCGTGATCGCGGCGTCACCGACCCAGCCGTCGAGCACGACGCCCACGTCCACGGAGAGGATGTCACCGCGCTGGAGCTCGTAGCTGCCGGGGATCCCGTGGACCACCATCGAGTTGGGCGAGGCGCAGATCGAGCCGGGGAAGCCGCGGTAGCCGAGGAAGGCGGGCTCGCCGCCCTGGGAGCGGATGAACTTCTCGGCGGCGTCGTCGAGCTCGAGCGTGGTGACGCCCGGGCGGGCCTTGGTGCGCATCAGCTGGAGGCAGCGCGCGACGATCGCCCCGGAGGCCGCCATCTTGTCGATGTCCTCCGGTGTCTTGCGGATGATCATCGCCCTAGAGCTCGTCCTCGAGCTTGAGCGTCGCGAGCGTCGCACGGATGTGGTCGTGGACCTCCGCCGGCGTGCGCGAGCCGTCGAAGCGCCGCAGCACGCCGCGCTCCTCGTAGTACTCGATCAGCGGCTTGGTCTGCTCGTGGTAGACGCCCAGGCGGTGGCGGATGGTCTCCGCCTTGTCGTCGTCGCGCTGGATCAGCCGTGAGCCGTCCTGGTCGCAGACGCCCTCGTGCTTCGGCGGGTCGAACTCGACGTGGTAGACGTGGCCCGCCTTGGTGCAGACGCGCCTGCCCGACAGCCGCCGGATGACCTCCTCGTCCGGAGTCTCGATGTGCAGCACCGCCGTGAGGCGCCGTCCGAGGCGGTCGAGCCCCTCGCCGAGGATGTCGGCCTGTTCGCGGTTGCGCGGGAAGCCGTCGAGCAGGAAGCCGTCCTCGGCCTCGGGCCGGTCGATCCGGTCCATGATCACCTTGCAGATCACCTCGTCGGGGACGAGATCGCCGCGGTCCATGTAC
>DATMJO010000039.1:0-74086 GCA_035553855.1 Thermoleophilaceae bacterium | reverse complement strand
GATCAGGTCGTGCCCGGAGCCGCCGGTGAGCTTGTCGTTGCCCGGTCCGCCGATGATCCGGTCGCGGCCCGATCCTCCGTTCGCGACGTCGCGGCCGGACGATCCGTAGAGGAAGTCCATGCCGGTGCCGCCGTCGAGCTGGTCGTTGCCGCGCGCCCCGTCGAGGCAGTCGTTGCCGCGGCCTCCCGAAGCGCGATCGGAGCCCCCGAACAGGAAGATCCGGTCGGAGCGGTTGGTCCCGGTGATGCGATCCTGGCGACTGGTACCGACGATCGCGAACTGGCGCCCGAAGCGGTGGTTGCGACAGGGCCCACTGGAGCGCCCCCGCACGTCCTGAAGCGGCAGCACCGCGACGTTCCCGCCGCCCGGCGGCTGCGCGCCGCTGGGGGCGATCACCGGCACGAAGCGCACGCAGGCCCCGTCGTCCTGGCGCTGGGAGCCCGCCGGGCAGCTGCCGTCCGCGTTCTGCGCGACGACCTCGATGCGCACGCAGAACCCGCTCGTCGGGTCGAAGGTCGTCCCGGTCGGGCAGCTGCCCCCCGTCCCCGCGCCGTCCGCGGGCGCGCACGTCGCACCGTGGCGGTCGACCTTCGCCTCGCCGGCGACCGCCTCGAGGATCACGTTTCCGCCGCCGTCGAGGATCTGGACGTGGACGGCCCGGCGGATGACCGCCTCATCGGCCGTCGAGGAGTCTCCCTCCACGACTGTGCGATTGAAGAACACTCTGATCAGGCCGCCCAGCGGGCTGCCGTTGAGGCCGTTACCGACCGTCTCGAGCGTCGAGTCGGGACTAACCGCCTGCCCGTTGATCGTGACCTTCGCGACCGTGCTCGACACCGGCCCGAGCGAGGCGCACGAGCCGACCGCCTGCACGTACACGCCCTCCGCCTCGAGCACAAAGCTGCCGTCCGCGTTCTCGACTCGCACGCGCGCCGCCCCGGCCGCCGCAGCGACCTGCTGGTCGCGGGTGGAGCCGGTGTCGGGCTCGATCGCGGTGCGCGCGAACGGCCCCTGCAGCGTCACCTTCCCGGTTGGACCGGAAACTGGGGTTTCGTTGAAGCCGCCGTTGTCGTCCGCACAGCGAGCGCGGTCCGCCGACTCGACCGACGTGCGCGAGCTGCCGTTCGCCACGACCGGCTCGATCCTGTCGCGGCCCGGCGCGGCCACGTAGCCCGCCGATGCCCTGCAGGTCCAGCGCGCATCCTCGCTCGTCTGGGCCATCGCTGCAGAGGGTTGTGCCGCGCCGGCCGCGAGCGCCGCGACGGCGAACACAAGAGATCTCTGACATCCTGTCATGAGCACATCTCCTGGTTGTTTGGTGAGACTGGTGTCGCCGGTCGGTCGCCGGGTGAGGGTTGGACTCGGCAGTAGTTCCCGTTACCCGGCGTGGCGCGGGCTAAACGCGCAGGCCGCGGCGAGGGTACGGTGGGCACGCGGCCCCGGCCGCGCACACAGGGAGAGGAGAGTCGCATGGGTTTTCTGACGCCGGAGCCCCCGCCGGTGGACGTCGAGGAGTGGAAGAAGCAGCCGCACCTCGACCGGATCAAGCCGCTCGCCCAGGACTGGGCGGTCAACGGCTTCGGCACCCCCTCCGCGATCTACCTCCTGTACGTCGTCAAGCTCGTCGTCTTCTCGGCCGGCGGCTTCCTCCTGATCGCGGCGACCACCCCCGGGATCGGCGGGCTCACAGACCTCGGCGACTGGTGGACGGAGCCGATCGTCTTCCAGAAGGTCGTCGCCTGGCTCGTCCTGTGGGAGGTGATCGGCCTCGGCTGCGGATCGATGCCGCTCACCTTCCGCTTCGTCCCGCCGATCGGCGGGATCCTCTACTGGCTCCGGCGCGGGACCGTGCGGCTGCCGCCCTGGCCGCGCCACGTCCCGCTCATGGCCGGGTCCACGCGCACGCCGGTGGACGTGCTGCTCTACGCCGGCGTGCTCGCCGCGACCGCGTTCCTGCTCGTCTCCGACGGCGAGGCCGTCGCGGGCACCGCGGCCGGCCGCCTCGATCCCGTCGCGGTCGGCGCCCTGCTCGCCCTGCTCGCCCTGCTCGGCCTGCGCGACAAGGTCTCGTTCCTCGCGGCGCGTCCCGAGGTCTACGGGCCGATGCTCATCATCTTCCTGTTCCCGCTCGAGCACCTCTTCGTCGGCGCCCAGCTCGTGATGCTCTGCATCTGGCTCGGCGCCGCCTCGTCGAAGCTCAACCGCCACTTCCCCTTTGTGGTCTCGGTGATGATCAGCAACACGCCCTGGAACCGCTCACGCAAGGCCAAGGCGAGGCTCTACAAGAACCACCCAGAGGACCTGCGGCCGTCGCGCCACGCGGCGTTCGCGGCCCACATGGGCACCGCGATCGAGTTCACGCTGCCCATCACGCTGTTTTTGACGGACAAGGGCTTCCTCGGAACGGTCGCGCTCGTGGGGATGATCATCTTCCACGTCCACATCACCTCGACGTTCCCGCTCGCCGTGCCGCTCGAGTGGAACCTGTTCATGATCTTCGGGCTGCTGTTCCTGTTCGGCCACTACGGCGACGTCCCGCTCTCGACGCTCGACGACCCACTCCTGATCGCGCTGCTCGTCACGACGAGCGTCGCGATCCCGATCCTCGGCAACTTCCGGCCGGACAAGGTCTCGTTCCTGCCCGCCATGCGCTACTACGCCGGGAACTGGGCGACGAGCCAGTGGCTCTTCCGCAAGGACGCGAATGCCGAGGAGAAGCTCGACGCCTCGATAAAGAAGCCGGCGCGGATCGTGGTCGAGCAGCTCGCGGGGATCTACGACCGCGACACGGCCGAGGTGCTGCTCATGAAGGGGCTGGCGTTCCGCTCGATGCACTCGCACGGCCGGGCGCTCAACGGCCTCGTGAGGCGCGCCGTCGACGACCTCGAGGCCTACCATGTGCGCGAGGGCGAGCTGATCGCGGGCGTCGTGAACGGCTGGAACTTCGGCGACGGCCACCTCCACCACGAGCAGCTGCTCGCCGCGGTACAGGAGCGCTGCCGGTTCGAGCCGGGTGAGGTGCGCGTCGTGATGCTCGAATCGCAGCCCGCGCACATCCAGCGCCAGCACTACCGCATCCACGACGCGGCGACCGGCTTGATCGAGGAGGGCTGGGTGGAGGTGCGCGACATGGTCGAGCGCCTTCCCTGGCTCGACGAGGCCGGAGACTTCCCGGTACGGGTCACGCGGAGCCTGCGGCCCGGGGCCGGCGCCCCCGCGTGAGCCGGGCGGTCGTCGTCGGGTCCGGTCCGAACGGGCTGGCCTGCGCCGCGGCGCTCGCCCGCGAGGGGCTCGACGTGACCGTGCTCGAGGCCGAGGAAGAGATCGGCGGAGGCACGCGCACGAGCGAGCTCACCCTGCCGGGCGTCGTCCACGACCACTGCTCGGCCGTCCACCCGATGGCCGCGGGATCCCCCGCGCTGCTGGCGATGGGCCTCGAGCGGCACGGGCTCGAGTGGTGCCACCCCGAGGTCGATCTCGCCCACCCGCTCGACGACGGCAGCGCCGGCGTCCTGCTGCGCTCGCTCGAGGAGACCGTCAGGGGTCTCGGCGAGGGCGGGGCCTCGTGGCGCCGGGTCTTCGGGCCGACCGGGTCGGCATTCGAGGCGCTCCGCGACGACATCTTCCGCCCCGTCCTGCACATGCCGCGCCACCCGATCAGGCTTGCGCGCTTTGGGCTGCGCGCGGCCATGCCGGCCGCCCTGCTCGCGCGAGCCCTCCGGGGCGAGCGGGCGCGGGCGCTCTTCGGCGGCGTAGCCGCGCATGCGCTCAGCTCGCTGTCCGCGCCGATGAGCTCCTCGGTGGGAGCGGCCCTGATCTCCGCCTGCCACACCTACGGCTGGCCGGTCGCGCGCGGCGGGTCTCGCTCGATCACGGACGCGCTCGCGGCGGTCGTCGGCGAGCACGGCGGGCGGATCGAGACCGGGGTCCGGGTCCGCTCGCTGGCCGACGTCGGAGACGCGGACGTCGTGGCCTTCGACCTCGCCCCTGGGGCCGTCGCCGAGATCGCGGGCGGGCGGCTCCCCGCACGCGTGGCGCGCGCCTACCGCGGATACCGGCACGGCCCCGGGGCGTTCAAGGTCGACCTGGCGGTCGAGGGCGGCGTGCCCTGGACCAGCGATGCATGCCGGCGGGCCGGAACCGTCCACCTGGGCGGCGGCTTCGACGAGATAGCCCACGCCGAGCGGGAGATCAACCGCGGCCACATGCCCGAGCGCCCGTTCGTGCTCGTCTCCCAGCAGTATCTCGCCGACCCGAGCCGGTCGGCCGGCGACATCCACCCGGTCTGGGCCTACGCCCACGTGCCGAGCGGCTACACGGGCGACGCCACCGAGGCGCTGATCGCGCAGATCGAGCGCTTCGCGCCCGGGCTCCGCGAGCGGATCGCGGCTCGGCACGTCCGCACGACGGCCGAGTTGCCGGGCTACAACGCGAACTACGTGGGCGGTGACATCGCGACCGGGGCGAACACGCCGGTGCAGCTCCTCTTCCGGCCCCGCTTCGCGATCGACCCGTACGCCACGGGGATCCCCGGCGTCTACATCTGCTCGGCGGCGACGCCGCCGGGGGCGGGCGTCCACGGGATGAACGGCTGGAACGCGGCCCACTCGGCGCTCGCGCACCTCCGCGGGTGAACGGAGGGTCCAGGCAGCGCGGTCAGGGGAAGCCGCCGCGAGCCCGCGTCAGCGCACGGCCGCGAGCGTCATCTGCACCGAGCGGCGGGTGAGGTCCGCGTCGAGTCGCTCTCCGGTCACCAGCGCGCGGAAGTAGGCGGGCGCCACCAGCTGCTCGATGATCGCGTGGGGATCGATACCGGGCGAGAGATCGCCGCGCTCGATCGCGCGGGCGACCATCTCGCCGGCAGTTGCGTAACGTGCCTGCCAGAAGGCCCGCGGGGTGTCGCCCAGGTCGGTCTCCGCGTCGGCGCTCGAAGCGGACACGGCGTGGAAGAGCCGCAGCAGGAGCGGGACAGCCAGATGGTTTAGTCACAAACGCGATAGCTGTTGCGTTTCCGACGGGAGGAGCCCGGTGAAGGTCCACGCGATCCAGACCGGACAGGTGCAGATCAAGACACGCCACGTGCAGGCGCGCCGCGAGGCCCGGCCCGCGCGCGTGCTCGACATCCTGCGCGACAAGGAGTGGTCCCCGCGACTGCCGATCACCTGCTTCGCGATCGAGCACCCGGACGGCCCGATCGTGGTCGACACCGGTGAGAGCTCGCACGCAAACGACCCCGGCTACCAGCCGTGGTGGCACCCGTTCGTGCGCACCAGCGAGCGCCGCTGGGTTGAACCCCACGAGGAGGTCGGGCCGCAGCTACGCGCGCTCGGCATCGAGCCCGGCGAAGTCCGCTGCCTCGTCATGACCCACATGCACGGCGACCACGCCGGAGGCCTCTCCCACTTCGAGGGGACCGACATCGTGATGAGCGCCACCGAGGCCTCGATGGCGCTCTCCCGCACGGGCCCCCTCAACGGCTATCTGAACGGGCACTACCCGCGCTGGCTGGCGCCGCGGACGCTCGACTTCGACCGCGATCCCTGGGAGGGTTTCGAGGCGAGCGTCGCGCTCACCGGCGACGGAGCCATTCGGCTGGTCCCGACCCCCGGCCACACCATGGGGCACCTGTCCGTGGTCGTCGAGCAGCCCGACCACCTCGTCCTGATCACGGGCGACGCGACCTATTCCGAGCAGGCACTGCTCGACGGGGTGGTCGACGGCGTCGCGCAGGACGAGAAGGCGCACCGCCGCTCGACCGCGAAGCTGCGGGAGCTCTGCTCCCGGCACCGGGTCGTCGTCGCGCCGAGCCACGATCCCGAGTCGGCGAGACGACTCGCCGAGGCGTCCGTCACGACCTCCGCGGGCGGTGCCGAGTGAGCCGGATCCCCTACCCGGCGGACGAGGATCTCGACGACGACGCCCGCGAGCTTCTGGGCGCGCTGCCACCGCTCAACATCGTCCGGATGTTCGCCAACGCGCCGGCCGCGCTCCGGCCGCTCGTCGAGCTCGGCCAGGCGAACCTCCTGCACGCGGAGCTCGACGCGCGCCTGCGCCAGATCGCGATCCTCAGCGTGGCGCGCGACACGGGGTCGGAGTACGAGCGCGCCCAGCACGAGAACGTCAGCCGCGCGGTCGGCGTCGCCGACGAGGACATCGAGGCCGCCGTGAACGGAGACCTCGACGCGCTCGACCCCGACGCCCGTCTCGTGGCGCGGTTCGCGACGGCCGTCGCGCGCGACGTGGACGCGGGCGACGAGCTGACCGCCGCGGTCCTCGACCTGCTGGGACGCCGCCAGGCGACCGAGCTCGTCGTCTGCTGCGCCTACTACTCCGCCGTCGCGCGGATAATCGCCACCTGCGGCGTCGAGGTGGAGGAGACTCTGCCCACCGCCGGCATCGACGCGGACGACTGGGGCGCGCCTGCCGCGGCCCCGGCCACCGACACGAACCAGGAGAGCAAATGAGCGACGCAGAAACGAACGCCCGGCTGATCGAGCGCTTCTACCGCGCCTTCAACGAGGGCGACGGCGATGCCATGGCCGCCTGCTACGCGCCGGACGTCCAATTCTCGGACCCGGTCTTCCCCGACCTCAAGGGCAGCCGAGCGGGAGCGATGTGGAAGATGCTCACGGAACCCGAGGGCGACCTCCGGGTCGAGTTGCTGGAGCACGAGGCGGGCGCGGAGCGCGGGTCGGCCCACTGGCGCGCGCACTACACGTTCACCCAGACCGGCCGCCCTGTGGTGAACGACATCCAGGCGAGCTTCCGCTTCAAGGACGGGCTCATCGTCGAGCACCGCGACGACTTCAACTTCCACAAGTGGTCGCGCCAGGCCCTCGGGGCCCCAGGCCTGCTGCTCGGCTGGACGCCGATCGTGAAGGGCAAGGTCCGCAAGATGGCCGGCGGGCGGCTCGACGAGTACGTGGCGGCCTCGCAGGGCTGACGGCGCCCCCCCGCGACGACCGTGTCGCCTTCGCCCGCACGGCGGGCCCTGCTCACGGTCGGCATCGCCGAGGTCCTCGCGCTGGCGACGTGGTTCAGCGCAACCGCCGTCGTACCGTCGCTTCGGGAGGACTGGGGCCTCTCGACCGGCGGGGCCGCGTGGCTCGCGAGCGCCGTCCCCGCCGGGTTCGTCGCGGGCAGTCTGCTGAGCGCGACGCTCAACCTGGCCGACCGGGTCGAGCCTCGCCTACTGATCGCCGCCTCCGCTCTCGGCGCGGGGCTCACGAACCTCGCGATCCTGGTAGCCGGCGATCTTCTGCCTGCGCTGCCGCTCCGCTTCCTGACCGGCGCTTTCCTCGCAGGGGTGTACCCGCCCGGCATGAAGCTCGTCGCGACCCACTTCAAGCAGGGGCGCGGGCTGGCGATCGGAGTCGTGATCGGCGCGCTCACGCTCGGCTCGGCGTCGCCGCACCTGGTGCGGGGACTAGGCGACATCTCCTGGCAGGGAGCTGTATGCGGTCTGGGCGTGGCTCCCGGCGTTCGTCGCGGCCAGCACCGCGGCCGCCGGAGCGCCGGCGGAGCGCTTCACAGCGGGCGCGCTCGTATTCGGCGCGATCGGCCTCGCCGGCCTCGCGGGGGCGGTCGGCGGCGGGCGCCTCGCCGACCGCTACGGACGCACGGCGCTCACGAGCGGAGCGATGGTGCTGAGCGGTGCATGCGCGCTCCTCAGCATGGCGGCCTATGCGGCGCCGCTCGCGGTTCTCGTCGTGCTCCTCGCAGTCTGGGGCGCGGCCGTGATCGCCGACTCCGCCCAGTTCTCGACGGCCGTCACCGAGTTGGCCGAGCCGCGCTACGCCGGGTCCGTGCTCACGCTCCAGACCGCGCTCGGCTTCCTGCTGACGATCGCCAGCATCCGCCTCGTCCCCGCCGTCGCGGACGCGGTCGGCTGGCGCTACGCCCTCGCCCCGCTCGCCATCGGCCCCGCCCTCGGAACCGTCGCGATGCTCCGGCTGCGCAGCCTCCCCGAGGCGCGGCGGATGGCGGGCGGCGCGCGCTGAGCGCTCGCCGCCCCAGCCGCTATCGGCGCAACGAGATGATGAACACGCGCTCGCAGTTGCGCAGGCGGCGGCGCTCGTTGTAGTTGATCCGGACCGTGTCGAACCCGGGCCCGCAGTCGATCCTGGCCGGCGGCCCCGCGGTCGCGGCGTTGATCGAGTCGTTCCCGGACCCGCCTCGCACGCGGTCGCGGCCGTTGCCGGTGTTGATCTGGTCGGTCCCGGCGCCGCCGTCCATCCGGTCGTTCCCGGGCCCGCCGAAGATGCGGTCGTTGCCCTTCCCCCCGTTCAGGATGTCCGGGCCTGTACCGCCGTCGAGGCGGTCCTTCCCGGTGCCGCCTTCGAGCCGGTCGCGACGCTGGCCTCCGTTGAGGAGGTCGTTGCCCGAGTCGCCGAACAGGTAGTCGGTCCCGTTCGACCCGTCGAGCTTGTCACTCCCGCGCCCACCCTCGATGCAGTCGTTCCCGCGCCCGCCGGAGACCCGGTCGTTGCCCGCGAACACGAAGATGCGGTCGGAGCGGTTGCTGCCCGTGATGCGGTCGCCGCGATTCGAGCCGACGATCGCGATCTGGGTGCCGAACGCCCGTCCTGCGCGGCGGCATGGGCCCGCGCCGCGGACGTCGCCGAGGACCCGGACCGATCCGCCCGAGCCCTGGTCGCCGGGCGGGCCGAGCACGACGGTGACGATGCAGCGGTCACCGCTGGCGGGCGTCGCGCCCTCCGGGCAGTTCGGCCCGGGGACGACGGTGCGGATCACGCAGACCGGCGGATCGGCACTCAGGTCAAGCGTCGAGCCCGAGGGGCAGACGAACGGCGGCGGGTCGCAGACGTTCAGGTGCCGCGCGACCGACGCCTCGCCGACGACCGCACCGAACACCTCGGCTCCGCTCGAGTCCGTGATCGAGACCCTGATCGCCCGCTGGACGACCTCGGGGTCGCCGTTCGCGTTCGAGCGCTCGAAGCGCTCCTTGAAGATCACGCGGACGCGCCCGAAGAGCGGCGCGCCGTTGATGATCGTGCCGAGCTGCTCCGCGACGCCGTCGGCCACGACCGCCTGGCCGTTGATCGTCGCGCCGGTGACGGTCGCCTCCGTGTTGATCGCGGGACTGCGGTCCTGGCACTGGCCGGTGACCTTCGCCGTCGCGGCTGTGGCGGTGAGGCTGAAGCTCCCGTACCGGACGGCCACGTTCGCGAGCCCCGCCTCGGAGGAGACGGTCGTGATGTGGGTCTCGGCGAAATCCGGCGTGACCGCGGTCCGGGCGAACGCCCCGCTGCCGCGAGCCGAGCCCGGCGAGCCGCCGAAGGTGCCGCTCAGCCCGAGGTCTGCACCGGCCTGGTCGTCGTCACACGGCTGGCGAAGCGGATCGAGGGTCGACCCTTCAGGCCGGCCATCGGCCACGAGCGGCTCCAGCTTGGGGTTGCCGCCCGGCCCCTGGAGCGTCGCGGCGCTCGCCCTGCAGAGCCAGCGCGGGGTGTCGCGCCCCTGCGCGAACGCAGTCGCGGCCGGGAGGACGACGGCGCACAGCGCCGCGGCTACGCCCACCAAGATCGAAAAACGAAGACGTCCAGTCACGGTTGCCCCCTGCCCCTGCTTGTTTGACCCCGGACATCCGCGGGCAACCCCCGTGATACTCCGGGCGAGTCTGAGGTTCCCTCCAAGGAAGGTGCCAAAACCCACATGACACGTAAACGCCTCCTGTCAGCCCTCGCCATCCCGGTCGGCCTGGGCGCCCTCGCCGTCGCCCCCTCCGCGACCGGCATCAGCCAGACGGTCGGTATCTCCGGCTTCGCCTTCTCGCCGAACACGGTGTCCATCGAGGTCGGCGACGGCGTCACCTGGCGCTGGAACGGGCCCGACACGAACCACTCGGTCACGAGCGTGACGGGACCAGAGGGCTTCGACAGCGACCCCGGCGAGTCGGCCGGCCAGGTGAACCACGCGGTCGGCGAGAGCTTCACCCGCAGCTTCACCCGACCCGGGCGCTACGGCTACATCTGCAAGGTCCATCCGGACATGCAGGGGATCGTGGACGTGATCGATCCGAACGCCCCGCCCGCCGCGGAGGACGCCACCCGCCCGTCGATCTCGTCATTTGAGGCGAATCCGGCGCGCTTCTGCAAGCGTCATCGCCGCTGCAGCCGCCCGGGGACCCTGCTCAGCTTCCGACTCTCGGAGCGCGCCGACGTGAACATCCAGGCGATCGGGCGCTCGCGTGGCAAGCGCGTCGTCCGGACCTTCGAGCTCGGAGAGCGCCGCGCGGGCGTGAACCGCGTCCGCTTCCAGGGGACGCGCCTCCCGCTCGGGCTCTACCTGCTGAAGATGACCGCGACCGACGCGGCCGGGAACTCGTCGCGCATCGCCCGCAAGCGCGTGCGGATCATCCCGCCGCCGGCCGAGGCGCGCCGGCGGGCGAGCGTCGGCAGAAGTAGCTAGCGCTTGAGGTAGACGGTGGCGCGCCGGAGCCTGCTCGGCGTGCCGCTGCCGTCGAAGGCGATGCCGCGGAGCTGGAGCGGGAGGCTGCGGGCGCGGCGGTCTTCGCTGCGGGTCCGCTCGGCCGTCCGCACATAACGGTCGATGCGCTTGCGGTAGCGGCTGCTCAGCTTGAGGCGGTAATAGCCGCTGCGGGCGACGGCCGCGAAGCCGACCCGGACCGAGCGCCTGCCCGAGCCGAGGCGCGCGGCCTTGGCGACTCGCTTGCTCACGCGCAGCTCGATGATGATCCCGCATGCCCTGGTGCAGCGGTAGCTCGCGAGGACGCCCCGCCGGATGGCGCTGCGCCCGCGCTGCACTCGCCGCGCGCGGATCGTGAAGCCGAGCGGGCGCGAGGCCTGGGGCATCTGCGCGCCAGGGTCGTCGCCGCCGGAGCCGCCGTCCGAACCTGTCCCGCCCGGGAGGACGGTGCCGATGACCGTGCCGGTGCCGTCGAGCACGTTCCCGGTCGCCTCGTCCACGACGCCGATCACGTTCCCGACGCCGTCGACCACAGCGCCCGTGGTCGGGTCGACCGTTCCGATGACCGTCCCGGCGGCGTCAACCACGGTGGTGAGCGTCCCGCCCGGATCACCGGACGGGAGCGGGAGCCCCGGTAGGGAGATCTGGGCCACGGCGGAGGCCGGAACGGCCAGCACCGCGGTGAGGAGGGAGGCTGTGATGAGTGCGCGAGTCATCTGCCGCTGACGGTAGGACCCGGTTCCGGTTTCTGAACGTTTCTGGACGCATGTACGGGGTTCGGCCTCATCATTCGTCCTATCGGCTCGAACATGTGTCGAGCTTTAGCGCCGGCCGCTGAAGAACTCCCTGAGCAGCGCGGCGGACTCGGCGGCGAGCAGGCCCCCCGCGACCTCGGGCCTGTGGTTCAAGCGGGGCTCGCCCAGCACGTCGAGCACGCTGCCCGCCGCCCCCGCCTTCGGATCTGGCGCGCCGTAGACGACCCGCTCGACGCGCGCGTTGACGAGCGCCCCGGCGCACATCGGGCAGGGCTCGAGCGTGACGTACGCGCAGGCGCCCACCAGACGCCAGCCGCCGTATGCTCGCGCGGCCTCGGCGAGCGCGAGGATCTCGCAGTGGGCGGTCGGGTCGCCCCGTAACTCGCGCTCGTTCGGCGCGGCGCCGACCACCTCCCCGTCGCGCACGACCACGCACCCGACCGGGACGTCGTCGTGCTCGAGCGCGCGCTCGGCCTCGCGCAGCGCGAGCCGCATGAAGTACTCGTCGCGCGGAAAGAAGCGCTGCGTCATGCGCCGGCGACGAGCCGGCGGCCGGTCCTGCCCTCGGCCACCCGCATCGCCTGCACGAGCCCCACGCGGGCGCCCGCGCGCATGCCCGCCGACGCGAACGACATTGTCGAGAGCCTCCTGCCGCCGAACGCTCCGTGCTCGATCAGCCCGAGGCACCAGTCGATCGTCGTCCGCAGGGTCTCGTCGAGCGGCCTCGCCCGGTAGCCGAGCACGCGCTCCGCCTTCTTCGACGAGTACATCCAGTTCTGCGCCATCAGCGCGAACGCCTGCGGGTTGAACACGGCCGGAAGGCCCGCCGCCCGGGCCGCGCCGGCAACGGCGGCCACCTCGGACGGCAGGATCGCCACGGGATGCGAGATCCCCGAGAGCTCGGCGATCCGGTCCACGAAGTCCGCCCAGCGGATGTTGTGCCCGCCGAGGATGTAGCGCTCGCCCGGCCTGCCCTTCTCGGCCGCGAGCATGTGGCCGTTCGCGACGTCGAGGACGTCCACGATGTTGGTCGCGCCGTCCACGACGGCCGGGAGGCGCCCGCGCAGGTAATGGGCGATCGTGCGCGTCGAGGTCTCGCCGGGGTGCGCCGGGTCGACGGGGACGCCGAGCACGTACGCGGGGTTGACGATCACGACCTCCACGCCCAGGCGGGCCGCGGCACCGAGCGCCTCGGCCTCGCCCTCGTGCTTTGCGTCGACGTACACGAGGCCGAGCGCGCCGCTGCGATAGAGGTCGCCCTCCTCGCCGATGCCGTCGCCCGCCACCGGCCCGACCCCGCCGACGCTGGAGGTGAGCACCACCCGGCCGACGTCCGCCGCAGCGGCGGCCTCGACGGCCGCGCGGGCCCCGAGCACGTTCACCTCGAAGACGCGCGAGACGGGCCGCGATGCGACGTACCCGGCGGAGTGGAAGAGGATGTCGGCGCCCTTCAGCGCGCGCCTGAATGCCCCGCGGTCGAGCACGTCGGCGCGGACCGGCCGGACGTCGAGGTCCCCGAGGCGGCCGAGGCGCGCCTTGTCCCGATATGTCACGGACACCTCGTCGCCGCGCTCGACGGCGGCCCTCGCGACGTGGCCGCCGATGAAGCCCGTAGCGCCCGTGACGCAGGCCTTCACGAACGACGCCTCTCGTGCCGATGGTGGGAGGGCCGTTCGCCGCATCCGCGAGTTTGCCTCCCTGTAAGCAACTCGAGCTGCAATCTCCTGTTGTTACGGACGTACACTCGCCGTGGACCGTACCCAAATGCGCCTGATCCCCCTGCTCCTGGCCGCCTTCGCGGCAATCGCCGCCCTGGCCCCGGCGGCCGCTTCCGCGCGCTTCGTCGCGGGCGAGGTGATCGTCAACTACGAGCCAGGCGCGGACCGGGAAGCCATCGAGAGGGCCGCCGGCGTCGGTGACGCCCGCGCTCTCGCGGGCGGATCGAGAGCGCTCCGCATCCTCGACGGAGAGAGCGTCACCGCCACCGTCGCGGAGTTGCGCGAGGCGCCCGGGGTGGAGTACGCGGCGCCGAACGCGGTGGCCCGCGTGACGGACTTCATGCCCAACGATCCGGGCCAGGGGGGCATCGGAGAGTGGCACGTGACCCAGTGGAACTTCGCGGGCGCGGCCGGGGTCAACGCGCCGCGCGCCTGGGACCTCGCGCGCCAGGCGAAGGCCGCGGGCGGGCGCGGAGTGGTCGTCGCGGTGCTCGACACGGGCGTCGCCTACCAGAGCCGCGGGCCGTTCCGGCGCGCCCCGGACCTCTACGCGCGGCGCTTCGTGCGCGGCTACGACTTCGTGGACGACGACCGCTTCCCGAACGACGAGAACGGCCACGGCACGCACGTCACCGGCACGATCGCCCAGCGCACGAACAACGCGCAGGGCGTGACCGGCCTGGCCTATGGGGTCAAGATCATGCCGCTGCGCGTGCTCGACTTTCAGGGAGCGGGCGATGCCGGCGCGATCGCCCGCGCGATTCGCTACGCGGCGAAGCGACGGGCGCGCGTCATCAACATGAGTCTCGAGTTCGACTCGTCGGTCACTGCCTCGCAGATCCCAGACATAGTGCGGGCGATCCGCTACGCGCACCGCAGGGGCACGGTCACCGTCGCCGCCTCGGGCAACGAGGGCAACAGGGCCGTCGCCTACCCGGCGCGCACCGGCCACGTCATCTCGGTGGGCGCCACCACGGTTCGCGGCTGCCAGGCCGAGTACTCGAACTCGGGGTCGGGTCTCGACCTCGTCGCGCCCGGCGGAGGCATCGATGCGGTGCCGCCCCCCGCCGGGAGTCCCGAGGTGAACGAGTACGACACGAACACCTGCAAGCCCGACGAGTCCGGGCCGGACATCTTCCAGCAGACATTCACCCGCAACATCAAGACCTTCGGCCTGCCGCCGGGGTACCAGGGCACCTCGATGGCGGCTCCGCACGTCTCCGCGGCGGTCGCGCTCATCCTCGCGACCAGGCGCCTCGGGCGCCGCCCCTCGCCCGCCCGGGTGGAGCGGCGCCTCGAGCAGACCGCGCGCGACCTCGGGCCGGCCGGCTACGACCGCCGCTACGGCTGGGGCCTGATCGACGCCGCGGCGGCGATCGACCCCGCGCGCTGAGCCCCGCTCAGGTCGTGCGGATGATCAGCACGCTGCAGGGCGCGTGGTGCGAGACCTTGTTCGGCACGCTGCCCAGCAGGAAGCGGCGCGCCCCGGTCATGCCCTTGTTGCCGACCACGACGAGGTCCGACTTCTGCTCTTCTGCCACGTCGAGGATCGCGTCGGCAGGATCGCCCTCACGGGCGTAGGTCGCGACCTCGATGCCCTCGGCCTCGACGATCGAGGCGGCCTCGCGCAGCGTGGCCTCGACGTCCTCGCGCGGGTTCACCATCCACTGGAGGTCGTCCGGAACCTGAACGCGCTCCTCCCGGAGCCGGGACTCGGCCACGGGCTCGTAGGCGCTCACGATGTGCACCGACGCGCCCAGCGCCTTGGCCACCTCGGTCGCCTGGCGCACGGCTTCCTTGGCCGTGTCCGACCCGTCCGTCCCAACCACGAGTGAGCTGAACATCCTTCTCCCTTCGAGGATCCCCGGGAAAAACCGGGGGCATCATATTCGAGCGGACGCGATTGTCCGGTGTTACAGTCGCGACATGCCCGAGCGGACTCGCTGCCTGGGTGTCGACGACCACTCCGTGGTGAGGCAGGGCCTAGCGATGCTGCTCGGGGATTCCGACGAGATCGAGCTCGTCGGCGTGGTCGAGAACGGAGAGCAGGCCATCGAGGCGGCCCAGGAACTCGACCCCGAGGTCGTGCTGATGGACGTCCGCCTTCCCGGCATCGACGGGATCTCGGCGGTCAAGCGGATACACGCCGCCGTGCCGAGCGTCCAGTTCGTGATGTTCTCGGCCTACGGCGACAAGCGCCTGCTGACCGACGGGATCCAGGCGGGCGCGCGGGGCTACGTCATGAAGGGCGCCCCTCCGGAGGACCTCATCCGCGCTATCAAGACGGTCGCCTCGGGCAAGCCGTTCATCGATCCGGCGCTCTCACCCGCCCTGATCATGAGCGACGCGACCGGCGAGGGGGCGAGTTTGCTCTCGGAGCGTGAGCGCGAGATTGTCCAGCTCCTGGCGGAGGGCCACCACACCGAGGTGATCGCCAACCGGATCGGCCTGAGCGTCGAGACCGTGAAGTCGGACACCAAGCGCGTGATCGGCAAGCTGCAGGCCGACACCCGCACGCACGCGGTCGCGATCGCGCTGCGCCAGTCGCTGATCGACTAGACGTGAAAAAAAGGTCCCTGGCACCTTTGGTGTGCGCGACAAAGGTCCCTGGCACCTTTTGCTGCGGTCAGTCGCGCTCCGGCGAGATCGCTTCCGTCTCCTCGGTGTCGGGCGAGCCGCCGTTCGGCTCGGCGCGCTCCTCGGGGAGGACCGGCGCGGGGCGGCGCCTGCGGCCCACGCTCGAGCGGCGGGGGCCGAGCGGATCGGGCGCCGGGGCCGGCTTCGCGCGCTCGCCGTAGTAGGCGTAGCGCTCGTCCGGCCGCGGAGCGTTCGTGACCACGACGCCGATGACCTTCGCGCGGAGGGTGCCGAGATGCTTCAGCGCCTTGCGGACCTCGTCGCGGCGACTGTGGCCCAGCTGGACGACGAGCAGGACGCCGTCGACGGCGCTCGCCAGCGACACCGCGTCGCCCACGGAGACGAGCGGCGCCGAATCGACCAGCACCACGTCCGCCTCCTGCCGCGCGCGGCGCAGAACGCGCTCGAGGGCGTTGGAGCTGAGGAGCTCGCCGGGGTTCGGTGGCACGACGCCCGCCGGCAGCACCTCGATGTACGGCGCGGTCGTCCAGGCCTCGTCGCCCTCCTCGACCGGCGCGGCGAGCGCGTAGCTCGTGTGCACCCGCGTCAGCACGTCCTCGAACGGCGTGGCGCCGACGAGCACGCCCGAGAGGCCCTGCGGGAACTGGATTCCCAGCGTGTCCGCGAACGTCGGGCGGCGCAGGTCACCCTCCACGGCGAGCACGCCCTGGCCGGCGCCCGCGAGCGCGGCCGCGAGGCGGAGCGTCACAGTGGTCTTGCCCTCCTGCGGGACGGCGCTCGTCACAAGCACGGTGCGCATGTCCCGCTGGAACTCGAAGAAGCGCAGGTTCGTGGCGAGCCGGCCGTAGGCCTCTGCCTCGTGTGGATCGGCCCAGACGCCGGAGCCCTTGCGGCGGACGAGCGCCTCCGACCGGCGCGGGACCGACGCCACGACCGGCAGTCCGGTCACGGCCTCCACCTGCTCCTCGCGCTTCAGCCGGCGATCGAAGAACGCCACGATGCCAGCCGCGAGCAGGCCCAGCAGCATGCCCGCGGGAAGGGAGAGGAGCGTCCACAAGAGCGGCCGCGGGTACACGCGCTCGCTCGGCACCCCGGCGCGCTTGACGATGTCGACGGCGCCGCGCTGCTGCGCGATCGAGAGCTCCAGATCATTCAGCCGCCGTTCGATCGACTGGCCGGGGCGAGCCCTGCGCTCGGTGGGCGAGAGCGCATCGAGCTGGGCGCGAGCCACGTCTATCGCCTCCTGGAGGCTCGTGCGCGACAGCTTCTTGCGGAAGTTCACGTACTGCGCCGCGAAGCCGTTCGCGAGCGCGGACGCCACCGCCGGGTCCTCGTCCCGCGCCTTGATCGCGAGCACGTCCGAGTCGTTCTCGACCTCCACGGATACGCGCTCCAGGAGCTCCGCCGTCGTGAACTCGCGCTCGCGCACCCGCAGCGAGCGGCGGACGCGCTCGGCGACGGTCTCCAGCTCGATCAGCTCGAGGTTCGTGCGGGCGAGGCGGTCAGGCTCGACGGGCGCCTGGCCGAGCAGGGACTCCGGCTGCGCGATCAGTAGCTTGGCGACGCCCTCGTATTGGGCGTCGCGGCCGAGGCCGTAGAGCAGCACGCCGAGGACGACCGCGGCGGCCGTGATCCCGATAAGGGCGCGGCGCTCGGCGACCGTCCTGATCGCGAGGCGAGCGCGCTCCCTGCGGGAGGCGGCTGCACGCTCCTCGGGCGCTGGCGGAAGGAAACCGTCGTGCACCTCGCGCCACAATAGCGGCATGCCCCGCTTCTGGATCGTGTTGCAGGTCGCCATCGTCGTGTGCGTGATGGCGTCGATCGTGATCGCCGCCATCAAGCTCTGATGGGCGCCGGCGCGGGCCTGGCGGCGCTCCTGGCGGAGATCTGCGGCGAGGCCCACGTCCAGGCGCCGCCGGATCGCGGTCTTCTTTCTGACGCAACCGAGACCCGGGGGCTCGGCGGCCACGCCGAAGCCGCGGTCTTTCCCGCCGACGCGCAGGAGGTCGCGCGCATCGTGGGCCTGTGCTGCTCGCACGGGGTGCCGCTCACGCCGCGGGGCGGCGGCACCGGCTTCGCGGGCGGGGCGGTTCCGCGAGGCGGCGTCGTGCTGTCGCTCGAGCGGCTCCGCCGCGTCCGCTCGATCGATCCGCTCGCCTGGCGGATGGTGGTCGAGGCGGGGCTCCCGACCGCCGACGTCCGGCGCCTGGCCCGTGAGAACGGGCTCCTTTTCCCGCCGGATCCGGGCGCCGCCGAGCAGTCCCAGATCGGCGGCAACATCGCCACGAACGCCGGCGGGCCACACGCGTTCAAGTACGGCGTCACCGGGAACTGGGTCACGGGCCTCGAGGTCGCCGTCGCGCCCGGGGAGCTGATCCGCGTGGGCGGCCCGGTCCGCAAGGACGTATCCGGGCTGGACCTGGTGTCGCTGCTGACGGGCTCCGAGGGCACCCTCGGCGTCATCACGGCGGCCTGGTTGCGGCTCATCCCCGCTCCCGAGGCCGCACTGCCGGTGATGGCGAGCTACCCGGACGCGGCCGCCGGTTGCTCCGCCGTGGAACGCGTGCTGGCATGCGGCGTCGTCCCGGCCGCCCTCGAGTTCCTCGACGCTCACGCGGCGGCGGCCGCAGGCCGCGAGGGCTTCCTGGTGATCGCCGAGGCCGACGGGGGCGCCGAGGAGGCCGCGCGCGCGAAGCGTGAGCTGTCGGCTGCGCTGGCCGGGGGCGCGCGCAGCGTGGAGTCGCCGCATGACGCGGCGGCGTTCTGGCGCTGGCGGGACGGGGTCTCGATCGCGGTAACCGCGCGCCGCGGCGGCAAGGTGTCCGAGGACATCGCCGTGCCGGTCGAGCGCCTGCTCGAAGCGATCGAGGGAACCCATGCGATCGCCGCGCGCCACGGCCTCGAGGCCTGCTGCTTCGGCCACGCCGGCGACGGGAACGTCCACTCGACCTTCCTCGTGGACCGCTCGGCCCCCGACGAGGTGGAGCGCGCCTCCGACGCGGCGCGGGAGCTGTTCTCGCTCGCCCGCTCACTCGGAGGAACCGTCTCGGGCGAGCACGGGATCGGCCTCGTGAAGGCCGGCGCCTCAGGTCACGCGGGACGTGTCGCCGAGCTTCAGCGGGCGCTCAAGGCCGTCTTCGACCCCGCGGGCGTGCTCAATCCGGGGAAGAAGGAGGCGGGCTGAGGCGCAGGCGCGTGCGCGGGTCGCGCTCGCCCTGCGGGTCGCCGGCCGGCAGCAGGTACTGCGTGCAGCGGAAGAGCGCCACCGTCTTGCCGTCGCCCTCGCGGGTCACCTCCGCGTCCCAGACCTGGGTGCGCCGGCCGCCGTGGAGCAGCGTCGCGCGGCAGTGGAGCGCGCCGGAGTCTGCGGTTCGCAGGAAGTTCGACTTCAGCTCGACGGTGGTGAAGCCCCCCGCCCCCTCCGGCAGCGACGCGATGCAGCCCATCCCGCAGCACGAGTCGGCGAGGGTCACGATCGTCCCGGCGTGCAGGAAGTCGTTCGGCGCCAGGTGCTCCGGGCGGACCGGGAGCCGCGCCTCGACCGCCCCGTGCGCGGCATCGAGAAGCTCGATTCCGAGGAGGCCCGGCAGGCGCCCCTCCATCGCCCGCTGGAGCTCGGCGCGGATGTCCATGGCGCTCAGACCGCTTCGCGGCCGTAGAGCTCGTCGAGGATCGGCGCGGGGTCGGCGACGCCGTAGCGGCGCCGCAGATGGTCCTCGACCTCCTCGCGCGAGCAGCGCGCCGCGGCCATCTGCATGGCCACGAGCCGCTCAGGGCTCAGATCGTCGACCCTCGCCGGCGTGCGCGTGACCACCGGCTCGTCGTCCTGCGCGAACTCAAGCTCGTCCTCGATCGGATCCGGCAGCGGCGGCGGAGCAGGACGCGCCGCCGGTGACGGAGGCTGGGGAGCGCGCGAGCCGGCGGAGGAAGCCGCTTCGATCTCGCGCTGCACGACCTCGATCTGCTTGCGCATCGCCTCGACCTGGCTGGCGAGGCCGGCCGCGACGTGACCGAGCTCGAAGAGCTCGCCGCGGATGGCCTCGGCGCGGCCGGCGAGGCGCTCGTCCTCCGCCCGTGCGCGGTGCTGCGCCTCCCGCAGGATCTCGAGCGCGGCGCGCTCGGCGCCCTCGAGCACCTGCTCGACGCGGCGAGCGACCTCGGAGGGGGAGTGCAGATCGTCGGCCATGGCCATCGCCGGGCGCGTGAAAAGCCCCGGAAACGGCACTCTACCCCAGTGCGACACCGCCGACGAGCGGCTCGTCGGGGCCGTGGCGTGTGAGCCACCTCACGAACGCCGGCGATGCTCCGTCGTAGCGTCGGAGGGGACCGGGAGTCGAGTGTGGGAGGTCCGGCATGACCCTCGTAGCGTTGGCAGGCGGCTGGCAGATCTTCATGGGCGTGATCATCGTGTTCCTGTTCGCCACCGTGTACGGCATCTACACGACGCGCGGCAGCGGTATCGCCGAGCGGCCCTACGGAAAGATCTACGGCGGCGCCCCGGGCGCCAAGGGCCCGAGCAGCGCCTCGGGCCACGACGGGCGCGAGCGCAACTGGAGCCGCGGCACCCGCTGAGCCACCTCGTCGAAGCCGACCTCGCCGGCGTCGTTGCCCGCGAGCCAGGCGGCGACGATCCGCACCTCGTCGACCGCGTCCTTCGCGAGTAGGGCGCGGGCCGGAGGCAGCGCCGCGGCCGCCTCGGTCCGCTCGGCAAGCTCGGCCGGATCGGGCAGCGGCCCCCAGTCGACCACCCGGCCGCCCACGAGCCAGAAGGCGTCCCAGCGCTTCTTGGCCGGATGGCGCGCCAGCGCCAGCCGCGACTGCGCGTGGGTGGCGCGGAGCACGCCGTCGAGCCGCCCGAGCAGGCCCGCGAGCCGCTCCTGGCGGCGCAGCAGCGAGCCCGCCGCCTCGTAGCGGCGCTCGGCGGCCGCCGCGGCGATCCGCTCGTCGAGCTCGCCGAGGACCCGCTTCGAGGCGCCCTCCGGGGCATCGAACAGAGCCAGCGCCTCGTCGAGGCGGCGCCTGTATGCGTTCGGGTCGAGGTCGCCCAGACAGGGCGACACGCAGCGGCCCATCTGACCGTAGATCGACGGATGGGCGCGCCGGGACAGGGTCCGGCCGCAATGGCGGAGGCCGTAGAGCGACGACAGCTCGTCGGCGAGGTCGGCCGCCGCGTCGCGCCCCTTGAGCGGGCCGATGTTCACCGCGTGGCCGGGCGCCGGGTCCCCCGCCACCTCGAGCACGGGAAAGGCGATGTCGAGCCGGCAGCGGAGGTAGACCCAGCCGTCGGTGCGCTTCAGCTGCACGTTCCCCGGCGGCTGCCACTCCTTGATGAGGCGGTTCTCCAGGACGAGTGCCCCGAGCTCGGAGTTGGTCGGCCGGTAGTCGACGACGTCGGCCTTCTCGGTCCAGCCCGCGGGCGCGCAGAAGTGCGCCCGCGCCCGCGAGCGCACCGACACGGACTTGCCGACATACAGCGGCCGGCCCCGCTCGTCGCGGAAGATGTAGACGCCGGGGTCCGCCGGGAGCGAGCGCAGATCGGGGCGGTCCCCGCGAGGACGACTGGCGGGAGCGGCCGAGGTGCCGCGACGGCGGCGGGCCGAGAGCAGGCCGAGCGCGTCCCCGACCGTGACCGCGTGCGCGCACAGCTTCGGCTGGAGCGCGCAGAAGATCCGGGCGCAGGTCTCCGCGTCCGCGAGCGCGCGATGGACGACCTCGACCTCGATCCCGAGCGACGCGGCGAGGGCCGCGAGCTTGCGCTGACGGGCGAGCGGGGCGAAGCGGCGTGCCAAAGAGACCGTGCAGATCGCCGGCGGGTCGGGCCACTCGAGCCCCGCGCGGTCGAACGCCTGCCGCAGGACGCGGCGGTCGAAGCTCGCGTTGTGCGCCACGAGCACCCTTCCGTCGAGCAGCTCGGCGACGCGCGGGAGGACGTCCTCCGGGGGAGGCGCGGCGGCGGCCATCTCCTGGGTGATGCCGGTGAAGCGCTGGATCCCCGTCGACAGCGGCCGCTGGACCGCCACGAGCGACTCGAAGCGCTCGTGCAGCTCACCGCCGCCGACGAGCACGGCGCCGACCTCGGTGAGCTCGCAGAGGTCGCCCGGGCGGCCGTTCGTCTCGGTGTCCACGGCCACGAACTCGGCCGTGCTGAGGCGCGTCGAGAGCATCCAGGGGAGATACGCGCCGGGCCGGACGGCATGCAAGCCGGCTGACCGTCGCCTCCGTGCGCGAACGCATCCAGCTCATCGTCGCCGTCGCGGTTGCATCGGAGCGGGCTACGCGCTCCTGGCCCGGGAGGGTGCGCTGAGCGCGGCGAGCAGGCGGTCGAGCGTCGCGCCCACCTCGGCGCGCGTTTTGGCCGGGTCGTCGGCGCGGGCGACGAGCAGCGCCGCCTCGTCGAGCGCGCCCAGCAGCACGTGCGCGAGCGGGTCGACCGGCTGGGGCGGCAGCGCGCCGGCGTCAATCGCGTTCTGGATCCCGAGCTTGATCAGCCCGAGCCCGTAGCGGGCGTCGATCTCGCGCCACTCCTCCCAGCCGAGGACCGACGGCGCGTCGAGCAGCGCGATCTGCTGGATCTCCGGCTCGCGGCACGCGTCGAGGAACATCGAGCAGCCCGCCCCGAGCGCGCGCCAGGGGTCGGGATCGGACAGCGCGGCGGTCGCGATCTTCTCGCTCAGGTCCCGCTCGACCTCCTCGAGCACGGCGCGGAAGAGGTCCGTCTTGTCGCGAAAGTGGTGATAGAGCGCCCCGCGGGTCACCCCGGCGCGGGCCACGATCTCCTCGGTGCCTACGGCCGCGAAGCCGCGCTCCGCGAACAGCGCGCGCGCCGCCTGGACGAGCGCGGCGCGCGTCGACCCGGAACGTCCTTGCCTCGTCTCCATACAGCCTGTATGTTAGTCGCGTACAGTCTGTATGTGAAAGGGGACGGTGACATGAGCGGGCACGAGCGACTCCAGATGAAGGAACTGAGCCTCCCCCAGGGGCGGCTTCGCTACGCGGACGAGGGTGAGGGGCCGGTGATCGTGCTCATACATGGCGTGCTGGTCTCCGCGAGCCTCTGGAGCAAGGTCGTCCCCCTGCTGGCCAATGACTTCCGCGTGGTCGTCCCCGACCTCCCGCTCGGCTGCCACCGGGTGCCGATGAAACCGGACGCCGACCTCTCCCCTCCCGGCGTCGCGGCCCTGATCGCGGACATGCTGGACGCGCTCGATCTGGACGACGTGACCCTCGTGGGCAACGACACGGGCGGCGCGCTCTCGCAGATCGCCGCCACCACCCGGCCGGAGCGGATCGGGCGGCTCGTGCTGACCAACTGCGACGTGCTCGAGCACTTCCCGCCGAAGGCCTTCAAGGCCCTGCTCGGGGCGGCCAAGATCCCCGGTGTGCTCACCGGTCTCATGGTGCCGGCGCGGGTGGTCCGCCCCCTGCGGAGCACGAACCTCGCGTTCGGCCTCCTGATGAAGCGCCCCGACCACGACCTGATGGACGAGTGGGTCCGGGCGTTCTTCGCCGACTCCGGGGTGCGCCGCGACGTGGTGAAGGTGGTCAAGGGGATCGACCCGCGCCAGACGATCGACGCCGCCGAGCGCCTCGCCACCGCGGGCATTCCGCTCCTGTGCGTGTGGGCCCCGGAGGACCGCGCGTTCAGGATCGAGTTCGCCGAGCGCCTCGCCGCGATGGTGCCGGGGGCGCAGATCCAGCGCGTCGAGGACTCGCTCACCTTCGTGATGGTCGACCAGCCCGAGCGCACGGCCGAGCTGATCGGGGCGTTCGCCCGCGAGCGTCAGCCGGCGAGCCCGGACTGATGCTCGGCGGCGTGGCGGTCGAGGGTCGCCGCCACCCAGCGGCGCTCCTCGGCTGAGGCCATCCGGTAGCGGCCGAGCAGCTCCTTCTGGGACTCGAGCGGGAGCCCCGCGATCTCCCAGCGCACGGCCATGCGCTCGAACAGCAGCTCTGTCCGCCGGGCTGCTCGATCCTCGAGGGTCGAGCCGGGCGTGGCGTCGAGGCGCCGCAGCTTCTCCACGGTCCCGGGGCTCACGGCGTTGCGCAGCGTGAGCGAGTTGCCGCCGTCGTCGGCGTAGGTAGTGGTGCCCGCGTCGGGCGCGGCTCCGCCGCCGTCCCGGCCGCGCCTGCGGGAGCGCTTGCCCATCCCCGCCGACGATAGCCGCGCCTGAAACAGTGCCAGGCACTGTTTCATGTTTCATGTCAACACATGAAACAGTGCCTGGCACTGTTTCGCTCCGCCGGGCGTTCGGGGAGACTCGCCGCGATGGCACACGGCGCGCTCAGCCACGAGGACGCACACCGGATGGCGCGGGAGAAGGGTGTCTCGCGCCCGCTCTACTGGCTCGTGCGCGGGATCGTCGAGCCGTTCCTCCGCCTCTGGTACGGCGTGCGCATCGCCGGAGCGGAGCACATCCCCACGGAGGGCGGCGCGGTCGTCGCGCCCAACCACAAGAGCTTCTGGGACTCGTTCTTCATCGCGCTGGCGACGCGCCGTCACGTGCGTTTCATGGGCAAGGCGGAACTGTTCCAGGGCCCGTGGGGCCGCGTGCTCGTGCGCCTCGGCGCCTTCCCGGTCCGGCGCGGCGAATCGGACGCCGACGCGCTCGAGACGGCCCGCGAGATCCTGCGCCAGGGCGGCCTGCTCGCGCTCTTCCCGGAGGGCACGCGCGTGCGCGACCCGGAAGCGCTCGGCTCGCCGCGCCGCGGCGCGGGACGGCTCGCGATCGAGGCGGGCGCGCCGATCGTCCCGGCCGCCATCACCGGCACCGAAAAGCTCTTCATCGGGCCGCTCCCGCGCCCGGGGCGGGTGCGCGTGTCCTTCGCCCCGCCGATCCCGGTCTCGCGCCTCGAGGCCACGCCGGAGGCCGCCGGCGAGCTCGTCGAGGACGCGGTCTGGCCGGAGGTCGAGACGCAGTTCCGGCTCCTGCGCTCGCGTCCTACGCTGATCGCGGCGGGGCTTGCGGCGATCGGACTCGGTGCCCTGATCCGCCGCCGCAGGTGAGCGGTCTGGCAATCTGCACGCGTGGCCGTCCGCATCGAGACCACCCCGCCGGACCACCGCCGCTTCTGGCCTTCGGCCCGCCACGTCCGCGCGAAGAAGGACGGAGCGGTGGTCGTGGACAGCCGCGCGGTGCTGCTCGTGTGGGAGCCGGGTAAGCCGGTTCCCTTCTACGCGTTCCCCGAGACGGACGTCGCCGCCGGCGTCCGCACCCGCAGATGGGACGACGCCGAACTTCACGGCTACGTGCGCATCCCCTGGAGCGACGCGGACCACTGGTACGAGGAGGACGAGGAGGTCTTTGTCCACCCGCGCGACCCGTTCAAGCGCGTGGACGCGATCCGAAGCTCGCGCCACGTCGTGGTCGCGATCGGCGGCGAGGTCGTAGCCGACACCCGCCGACCGGTGCTCGTGTTCGAAACCGCACTCCCTACCCGCCACTACTTTCTGCGCGACGATGTCCGCATGGACCTGCTGGAGCCGTCGGCGAGGACGACCGGCTGCGCCTACAAGGGCACCGCCTCCTACTGGTCGGTGGGAGACGAGCGCGATGTCGCCTGGTGCTACCCCGAGTCGGTCATCCCCGCGATCGAGGGGCTCGTCGCGTTCTTCGACGAGCGCGTCGAGGTGACCGTGGACGGCGAGGCCCAGGAGCGGCCGGTCACGCAGTGGAGCCGCGGGTGAAGTTCGGCCTCGCCATCTTCCCGACGGAGGCCTCGCCGCCGCCGGACGAGCTGGGACGACTCGCCGAAGAGCGGGGATTCGAGTCGCTCTTCTTCCCCGAGCACACCCACATCCCCGCCAGCCGCCGCACGCCGTACCCGGTGGGCGGCGACCTCCCGCCCGAGTACAGCCGCCTGTACGACCCGTTTGTGGCGCTCACCGCTGCGGCCGCGGCCACCGACCGGCTCCTCGTCGGCACCGGGATCTGCCTCGTCGTGGAGCGCGATCCGATCGTGACGGCGAAAGAGGTGGCCTCGATCGACCGCCTGTCGGGTGGGCGCTTCATCTTCGGCGTAGGCGCCGGCTGGAACCACGAGGAGATGGAGAACCACGGCACCGACCCGGGCCGGCGCTTCGGGGTGATGCGGGAGCGGGTCGAGGCGATGAAGGCGATCTGGACCGAGGAGGAGGCGAGCTACTCGGGCGACCACGTCACATTCGAGCGCATCTGGCAGTGGCCGAAGCCGCTCCAGGCGCCCCATCCGCCGGTGATCCTGGGCGGCCACGGCAAGGGCGTGCTCGACCGGGTGCTCGCCTACGCCGACGGCTGGATGCCCAACCCGCATCCCGACGACGACATGCTCCTGGCGCGCGTCGAGGAGCTCCGCGCGCGAGCCGCAGACGCGGGCCGTCGCACGTCGGTCTCGCTCAACGCCTCCTCGACCAAGCCGGAGCGGCTCGCGCGCTATCGCGAAGCCGGCTTCGAGCGCTGCATCTTCTACCTGCCCGCCGCCGGCCGCGACGAGATCGAGCGGCGGCTCGAGCGAATCGAGTCGGCGCGCTCAGAGCTCGGCCTCTAGGCTGCCCAGCCATGTCCGACGAAGCAGTCCTCACAGAGCGCCGCGGGCGCGTCCTCCTGATCACCCTCAACCGGCCCGACGCGCGCAACGCCGTGAACGGCGCGCTTGCGGAGGGCATCGCCTCGGCGCTCGACACGCTCGACGCCGACGACGAGCTCCAGGCGGGCGTGCTGACCGGCGCGGGCAAGGGGTTCTCCGCGGGTATGGACCTGAAGGCATTCGTCAAGGGCGAGTCGCCCTACGTGGACGGGCGCGGCTTCGCGGGGATCACCCAGCGCGCGGCGCGCAAGCCGCTGATCGCCGCGATCGAGGGCTTCGCCGTCGCAGGCGGCCTCGAGATCGCGCTGTCCTGCGACCTGATCGTCGCCTCGCGTGGATCGAAGCTCGGGATCCCCGAGGCCAAGCGCTCGCTCGTGGCCGCCGCCGGCGCGCTGATCCGGCTACCGAAGCGGATCCCGTACCACGTCGCGATGGAGATGGCGCTCACCGGCGACCCGATCGACGCCGAGCGCGCCGCGCAACTCGGCCTCGTCAACCGGCTCGCCGATCCGGGCGGCTCGGTCGACACCGCGCTCGAGCTCGCCGAGGCAGTCGCGAAAAACGGCCCGCTCGCGCTCGACGCGTCGAAGCGCATCCTCCAGTCCGCCCTCGACTGGACCGAGGAGGAGGCCTGGCAGAAGCAGGGCGAGATCGCCGGGCCGGTGATGGTCTCCGAGGACGCCCGGGAGGGCGCGACCGCGTTCGCCGAGAAGCGCGACCCGGTGTGGAAGGGCCGCTGACCTCGCCCCGCCTGCTGGTCGACGCCATGAATGTCATCGGGTCCCGGCCCGACGGCTGGTGGCGCGACCGGCCCGCGGCGATGTCGCGGCTTCTGCGCAACCTGCGCCGCCACGCCGAACGCTCGGGCGACGACGTGACCGTGGTCTACGACGGCCGCCAGCGCGAGCTCGGCGACCCGGGCCCGGTCAACGTGGCGTTCGCCCCGGGCGGGCGCGACGCGGCCGACCGCGAGATCGCGCGCCGGGTCGAGGCCGACGCCGACCCGCGCTCGATGGTGGTCGTGACCTCCGACTCGGAACTGGCCGACCGCGTGCGCGCGGCGGGCGCCGGGGTCGAGGGCGCCGGGCTGTTCAGGCGCAGGCTCGACCGCCACTGAACGGCGGCTCCTTGCCCGCCCTCCGCGGGGTTAGGGTTCAGCCGATGGCCTCCGTCGCCGAGCTCGACCTGCCGCGCTTCGACACGATGACCGCGGACGTCCGCGGTCCGGCCTTCCACGAGGCCATGCTCGCGCTGCGCGAGTCCGGGTCGTGGCTCGCCGCGGGGCCGCTCGCCTACACGGTGCTCGACCGCGAGTCCGGGGAGTTCTTCCTGCGTTCGAAGGCGACTGTGTTCCCGGGCCTTCGGATCGCCGAGCTGTTCGGCATCGACGACGGCCCGCTCTACGACGAGATGGTCCGCAACATCATCAACGTCAACGGCGACGACCACCGGCGCCTGCGCTCCCTGCTGAACCCCGCGCTGACCCCGAAGGCGGCCGAGCGCCATCGCGCGGGGATGAGGCGCATCATCGGCGAGATCCTCGACGGGCTGCCGGCGGACGGGCGAATCGACTTCGTGGACGTCGCCTGGCGCTATCCCTCGCTCGTCATCGCCGACCTCGTCGGCGTACCGCTCGAGATGGCGCCGAAGCTCTACGAGTGGTCGAGCTGGATCCAGAAGCAGTTCGACCCGGGGGCGCTCGGGACCGAGCGGGCCGAGATCGAGCAGCGCGTGGTCGAGTTCCACGAGTACGCGGGCGGGCTGATCGCGGACCGCCGGGCCAACCCGGGCGACGACCTCACGAGCGCGCTGATCCTGGCGCGTGACGGCTCCGACCGCCTCGACGACGACGAGCTCGTGAACCTCGTGCTCGACGTCATCCTCGGCGGCATCGACACCGCGCAGTCTCAGCTCTCGCACGCCGTTCGCCTGCTCGCCGAGCACCCGGAGCAATGGGAGGCCCTTCGCGCCGACCCGCGCGGGCTGGCGCCGAGCGCCGTCGACGAGGCGTTCCGCTACGAGCCGGTCACCCCCTTCACGGCGCGGCTGACGACCGAGGAGGTCGAGCACCGCGACGTCACCTTTCCGCCGGACACCCTCGTCGCGATCTCCTCGTGGCACGCGAACCGCGACGGCGACGAGGCGGCCGACCGCTTCGACATCTCCGATCGCAAGCGCCCGCGCGTGCTCACGTTCGGCGCGGGCATCCACTACTGCGTCGGGGCCAACCTGGCGCGAGCCGAGCTGGAGGAGGCGCTCGTGGCACTGACCGAGCGCTACGAGCGGATCGAGCTGGACGGCGAGCCGGAGTACGGGTCGATCAGCGGCATCTACGGGATCGACCGGCTGCCCGTGCGCCTCGTCGTCTGAGGCGGGTCAGGCGGCCGCGAGCATCTGGCCGACGCGACGGAGGCCCTCGTCGGCCTCGGCAGGCCAGCGGGCGGGATCGGCCGGCCACCAGGCGAACTCGTCGTGCTCGGCGTCGGGCACGGCCTCGGCGTCCGCGGCGACGCGGGCGAGGCCGACGACCATCGCGAGCCCGGTCGGCAGCGACAGGAGCGCCTCCACCGTGAGGCGCTCGGGGACGAGGCTCCACTCCTCCTCGAGCTCGCGCGCGAGCGTGTGCGCCGGGCTCTCCCCCACCTCGACCGAGCCGCCCGCGCCGAGCGCCCATCGTCCTGGCCAGCTCGCGAGCCAGGCGGCGCGGCGCCCGGCCAGCCAGCGGCCATCCTCGGTCCGAACGACGCAGAGCGCGGTGAGGCTGTCGCAGGCGCCTTCGCCGTCGATCAGGCGGAGCGCCCAGCGGCAGGGCTGCAGGTCCATCTCGAGCCGCTCGGGTCCCGAGCGGTAGCCTGCGAGCCGTGCGGCCAGCCCGTCGTGGGCGGGCGAGCCGCGCTCGACGAGGGCGGCGACGGCGGCGTCCGCCTCGCGCGTCGCGGCGGCGGGCGGGGCGTACTCCTCGTCGTGCCAGCGGACGTCCACCTGGTCCGGCATCCACGGTCCCTGGGCGAGCATGAGCGACACGGCGCCAGGGTAGCGAGCGGTACCTTCGCGCTTGTTAAGCGGTTTAGTACGGGCGGTGAGCACGGATCGCAAGGGGGCCCTGGTCACGGGCGCCGGCCGAGGGCTCGGCAAGGAGATCGCGCGGGTGCTCGCGGGGCGCGGGATGACCGTGCATCTCACCGACCTCGACGGCGCAGCCGCCGAGGCAGCCGCCCGCGACGTGGGGCACGGCGCGTTCGCCTCGGCGCTCGACGTGCGCGACGAGGAGGCCTGCCGCGCCGCGGCGAGCATGACCGAGGAGCGGGCCGGGTCGCTCGCCGTGTGGATCAACAACGCGGGCGTGCTCGTGCCGGGCCCCGCGTGGGAGCAGGACGCCGCCACGCGCCGCCTGATGATCGACGTGAACGCGATCGGGACGATCAACGGGACGCTCGCGGCGATCGAGCGCATGCGGGTCGCCGGAGGGGGTCACGTGATCAACGTGATCTCGCTGGCGGGCATCGTCGCCGCGCCGGGAGAGGGGATCTATGCGGCCTCGAAGCATGCCGCGATCGGGTTCTCGATCTCGACGCTCGCGGACCTTCGGATCGCGGGCGTGCGCGACATCGACATCTCGTGCCTCTGCCCCGACGGGATCTGGACGCCGATGGTGTCCGACAAGCTCTCCGACCCGCAGGCCGCCGCATCGTTCTCCGGGAAGATGCTGATGCCAGAGGAGGTGGCCGAGCGCGTCGGCCGCCTCGTCGAGCGGCCGCGCGTGGTCGTCACGATGCCGCGCTGGCGGGGCGGCTTCGTGCGCCTCTACGACGCGCTGCCCGGGCTTGCGATCCGCAGCGTCCGGAGCGTGCTCGCGCTCGCCCGCATGCAGCAGCGCACGATGAAGCGCAAGGTCGAGGCGGGGCGCTGGCCCCCCCGCCCCCGCTGAGCACCCGCGCCGGGTGAAACAGTGCCTGGCACTGTTTCATCAGCGTGGGTGAAACGGTGCCTGGCACTGTTTCAGCGCTCGGCCGCCTCGCGCGGGCGTATCCTGCGCTGACGATGCCGTCGGAGGAGCGCATCCTCGGACCCGACTCGGTCGCCTGGAAGGTCATCGGGCACCCGGTCTCGCTCGTCGGCGGCCTGCGCGCGCTGATCGTCCAGTCGCTCCACCCGCTCGCGATGGCCGGGGTGGCCCAGCACTCCGACTACCGCAACCGCTCGCTCGACCGGCTGCGGCGCACCGCGTACTACGTGACGGCGACGACCTTCGGCGACGCGGAGACCGCGGCGGCCGCGGTCGCCCGCGTGAAGCGGATGCACCAGCGCGTGAAGGGGATCGACCCGGTCACGGGCAGGCCCTACAGCGCGGGCGACCCGGAGACGCAGCTCTGGGTCCACATGGTCGAGTGGCACTCGTTCCTCGCCGCCTACCGCGCGTTCGCCGGACGGCTCTCGGCCGACGAGCAGGACCGCTTCATCGCCGAGGGCGTGCGCATCGCCGCGCTGCTCGACATCCGGCCGGAGGACGTGCCGGCGTCCGTCGCCGAGGCACGCGATTACTTCGAGGCGGTCCGGCCCCAGCTCTGCGTGAGCGAGCAGGCGCGCGACGCGATCGCGTTCGTGCTCGACCCGCCCCTCACCCGCGAGCTTCTCGCCTACCAGGTACCGCTCCGGATCCTCTCACGGGCCGCGCTCGCGACCGTGCCGCGCCACCTCCGCGCGATGGCGGGGCTCGAGCGGCCGGGCGTCGTGGACGCCGTCACCGTGACCGCGGTGCGACCCGCCGCGCGGGCGCTGACGCTGCCGCTCCTGCGCGACTCGCTCTCGCTCGTGCTCGGCGGCGAGGTGCGCCGGCTTCATCACTCGGCGCGCGCCGAGCGGGCAGCGGCTGCATGAGCGGCCGTCTCCTCTTCGGGCCGTTCTTCATCGCCGCGGGCGTGATGCACTTCGTGATCCCGCGCGTGTACGAGTCGATCGTTCCGGACTGGCTGCCTGCGAGGCGCGAGCTGGTCTACGCGAGCGGCGTCGCCGAGATCGCGGGCGGGCTTGCCGTGCTGCACCCTCGGACGCGGCGAGCCGGCTCGCTCTGGAGCGTGGCGACGCTCATCGCCGTCTTCCCCGCGAACGTCCACATGGCGCTCAACCCGGACCGCTACCCGGTGCCGGGCGGCGCGCTCGCGCTGTACGCCCGCCTGCCGCTGCAGTGGCTCGCGATCCGCTGGGCGCTGGCGGCGGGCCGGGCTTAGGGGGGGTTTCGGGCGGTCGGCGCGGCGGCGCTTGGCGCGGCCACGCTCCGCGCGGGTCGTCGCAGGCGGGGCCGGCCGCTCCGGATGGGCACTTATGGGGTGGGTCCCGGCGCCTGCTTCGTGCCGTCCTGGATTGGGTACCTATGCGGTCCCCAATCCAGGACGGCGTCCGCTTTTGCGCCCGTTCTACGCCGCGGCCGGCTTGTAGACCGAAACGACGGCCGCGCCCCCCAGGCCGATGTTGTGCTGGAGGCCCACGTCGGCGCCGTCCACCTGGCGCTTGTCGGCGGTGCCGCGCATCTGCCATGTGAGCTCGGAGCACTGGGCGAGCCCGGTCGCGCCGAGCGGGTGGCCCTTCGAGATCAGGCCGCCCGAGGGGTTCACGACCCAGCGGCCGCCGTAGGTGGTGTCCTCGGCCTCGACCAGCTTGTGACCCTCGCCCTCCTCGGCGAGCCCGAGCGCCTCGTAGGTGATCAGCTCGTTGGCGGAGAAGCAGTCGTGCAGCTCGATCACGTCGACGTCCTCGATCGAGACCTCGGCCTCCTCCATCGCGCGGCGGCCCGCCTCCTTCGACATGTCGTAGCCCACCACCTTGATGCAGGAGCCGTCGTCGAAGGTGCTCTGCATGTCGGTGACGAGCGCCTGGCCCGCGATCTCGACCGCCTGGTCCCACAGGCCGTGCTCGTCGACAAAGCGCTCGCTGGCGAGCACGGCGGCGGCGGAGCCATCCGAGGTCGGCGAGCACTGGAGCTTCGTGAGCGGCTCGTGGATGACCTTCGCGCCCTTGATGTCGTCGAGCGAGTACTCGTCCTGGAACTGGGCGTACGGGTTGTTCACGGAGTGCTTGTGGTTCTTCCAGCCGATCCACGCGTAGTGGTCCGCCTCGGACCCGTAGCGCTCCATGTGCTCGCGCCCGGCGTTGCCGAACATCTGCGGGGCCGCGGGCGACTGCTCGGGTTCGCGCAGGGCGAACATCGCCTTCGCGTGCGGCTCGATCGGGTTCGAGCGGTCGGTGTACTTGATGCCGAGCGAGCCCTTCTCCATCTTCTCGAAGCCGAGCGCGAGCACGCAGTCGGCGAGCCCGCCGCGGACGGCCTGCCGGGCGAGGTAGAGGGCGGTCGACCCGGTCGAGCAGTTGTTGTTCACGTTCACGATCGGGATGCCGGTGAGGCCGAGCCCGTAGACCGCGCGCTGCCCCGAGGTCGACTCGCCGTAGCAGTAGCCCACGAAGGCCTGCTCGATCGCGTCGTAGGGCACGCCGGCGTCCTCGAGCGCCTTCGAGCCGGACTCCTTCGCCATGTCCGGGTAGTCCCAGTCACGGGAGCCGGGCTTCTCGAACTTCGTCATGCCGACGCCGATCACGAACGTGCGGTTAGCCATCGCCTGAGTTCTCCTCGTCTCGCTATTGGCGGGACGGATCCTACGCGGGCGGGCGCGGAGGCGGGGAGAGTCGCATCCGCCTGCCCCACCCGGATAGGGTCCCGTCTCAGTACGCGCGCCGTGGGGGGCGCGGCTGCTCGGAGGGGGAGACCAATGAGGAGACTGCTCATCGCCGCATGCGCGCTCGCCGCGCTCACGGCAGCGCCGGCACAGGCGGCGCCCACGCATTACGTCACGACGCCTGACGGCGCGAGCATCGCGATCAACGTCAAGGTGCCCGATCACTGCACCGCCGAGACCCCCTGCCCGACCTTCTTCGAGATGTCCGGCTACGAATCGGGTTCAGACGAGGGGCAGACCCCGCTCGGCCACCTCGCCGACGACACGGGCATCCCCTTCCCGCTCCAGACCGGCACGCGCGCCGCGCACGCCGCGCACGTGGACGACCGCTACGTCACGGTGCTGGCGAGCGTACGCGGGACGGGCTGCTCCTCCGGCGAGTTCGACCTCTTCTCCTGGCAGTCCGCTCTCGACGGCCGCCACATCATCGACGAGTGGATTCCCGAGCAGCCATGGTCCGACGGCGACGTCGTGATCTTCGGCCACTCCTACAGCGGCCTGACCGGCATGTTCGTCGCGTCCACCCGCCCCGAGCACCTGCGCGCGGTCTCGGCGTCGGGCCTGATCGGCGACCTCTACCGCGACATCACCTACATCGGCGGGGTCACCAACTACGGCTTCCCGCTGCTGTGGACCGGAGGCGTGCGGCCGCTCTACGACGTCGGTGGCGGCACGGTCGGCGGCGTGTACCCGGTCGAGGACACGAGCGAGCAGTGCGCCGCCAACCAGGCGGGCCGCTCACGCACGGTGCTCGACGAGCCGCTCGTGCAGGGCACAGACGACACGGACACGGAGTGGATGCGGGCGCGCTCGCTGGTCAACTTCGTGGACCGGATCGAGGTGCCCGTGCACATCACGGCCGCCTACCAGGACGAGCAGACCGGCCCGCGCGGCCCGACCTACGTCTTCGACAAGCTCTCCGACTCGATCTCGAAGCGCCTCGTGCTCGTCAACGGCGCGCACGGGACCCAAACCTCGGCGCACATCCGCGAGGACCGCTTCGCCTGGATGGACTACTGGATGCTCGGCAAGGAGAGCGCCGACCTGGGGATCAAGTCGGGCAGCGTGACGCTCTCGTCGGTGTTCGGCCCCCGCGAGACGGCCACCGAGACCTCGCGGGTGATCCTCGGCTACCAGGGGAACGGCAACGCGGTCGGCGAGATCGCCTCGGACGGCTTCCCGCTCGGCGAGACGCAGTTCACCGACCTCTACGCGACGGGCAGCGGGCTGACCTTCGACCAGAGCGCGGTGCAGCCCGGCAAGCTGAGCTGGGTCAACGGCTCCCGCCGTCAGTCCTATTCGTACCAGGCGGGCGTGAACCAGGGGGGCCGGCTCTCGAGCCCCACGGGCCCCGACGAGGTCGAGCTCGCGTACGAGTTCACGCAGGCGACCGCGATCGCCGGCCCGATCACGGCGAACCTGTTCGTCTCCTCGAGCGCGCCGGACACCGAGCTGTTCGTGCAGCTCATCGACCGCGCCCCCGACGGCACGCTGCTCTACCTGAACCGCGGGCTCCTGCGGGGCTCGCACCGCCAGGTGGACGGCGCGCTCTCGCAGAGGGCCGCCGGCGGGCGGATCTACCGGCCCTTCCGGCCGCACGCGGGCCGCTCGCTCGTCATGCCTGGAGCGGTGACCGACTATCTGATCGACATCTTCCCGGTGGGGCACGTCTTCCTGCCCGGGCACGAGCTCGTCGTGAAGGTCCACGCCCCGCCGCTCGACGACAACGACTACGCCTACGTGCAGAAGACGCTGCCGGGCGAGAACACTCTCCACTTCGGACCGCAGACGCCCACCAGGCTGATGCTGCCGATCGTGCCGATGAGCGAGGTGGACGGCTTCACGACCCCAACAGGGAAGTGCCCGTACGCCTCGATGCGCTGCCTGTCGGGCCAGGGCTAGGCGGCATCCGGGTGTCCCGCCCGAGGGACGGGCGGGACACCCGGCCCGGCACGCCCGCGCGGCATCCGCGCCCCCTGTAGGGTCGGCCCATGGACATCGCCTCAGACGAGAGGATCCTCTTCCAGGGCCACCCCTCGTGGCGCTCGGTGCTCGACTACTACCTGAAGGGCCTCATGGCGACAGCGGTCGTCGGCGGCGTCGCCGCCCTGGCCGGCCTGATCGCCGACGGTGAGGTGAACACCGGCTGGATCGCCGCCGCCGTGCTGGTTGCACTCGCCCTCATGGTCGTGATCGGGCTCGTGAAGCGGATCGCGACCACCTACACGATCACGAACCGCCGGCTCCACATCCGGCGCGGGATCATCTCGCGCCGCGTGCAGGAGACCCGCCTCGACCGGGTGCAGAACGTGAACACCAACCAGTCGGCGCTCCAGCGGCTGCTGCGGGTCGGCGACGTGGACTTCGACACCGCGGGCGGAGACGACTTCGAGTTCGCCTTCAAGGGGGTCGCGAACCCCGAGGAGGTCGTGCACGCGGTGAACGAGGCGCAGCGCGAGGCGCCCCCCTCCGACACCTGAACGGCCGCGCGCAGGCATTACGGAGGGGGCGCGGACGGACCAGGTCCGCGCCCCCCTTCCGCGCTACGGCTTGACGCAGACGAGCTTCAACTCGCCCGCCCGGACCTTCGCCTTCGGCAGCTTCGCCGCCGCCCTTGCGCCGAGCCACGTGCCCGGCGTCTGCGAGGTCTCCGCCTGGCCGTCGAACGCGTAGACGTCGAGGCCCCGCGCGATGTCGTTGCCGTACAGGTGGAAGTCGCGCGTCACCGGATCGACGCGCGGCGCCTTGGCCGACCACGAGTCGGCGTTCTCGGTCTTGTAGAAGCCGAGCTCTCGCATCCCGGAGCCGTCCGCGAAGCCGGCGAGATCGACCACTCGCACGCCACCGTTGTAGTAGGCGATCGTCATGACCTGCGCGTCCTCGTGGAGGTCGAACACGTGCGCCGTGCAGGTGCCCGTGGCGTCATGCGTGACGGCCGCGTCGTCGATGTTCCAGTAGCCCACCTTCTCGGGCGCCTTCTCGAGGTCGCCCGTGATGTCGAACACGTGGACGCCGCCCGACGGGCAGACCGGGCCCCCCGCGGCCCCCGCGAACTCGTCCTCGACGAGGAGGTACTCACGCTCGTTCCCCTTCGAGTCGGTGAAGCGGTAGGGGTCGGACTGGTGCCAGACATTGATCGTCGGGTCGAGGAACGACGAGACCACCGATGGGCTAGCCGGGTCGGTCGTGTCGATCACGACGCCCTGGGACAGCGCCGCCGAGTATGCGCGCGAACCGTCCTCGTTGAAGGTGATGTCGTGCGACTCGGTGCCGAGGCCCGGGCGTGTCGGCAGCGACAGCTCGCCGGCCGCGACCGGGTTCGCCGGGTCCGAGATGTCGACGACCTCGATCGCCGGCTGGAACGACGTGATCAGGTCCGAGTTCGAGTTGTAGAGGAAGTCGCCGCTCGGATGGACGGTCTGGTTGTGGGAACCCTGGGGGAACTCGACGAACGAGACGGTCTTCGGCGCGGCCGGATTCGTCACGTCCACCACGAAGGTTCCGTTCCTGCCGCTGCCATTCGGCTTTCGCACGGCGAAGCCGAGGGCCTGGGCCTCGCGGTAGCACGTCGAGGTGCCGTCGCCGTAGGTGTCCGAGGTGTAGGTGGCAAACACGCGCCCCGCCTCGTCGGCCTGGCGGAAGACCTGGACGTCTCCCTGCGTGACGCCGCAGTCGTAGATCCCGCTGACGCTCGGCGCGGCGGGATCGGTGATGTCGACGATGTGCATCCCGTTGCGGTACGACCCCGCCAGCGCGTACTCGCGGCCTGAGATCGTGGCGAACTCGATGTCGGTCCCGTAGTTGGGGACGGTCCCGTTCCTCGCCTCGTAGGGGATGTTCTGGACAAAGGACATGTTCGGGCTGTTCTCGTCCGCTGCGACCGCGGGAGCGGCGGAAGCGGCGAGCCCGAGAATCGCTGCGGCGGCGGCGATTCGGCGCATGGGCGGCCTCCCTGGCTGCGTATAAGGTCAATTGCGCTTACCCCCTCCCGGCGCGCGCGATGCGTCAGCGCCCGGACGAGCCGCGCGGTCTGACGGCGAGGCAGGTCGTCGCCGTCCACTCCCCGCGTTCGCCCTCCACGAGCGGGAAAGCGAGCCCGCCCGAGACGGCCCAGAGCGCGTACGGCTCCGAGAGCCCGCCGACCCCAGGGGGGACCCGGGCGGTCAGCTCGGCGTTGCGAAGCGTGGCGGCGAGCGCCTCCGCCGCCGCCTCCGAGCCGCCCTCACCGCGGTGGAATCTGCGTTCCCTGAAGCGCAGGAAGCAATGCCAGGACGGGCGGATCGCCTCGACCTCGCCGAGATCGACGCGGACGGGCTCGAGCCTCATCGCGCTCAGCCCGCGGGCGCAGGCTCGGAGGCATGCTCGCCGCAGGCGATGTAGGCGAGTGCCTCCCCTCTGTCAGGGAAGACCGCGTAGCGCGCGACGAGCCCTTCCCTGATCGTCCACACGTCGACGAGCGAGACCTCGACCTCTATGCCGCTGCCCGTCCCGCGCACGAAGCTCTGAACCGGGACCAGCACATGGTCGCCGTGGATCTCGAAACCCTGTGGAGTCCGCTCGATCCTGGCGAACATCTCGAGCATGCCGTGGGCGAACGCCCGGATCTGGGCGTGGCCCATGTGCGGACCAGCGAACGGGCTGTCCGGCGGGCCGTGCCATTCCATGTCCTCCGCCGCGAACTCGAGCCCGGCCTCGATGTCCCCGCGGTTCCAGGCGTCGTAGCCGTGACGCAGCCGCTCGATGACGAGGCCCTCGTCCACACCGCGATTATCCACGCCTGCGCCTGGGCCGGGTCCGAGTCGTAGGATTACCGTCATGCCCGAGATCTCCCCAGCCCGCTACCGGGCCGGTGAGGGCGAGCCGCTCGTCCTGATCCACGGCTTCACCGCCACCTGGCGCTGCTGGCTTCCGGTGCTGCCCGAGCTCGTCGCCCGCTACGACGTGCTCGCGCCCACGCTCACTGGCCACGACGGCGGCCCGGAGGCCGGCAAGGACGCCCCGCACGACCTGCAGGCGGCCGGCGACCATCTCGAGCAGGAGCTCGACGCGCAGGGCATCGAGACCGCCCATCTCGTGGGCAACTCGCTCGGCGGTGCGCTCGCGCTCGAGCTCGCCAAGCGCGGCCGCGCCCGCAGCGTCGTCGCGCTCGCCCCCGGCGGCGGCTGGCATCCGGGCGACCCGGAGGGTGAGCGCCTCGTCAGGTTCTTCACCCGCCAGCTCAAGATGGCGCGCATGGCGGCGCCGAGGGCCGGACGCATCATGGCGCGGCCGGGGACCCGGCGCATCGCCTTTCGCGACGTGATGTGCCACGGCGAGCAGATGCCGCCCGCCGAGGCCGTGGCCATGCTGCGCTCGTCGCTTCGCTGCACGGTCGTCGAGGACGCCTTCGAGGCGATCCGGTCCGGAAAGGGCGTCATGACCGATCTCGGCCGGATCGCATGCCCCGTGCTCGTCGCCTGGCCGGAGAAGGACCGGATCCTCCCGATGGCCAAGCACTCTCCGCGATTCCGTGCCGAGATCGCGGGGGTGGAGTACCGCGTGCTCCCGCGGATCGGGCACTTGCCCATGTGGGACGACCCGGCCCTCGTGGGCCACACGATCACCGAGTTCGTCGAGGGCGCGGCGACGGCCGCGGCCACGCCCGCCGCAGCCTGACGGCCGGTCGCTCCCGCCGCGCCTCTTGACGGCGCCCCCACGCACCTGATCGAATCGTGCACGTCCACGCCGGCTGCGGGGATCAGGGGAGCTGCCGGCGACACGCACCATCGAGGGAGGAACAGTTGAACGCAAGCCGTGTGACGGCCGCCTGCGCGGCCGCGCTCGTCGTAGGCGCCCTGGGCGCCGCATCCGCCGAGGCGCACAAGGGCCAGCCGCATGACCTGAAGCAGGGGAAGACGAGCTCGGCTCTCACGAAGAAGGGGAAGGTCTCGGCGCGCGCGTCGCGGACCGACAACCGGACGAAGCCGATCGTGTTCGTACATGGTCTCGACGCAATCGGGACCGCGGGCGTGGACTGCGCGTCCACCTGGAACAACATGGCGAACACGCTGACGGGCTGGGGCCACTCCGGAACGAAGGCGACGGTCATGTACTACCACGGCGATACGAACTGCTCGTATGCGCTGGACCACCACGGCAGCCACTCGACGCACTACCCGCGCACGGACGCACACCAGAACGGCAGCCACGACATGGACGGCGACATCCGTCACCTGGGCTACCACCTGGCGTGGATGATCTACGACCACTGGTCGGCCTCGAACGTGACCGTCGACGCGGTCGGCCACTCGATGGGCGGGCTGATCCTGCGCTACGCGATCGACCGGGTGGAGGCCAAGGATCCATCGTTCCCGTCCTCGCTTCTCGTCGAGGACGTGGTGACGCTCGGCACGCCGCACACGGGTTCGGGCTATGCCGCGTTGTGCCCCTGGGCGTACCAGTGCAACCAGATGAACACCGGCTCGTCGTTCATGACCTGGATGGCCGCGAACGCCCAGAACCCGCAGGGCACGGGCGGCACCGATTGGACCCTGCAGGGCTCCTACGACGACGGCGTCGTGTCGCAGAACTCGGCGACCGGAATGACCGCCAGCCACAAGGTGAAGTACCTGGGCACGATGAACATCGGGCACTCGGACTTCATGAACGACACCTCCGACGTGCGCGACGCGGACGTCGAATGGAACGACGCGCCGAGCACCACCTGGTACTCGTGGTACGACGCCCCGCACTCCGTGCGGTGGTCGGACTTCGCGCTGTTTTACGGCTCCTGGTAGCCGTCTGACGCTCCGGCGGCGGCGCTCCCTCGGGGGCGTCGCCGCGCGGCGCCGGCATCCCTCAGATGATCGGCCGCGCAGCCGTGAAGCACCCGGCGCTTCAGTCGTTTTTGGGTCGCGCCGACGGGCGCTCTCGCTTACGGTGCCCGGACGATGCGCAGGAAAACGACTCTCGCCGCACTGATCTGCGCCGCCGCGGCGCTCGCCGTCGCACCGGCGGCCTCCGCAGAGCAGCGCTACGTCGACCCCGTTTTCAGCGCCACGACCGTGGAGGACGGCGTCGCCTTCGGCGAGGCCACGAACAACCGCGGCGAGACGCAGACACTCCGCCTCGACATCCATCGTCCCGCCGGCGACACCGCCACGGACCGCGCCGCGATCGTGCTCGCGCACGGTGGCGGCTTCCGCAGCGGCACGCGCAAGCACGAGGGCTTCGGGCCGATCGTGGAGGGCTTCGCGAAGCGCGGCTACGTCGCCTTCTCGATCGACTACCGCCTGCGGCCCTCGGGCACTCCCGGCGCGAGGACGGACCCGGAGATCGTCGCCGAGGCGCTCACCGGCACCTCGCCGACGATCCGGGACGCGCAGCACGACATGCAGGCGGCCGTGCGCTGGGTGCGCGCGAACGCCGCATCGCTCGGCATCGACCCGGACCAGATCGCGGTCGGCGGCGAGTCGGCCGGCGCGATCACGGCCTGGCAGACGGCGGTGAACCCGGAGGACGACGGCTCGAGCAACGACATCGACGTGCCCTCGAGCGTCTCGGCCGCGGTCTCCCTGTGGGGCGCGGTCGATCCGGACCACGTCGAGGCGGGCGCGCCGCCCGTGCTCGACGTCCACGGCGGCGCCGACACGACCGTTCCGCTCGCGTTCGGCCTCGGCGGCTGCACGGTGATGACTGCCTTCGCGAACACGTGCGAGATGGTGGTGCTCCCGCAGGAGCGCCACGCCCCGTTCCACCGGGCAGACGACGTGCTTGCCGAGAGCGCCGGCTTCCTGTGCCGAAGGGCCATCCCGGGCTGCAGCGGGGCTCCCGCCGCCCCGGTCCGCGTACGCTGACTCGGTCGGTCCGAGCGCGGTTCTCGCGCGGATGAAAGAACGGTCCCTGGCACCTTTTTTTCATCTCGTCCCAGGTTTCCGCGCAGGCGCGCGCGGCTAGAGTCGGCGGGATGCCCGAGCTCGTCATCGGCCCGCTGCTGCGCTACGTCGGCGAGACCGACGCGACCGTCTGGGTCGAGACCGACGCCCCGTGCGAGGTCACCGTCCTCGGCTGCTCGGACCGGACCTTCCACGTCGCGGGCCACCACTACGGGCTGGTGCACGTGCGCGGCCTCGAGCCAGGGAGCACGAACCCCTACGAGGTCGCGCTGGACGGCATGAGGCGCTGGCCCGAGGCCGACTCGCGACTACCGCCCTGCGCGATCCGCACCCAGGGCGGCGGGCCCATCAGCGTCGTCTTCGGATCGTGCCGGCTCTCGCTCCCCCACGAGCCTCCCTACACGCTCCCCAAGGACGAGCACGAGCGCGGGCGTGAGCTCGACGCCCTACACGCGATGGGCCTCCGCCTCATGGAGGGCCCGGCCGAGGAGCAGCCCGACCTGCTCCTGCTGCTCGGCGACCAGGTCTACGCAGACGAGGTCTCGCCGGAGACGAGGGCGTTCGTCGAGGCACGGCGCGACCCGGAATCCTCGGCACCGCCGGACCAGGTGGCCGATTTCGAGGAATACACGCGGCTCTACCGCGAGTCGTGGACCGACCCGACGATCCGCTGGCTGCTCTCGACCGTGCCCGCCGCGATGATCTTCGACGACCACGACGTGCACGACGACTGGAACACGTCGATCGCCTGGCTCCGAAAGATGCGCGCGAAGGACTGGTGGGACGAGCGGATCACCGGAGCGCTCATGTCGTACTGGATCTACCAGCACATCGGGAACCTGTCGCCACGCGAGATCGCTTCCGACACCCTGTTCGCCGAGGTCAGGGGAGCCGAAGACGGCGCGAGCGTGCTGCGACCCTTCGCCCGCCGCGCCGACCGCGAGACGGAGGGAACCCGCTGGAGCTACCACCGCGACATCGGCTCGACGCGGCTCGTGGTGATCGATTCGCGCGCAGGCCGGGTGCTGGGCGACGACGGCGCCCGCAGCATGCTCGACCCGGACGAGTGGGACTGGCTTGAGGAGCAGGTGACCGGCGGCTTCGACCACCTCCTGCTGGCGACTTCGCTTCCGTATCTCCTCGGCCGCGGCATGCACCACCTCGAAGCGTGGAACGAGGCCGTATGTGCGGGAGCCTGGGGGTCCGCCGCGTGCGGCGCCGGCGAGTGGCTGCGGCAGACGCTCGACCTCGAGCACTGGGCAGCTTTCAACGAGTCGTTCACGCGCCTTACGGAGCTGATTCGCTCGGTGGCGGCCGCCGAGCGGGGTGATCCGCCCGCCTCGATCACCGTGCTGTCTGGAGATGTCCATCACGCCTACGTCGCCGAGGCCGGGTTCCCGCGCGGGAGCGGCGTGCAGAGCGCCGTGCATCAGGCGGTCTGCTCTCCGGTGCGCAACCCGCTCGAGGCGAAGGAGCGGCGGGTGATGAGGCTCGGAGCGTCCGACGGGTTCGCTCGGGTCGCCCGTAGGCTTGCCCGCTCGGCCGGTGTCCCGGAACCGCGCGTCAGTTGGCGCTACTGCGACGGTCCGGTCTTCGACAACCAGATCGCGACGGTCGGCAACGACGGGCGCGCCTCGCGCATACGGATGGAGAAGGCCGTACCGGGCGTCGTTCCGGGGCGACCAGCGCTCGAGACGTCGATCGAGCGCCGGCTCGCCTGAGCGGCTATCCGCTGCGGCTGCGGAGCAGGTCCTGGAGCGTCTCCTCCGCGAGCTCGGCGGGCTCCGTCTCCGCCACGAAATCCTCGATGAGGGCGACGAAGCGAGCGGGATCGTCGTTGAACGGGAAGTGGCCGGCGCGGTCGAAGATCTCGAGACGGCTGTGCGGCATCAGCGCGTGGGCGTCCTCGCCGTGGCCCATCGGGATGATCCGGTCCTGCCGCCCCCAGACGAGCAGCGTGGGGACCTTCTCGGAGAGGTAGAGCCTGTCGCGCGCATCGACCCGCTGTCCCAACGGGTCGATGACCGAGCGCGCGGTGTGGACGAAGGCGCGGCGCGCCTCCGCGTCGGCGAGCGAGTCGACGCCCTCCGCGAGGCCGCGCACGTCCGCGCTGCCCCGGATGCCGACCTTGCCCAGAGCGGCGCCGATCGCACGGCCGAGGGAGCGCGCGTGCTCGTTGAACAGGAGCGGCATGACGTATTCGGCACCCGGCAGCGTCGCGGCGCGCAGCACGGGATTCACCTCGTTGCCGAGGCCCCCGCTGTCCACGAGCACGAGGCGCTCGAGTCGCTCCGGGAACTGGTAGGCGAACTGCATGGCGATCCCGCCGCCGAGCGAGTGGCCCACCACGGTGACCCGCCGGATGCCCAGCAGAGCCAGCAGGTCGCGCACGCCGCTCGCGTAGGCACCGAGCGAGTAGTCGCCGCGGGGCTTGGCGGACCCGCCGTGACCGAGGAGGTCGGGCGCGATCACGGTGTGCCTCCGTGCCAGCGCCGGCATCACCGAGCGCCAGGTGCGGGAGGACGAGCTGATCCCGTGGATCAGCACGATCGCCGGTCCCTCGCCCATACGCCGGTAGGTGACCGGGTGGCCGTGCATCTCGATCTCGTGCATCGTCATGGCCTCAATGCTGACAGGCGCCCGCTCACAACCGGATCGAAGACCTGAGGGCTCGAGTCCCCCGTCTACTCGCGGCGCGACTTCCTCCACCTGATCGAGCGTCCTAGGCGGCGAGCCTCGGGACGGACGAGCCCGCGCGGGCCGGCGCTACCTCCGGCTCTGCTCCTGAAACACCTGAAACAGTGCCTGGCACTGTTTCAGCCTGGGTTTCGCCTGAGTCCCGCTACCGTTGCGCGTCCAATGTCGCTCCTCTCCGCCCTTTTCTCGCCGCCGGTCGCGCTCGGCCCCGACTGGCTCGACCCCGACGTCCTGATCGAGACCTTCGGCACGCTCGGCCTGCTCGCGATCGTGTTCGTCGAGTCGGGGCTGCTCGTCGGCTTCTTCCTGCCGGGCGACTCGCTGCTCTTCACCGCGGGGCTGCTCTCGTCGCAGGGGACGCTCCCCGACTTGTGGATCCTGCTGCTGACGGTGCCGCTCGCGGCGATCGCGGGCGACCAGGTCGGCTACACGATCGGGCGCAAGCTCGGCCCTGCGGTCTTCCGCAAGGAGGACAGCCGCTTCTTCCGCCAGGAGCACGTCGAGAAGTCGCACGCGTTCTTCGAGCGCTACGGGCCGCGGACGATCGTGATCGCGCGCTTCGTCCCGATCGTCCGCACCTTCGCTCCGGTGATGGCCGGCGTCGCGCGCATGCGCTACCGGACCTTCCTCGCCTACAACATCATCGGCGGCATCGGCTGGGGCGTCGGCGTGACGACGCTCGGCTACTTCCTCGGCCAGATCGACTTCGTCGAGCGCAACATCGAGGCGATGATCCTCGCGATCGTGGCCGTCTCGGTGCTGCCGATCGTCGTCGAGCTCCTCCGCGCGCGCCGCGAGGCCGCCCGCGGCAAGGGCGACGTCGAGCCGCCGCCCGGCCTCGAGCTCGGCGGGCCCGAGTTCGACACCGACGAGCACGAAGTCGTCTCGGCGCCGCGCTAGCAAGGGCCGACGGCGAGACGCCTGACCGGCGAGATGCTCAGGTGATCCCGATCGCGGTGATGACGACAGCGGCCACGACGAGCAGCACGGCAACCCCCCAGAGAGCCGCCCAGACCACTCCGCCCGGGGTGACGGCGTTTCGGCGCGATCCTGTTGGGGCCGGTGCGGCAACGGGCGGACCGAGAGGCGGCCCGGATTCCGTCCGGCGCGTCGGCGGCTCCACCGGCCCCGGTTCGGGAATCGCTGCGGCCGCCGCCAACGGCTCCCCCGCGTTCCGCTTGTACATGAGGCGCGCGAAGACGCCGGCGGTGACGAACATGAACACGCTGTAGACCGCGGCGGGGCTCGCGAGGATCGTCGCGATGCCCGCGCCGACGGTGATCGCGACCGTCCCGTTGTGGACCCCGAGTTCCATCGCAATGGCAGTCGCCTGCCGGCGACTCAGCCGCGCGAGTCGGGCGACGTTGAAGCTGATCGTCATCGCCGCCAGGTTCAGCGTCAGAGTGGCGAGCGCGAGCTCGGCGAAACTGTCGGTGATCGCGTCGCTCTCGTTGACGATGGTTCCGCCCACGACGAGGACGAAGAGCGCCAGCGCGATCCGCTTCGCCCGGTCCTCGACATCCACCGCCCAGCTCGTCCAGCGCGAACGGATCCACATCCCGATCGACAGCGGGACTACGGTGATGAAGAAGACGCGGGTGGCCACGCCGATGATCTCCGGGTCGTTGGCGAAGTCCGCGTCGAAGACGTCGATCGCGAGTCCGAGGTAGAGCGGGATGGTGACGGTGGCCGCCACGCTCGAGATCGCGGTCATGGTGACCGAGAGCGCGGTGTCCCCGCGCGCGAGATGGGTCAGCAGGTTGGCGGTGGTCCCGCCGGGCGAGGCGCCGAGCAGGACGAGGCCGACCGCGAGAGCCGCCTCGAGCCCGAAGAGGGCGGCCACCGCGAAGGCGAGCAGGGGCGAGACGACCAGCAGGTTCACGAGGCCTATGCCGACGCCGCGCGGAAACTGGAGGATCCTGCGGAAGTCCGCAGGGGTCAGCGACAGGCCGAGGCTGACCATGATCAAGGCCAGCGAGAGCGGCAGGAGCATGGTCACGAAAAGCGAGTCCTCGGCGGCGTCCTCCGCCTGGGCCACCGCCGACGGCGCGGCCGCGAGCAGCCAGATGCAGGCGGCACCGGCGGCGAGCGCAGCGCGTCGTCCTGCGCGGTGGTAGGTGCTGGTCTCCGTCATCGTCCCCCTCGTCCTCGGCGAAGCGCTCACCGTAGAGCGTCGGGCAGTCGCGTGCTAGCGACGCGGCGGGAAGGGGAGTCGGAGGACGGCATGGCCGGCCGGCCGCAAGCGAGGCATGGGGTGACGGGCACTACGTGGCCTCGCATCATTGATGCCCGGCGCTTGGCTCCACACAGAGCCGAAAACGCGAGAACCGCCGCGCCAGCAGGGGTTCCGAGAGCGCGCCCGACAGGATTCGAACCTGTGACCTTCGGTTCCGTAGACCGACGCTCTATCCAGCTGAGCTACGGGCGCAGCGGGCACAAGGGTAGCGACAGCGCTCTCGCCCGGAAGGGCGGCCGGCGCGCCGCGGCGCGCGAGTAGGAAAAAGGGCCGATTGGGGTTGCCGGATGAGCGTCCGGCGTCTTTCATCCTCGGTACGCGGGCGGGATGCCCGAGGCGAAGCGCGGGGAGATGTGTCTGATGCGGGGATTCAAGGCGATCACGGCGGCGATCACGCTGCTCGCTCTGTCGGCGGGCCAGGCGGCCGCGACGGAGATCCACGCCCACCGCGGCGCGCCGATCGAGAACGGCCAGGCGGTCGTCCCCGAGAACGCCATGTCCGGCTTCCACCGCGTCGCGCAGGCCGGCACCGCCGACTACGTCGAGATCGACGTCAAGACGACAGCCGACGGCGTGCTGGTGAACCACCACGACGCGACGCTCGACCGCACCACCAACTGCACAGGCCCCGTCAAGAGCGTCACCTTCGCCTACCTCGAGGCGAACTGCCGCCTCGACGTGCTGGGCATCGTCAACGGCGACACGGGCGCCGGCCAGGTGCTCCCGATCACCAACCCCACGGAGAAGATCCCCAGCCTCTCCGAGATCCTCGACGCCGCGAAGTCCACCGGCATGAAGGTGAACGTGGAGATCAAGAACGTTCCCACCGACGCCCCCCACTTCGACCCGGACCCCGCCCACTACGTCACCCCGATCATCGACATGATCGAGGCGAAGGACGCCTGGGACCTCGTCCTGCTCCAGACCTTCTGGCCGGCGGACCTCGAATACGCGCAGGAGTACGCGCAGAGCGCCTACGGCGAGACCCCGCGCACGCACATCCTCACGCTCAGCCGCCAGAGCGGCGCGCCGCTCGCCTTCACCGAGCTCGGCCTCCCGGGCGCCGTGGCACTCGGCTGGAGCGGCCTCGGCCCGCAGTGGCCGCCGAGCGCGAACCCCGCCGCCTACGTCGCGGCCGCCCACACGGCGGACCTCGACGTGGTGCCGTTCACGGTCGATGACCTGACGACGATGCAGCAGATGAAGGCGATCGGCGTGGACGGGATCATCACGAACGACGTCGTGGCCGCCCAGCCGGTCCGCTAGGCGCGCCGCGCCACCACCAGCAGGTACTCGTACCCGTACTCGACCGGTCCGCCCGCCGCGCCCCGGTTCGAGCGCTCGCAGAAGTCGAGGAACTCCTCGTCGAGCGCCGCGATCCGCGCCGGCTCGCCCTTGAGGCCCGCGTAGGTCGCGATCACCGGGCCGAAGGTGCGCTTGTAGAAGTCGCGGTAGGCGAGCGGATCGCCGTCGAGGCGCTCCACCAGCTCCCCGCGGCTGAACGCGATCTCCGCGGCGCCGTCGCCGAGCAGGTCGCGCACATGGCCCTCGTCGCCCCACAGCACGGGCGGCGCGAAGTCCGCCGGCGGAGGTGGCGAGTAGCGGCCGAACAGGCCGAAGAACTCCGCCGCGAGGCCCTCGGGCGTGAAGCTGATCAGCGCGATCGTCCCGCCCGGGCGACACACCCGCAACAGCTCCGATGCCGTTCGCCGGTGGTCTGGCGCGAACATCGCGCCGACCGCCGAGAGCACGGCGTCGAACTCGCCGTCGGCGAACGGGAGCTCCTGGGCGTCGGCCTCGACCCAGTCGATCGCGAGTCCCGCGGCCTCGGCCGCGCGGCGACCCGCCACGAGGCTCTCGACGGTGATGTCGGACGCCACGACGTCCGCCCCCGCCTCGGCCGCCCGGGTCGCCACGTTGCCGGTGCCCGCCGCCACGTCGAGAACCCGCTGGCCGCGGCGGATCTCCGCCGCCTCGACGAGGTCGGCGCCGAGCCCCCAGACCAGGTCGGTCGCGAAGCGGTGGTAGTCGCCGAGCGCCCACATCGACGAGGGCTCGCCCCCGCCCGCCATCTGGTCGATCCGGGCGGCGGCCGCCGTTTCCTGCATGAACCTGCCTGTGTGTGTCTCCATGGGCCGACCGTAAGCCCGGCGCATCGCCGCGGCTTCGCCCGATCGGGCCATCTTGCGGGCGGCTCAGCGGAGCTCGTCCAGCGCGCCCGCCCGGGCGGCACGCGCCGCGGCGGCGGCCCTGGTCGGGACGTCCAGCTTGCGGAGGATGTTCGCCACGTGGCGGTGAACCGTGTGCTCGCTGAGGACGAGCCGCTCGGCGATCTGCGCGTTCGTCAGCCCCTCGGCGAGCAGGCCGACGACCTCCCGCTCGCGCGGTGTGATCTCCGGCAGCGGCGGCTCGGGCCGCGCCCCGAGCGAGGAGAGGCGGGAGCGGGCCGCGCGCGACTCCACGGCGGCGTGGTCCGGGCGCCCGAGCGCCGCCAGCTCCGCCGCCAGATCCAGGCGCGCCCGCGCGGAGTCGTAGACCGCGCCGGCCGCCTCGAAGTGGTCGGCGGCGTCCTCGAACAGAGCGCGCGCCTGCTCGTGCCTCCCCTCCGACGAGGCGACCGCCGCCTCAGCGGAGAGCGCGAGCGCCGTCATCGCGTCGGTCCCCGCGAGCGTGGCCGCCCGTGCGAGCGATGCCGCGGCGAGCGCTGCGTCATCGCCGTCGCCGAGCGCTGCCCGCGCGCGGCAGGCGACTACGAGCGCGGGCGCCCGAGCAACGACCGAGTCCGCCGGGATGCCGCGCAGCACCCGCTCGGCCGCCTCCGCCGCGCCCGCCGCGTCGCCCTCGTCGAGCGCCATCCAGGCACGGCAGAGCAGGGCGGCCGCGCCCGCCCGCTCCGCGAGGGCCTTCGCCTCCGCCGGGCGCCCCTGACGCCGGCGCACCTCCGCGAGCGCGGCGAGCGGCGCGCTGGCCATTGCCGGGCGGGAGCGGGCGTAGTCGCCGGCGGCCGCCTCCAGCAGGGCCTCCGCCTCGGCGAAGCGGCCGCGCCACAGCGCGACGGTCCCGTACTCGGAGCGGCAGAAGGCGAGCATGAAGCGGCTCCCGTAGCGCTCGGCGAACTCGGCGATCCGGTCGCACCACTCCGCCGCCCGCTCGAAGTCGAGCACGCGCGTGCACGAGCTGACGAGGAAGCAGCACGTCCACGCCGCGGAGATCGGTATCGCCGCCTCGCCCTGGAGGGCCACCGCTGTCGCCTCGTCGAGGCGCCGCATCCCCTCCTCGACCTCGGCGTCCGCCACGAGCGCCGCCCCCAGCAGCGCGAGACCCAGCATCTCGAGGTCGGGAACGCCGTGGCGGCGGCCGGCCTCGGCTGCCGCCTCGCCCCGCTCCGCGGACGTCTCCCCGTCGCCTGCGAGACCCGCGACGTAGCCTTCGTGGAACGCGAGCCAGCCGTGTTCGGGGCCGGGCTCCAGCGGTTCGAGCAGCCGGCGCGCCCTGGCGAGCCAGCCGCGGGCGACGGACGCGGCGCCGCGGAAGTCGAGCTGGTCGGCGCCGAGCCAGGTGGCCATCCGCGCGGCGGAGGCCGCGTCACCGCGCTCGCGATAGAGGGCGTAGGCGCGCTCGCGCGCGGAGAACACGGCGTCGGCGTCGTCCAGCCACCAGGCGGCCCAGCTCAGGCCCTCGAGCGACTCCGGGGTCTCGCGCTCCGCGACGGCCGCCTCGAACGAGGCGCGGGCCGCCTCCCATCGAGCCTCGCCGAGATCCGACCACCCGGCGGCCGCCGTCGTGGAGCGCTCCACACCAGGCACCGTAGCCCGGCGCGCCCAGGGTCGCAAACCGGCTGCGACGCTGATACTTTACCCAGGGTAAGGTCGCAGGCGAGGAGAGCGTGGTGAGCAGGGGGAGAGTAGGGACGACGTGGGCGTTGCGCGCCGGGGCGGCGGTGGCGTCCGCGGGCGCGGCCGCGATCCACTTCTCCACCTCGGGCGAGCACGGCGACCTCTTCGGGGCGGGCTTCCTGGCGACGGGGGCCTTCCAGGCGCTCTGGGCGGTCGCGCTCCTGAGCAGGCCCTCGCCGCGCGTGCTGAAGGCAGGCATCGCCGGCCAGGTCTCGATCGTCGCGACGTGGTTCGTCGCCCACTCGGTGGGCCTTCCCTTCGGGCCTGGCGCGGGTGTCGCCGAGGCGAGCGGGCTCAAGGACATGACGGCGACGGCGCTGGAGGTGGCGGCCATCGGCGCGGCGGCGACCCTCCTGCTCGGCGGGGGGCTTCTGGCGGGCCGGAGGGTGGCGCTCGCCCAACCTGCGCTCGGCGTTGCTGGAGCCGTCGCGCTGACGGTCGCCGCGGTGGCCACGCCGCACGCGCACGGGCCGCACTCAGGACATCAAGACGGAGGACTCGCGCACGGGCACGGCGCCTCGAACGGGCACGTAGGGACCGGACACGGGGAGGGCGCGGCACACGCGCACGGAATGGCCGGAGACGGCCGAGCGCACGCCGGCGCCCACTCGGTGGGGCACGGTGCCGGCGGTGCACACGCCGCCGGCCCCGTCCACGCCAGGGGCGGCCCCGGGCACAGCGGCGGCGGGCAGGCGCATACCGGCGGCGGCAGGGCGGACCACCGCGGCAGATCGCACGGCGGTGGCCGGCACGAGAGCCGCGACGGCCATGGCGGCGGCGAGCGCCACTCCGACGGCGGCGATCACGCGGGCGGCGAGGGCCATGCCACGGGCGAGGCCGGGCACGGCGACGGAAGCCACGCCGCCCCGGCCCCCGGGGCCCCGCGACCGGCCGGTATCTACTGGGAGCCGGGCGGCCCGACGATCGGGTCGGCCGTCATCCTGCGCAGCTGGGAGGCCGCCGACGGCCACCACGGCTCGCACGGCGCATGCGAGCCGACGGCCGAGCAGCGCGAGGCGACCGACCGCCTGTATCGCGAGACGGCCGCCGAGCTGCGCAAGTACGAGAACAACCCGGGGCGGGCGCTCGCCGAGGGCTTCACCTACGCCGTCGGCCCGACCGACCGGATCGTGCACATGGTCAACCTGAGCCGCACGAAGAACCGCACGATCCTGCGCGCGCCGGAGATCGAGTCGTTCCTCTACTCGATGACCGACCGCGGCCTGGTGCCGATCGGCGGGATGTACATCATGCCGGACATCGCCACCCCCGGCCCGCGTTTCGGCGGCTGCATGACCGAGTGGCACTACCACGCCGGGATGTCCGGTCGGCTCACGACGCTCGGCACCGGCGAGCGGACCGCCGAGATGCTGCACGTCTGGACCTACCCGGGCCTCGAGCCCTACGGCCACTACGGTGGCCGCGAGCTCTCGCAGCTCTGGGCGGGCTGGAAGTCGATCCCCTCGGTCTGCTGGGAGACCCAGGACGCCTCGTCGAACGCCTGCGCGCCCTAGCGGCACCTACTAGGCCGCGGTCGGCTCCCGGCTCCCCGCGAGCAGCAGCTCCGCGACCTGCTCGGGGTCGTCCCACATCGGCACATGCCCGCAGCCGGCGAGGCCCACGGCACGAACGAACGGCGGCAGCCCCCGCGGGATGCTCACGAGCCGGTCGTGCTCAGGCCACGCGAACGTGACCGGGGTCGCCGTGGGCTCGAGGCGGAACACGTTCGAGCGCATCGCCCGGTTCGTGGCGTCGAAGCCCGGCGCATCGAGATAGCTCGTCACCAGGCGGCGCGCGTGCTCGACCGGCACGCGGTCCGGGTGCGCGACCGTGCCGGCGAGGATCCTGCGCCGAACCCGGCGGCTTCGCATCAGCAGCGAGAGCAGCGGGCGAAGCGCCGACCCGATCGCGCGCGTGTCCGGGCCGGGCCGCGAGCCGAGCGGCTTCGGCCAGAGGCCGGCGGGCGCGATCGCGGTCACGCTGCGCGCGCGGCCCATCCGCTCGAGCTCGAGGGCGACCCAGCCGCCGAGCGAGTTGCCCGCGAGGTGGGCGTCGTCGAGGCCGAGCGCGTCGAGGAGGCCGGCGACCTCCCGGGCGAGGCCGGCCGCCGAGTGATCGCCGATCGCGGGCAGCCGCGGGCTCGCGCCGAAGCCAGGCAGGTCGACCGCGATCACGTCGCGGGTCGGCGTGAGCAGCGGCAGCACCGGGTCCCACACGAAGCGACCGCCGCCGAGCGGATGTATCAGCAGGAGCGGCTCGCCGGATCCGGCGCGATCGAAGGACAGCATCGACTCACGCTACGGCGGGAATGCGCGCGCGGATCACGGAGCCGGCCAGAACAGATCCGAGCGCCACCAGCGCGATGGCCGCGCCCGCGGCGAGTTCGAGGTAGTGGCTCAGGTAGAGCCCGCCGACCCCCGACGACACGCCGATCGCCGCCGCCAGCCCGAGCGCCGGTTCGAGCCTCGCCGTCACGCGCAGAGCCGCCGCCCCGGGAGCGATGAGGAGGGCCACGACCAGCAGGTTGCCGAGCGCCTGCAGCGCGACCAGGACGGTGAGGGCGAGCAGAGCGAGCAGGAGCGGCTCGACGCTCCGCGGATCGACCCCCAGGCTGCGCGCCGAGAGCGGGTCGAATGCCGCCACCGCCAGGCGGCGATGGTTGCGGGCCAGCCCGACGAGGACGGCGGTCGCGATCGCCGCCGACACGGCCACCTCGGCGGTCGAGACCCCGAGCGGGTCGCCGAACAGGAGCTCCTCCAGCCGTGGCGGCGCCGCGGGAGCGAGCGCGAGCAGCGCGCCCGCGCCGAAGAGCATCGTCACGGTCACGGCGACCGCGGCGTCCCGCCCGACGCCCCGCACGCGCCCCGCGATCGAGACGGCCGTGACCGCGACGAGAGCGCCCGCTGCGGCGCCGAGGACGAGCGGCACGCCCGCGAGCGCGGCGAGGACGACCATCGGAAGGGCGCCGTGCGCTATCGACTCCGCCGCGTAGGCCTGGCGGTAGAGGACAAGCCAGACGCCGAGCGGCCCGCAGGCCGCGCCGAGCACCAGCACCTCCACCAGGGCGCGCTGGCCGAGGCCGTTCGAGAAGGGATCGGCGAGCGCCTCGATCATTCGTGGGAGTGGTGCTGGACCACGATCGCCTCGCTCCCGTCGGGCAGCAGGACGAGCTCGCTGCCGTAGGTCTTCGCGAGCGCGCCGGCGGTCAGCGCCTCGGCCGGGGTCCCGAACGCGATCTGGTCACGATGGATGCAGAGCACCTTGTCGGCGCCGCGGGCCTCCGCCACGTCGTGGGTCGAGACGAGCAGCGCCCGTCCCTCGGCGCGCAGCTCGTCCAGCACCTGCCCAACGAGGCGGGCCGACACGGCATCGACGCCGCTGAGCGGCTCGTCCAGCAGCACGACGCGCGCGTCGCGCGCGAGGGCGCGGGCGATCAGGACCCGCTGCCGCTGGCCGCCCGAGAGTGAGCCGAACGTCGTCCCCTCCTCCGCGGAGAGGCCGACCCGCCGCAGGGCCTCGCGGGCACGGTCGCGCTCGGCCTTCCCGATCCGCCGGTGCCAGGGCAGGCTCGCGTAGGTCCCCATCAGCGCGACGTCGAGCGCGCTCACCGGGAAGTCGAGGCGGGAGCGCTCGGTCTGGGGGACGTAGGCGATCCCGCCCTCCACCCGCACCTCGCCGCTCTGGTGCGGCGCCTCCCCGAGCAGCGCCCGGAACAGCGTGGTCTTGCCGCCGCCGTTCGGGCCGAGGACGGCCACGCTCTCACCTCCGGCGACCTCGAAGGCCACGCCGCGGATGGCGGCGGAGTCGCGCGAATAGCCCGCCTCGAGCTCGCGCACGCTGACGAGCACCGCGTTCACGCTCCCACCAGCCCCAGCCGGCGGGCCACCGCCGCCGTGAAGAACACCGCGCCCCCGAGCACGGCCATCACCGCACCGGGCGGCGCGTCGACCTCGTAGGCGATCCATAGCGCGGCCACCCCCTCGATGAGAGCGAGCACGCCCGTCAGAGCCTCCATCCGGCGCACGGAGCGAGCCACGATCCGCGCGGTGACCGCCGGCACGACCAGGATGGCGCCCACGAGCAGGGCGCCGACGGCGTCGAGCGCCGCGACGACGGCCACGGCGATCGCGGCGAGGAGGCCCCAGTCGGCCGGCCGCTGCCGCATGCCGAGGGAGCGCGCGGTGCCGGGCTCGAAGCCGCCGGCGATCCATGCGCGGCGCCAGAGCGCGGCCGCCCCGAGGCCGACGACGAGCGCGGCGCCGGTGAACGCCAACTCGGGCGTGCCGATGGCCAGCAGGCTGCCGAAGAGGAGCCGGTCGACCCCCGCGCCCGACTCGTACACGTCGCTCGCGAGAACGATCCCGATCGCGAGTGCGGCCACGAGCAGCAGCGCGGTCGCGCTGTCACCGGCGAGCCGCGCCGCGCGCCCGAGGCGCCCGAGCCCGCCCGCGAACGCCCCGGCGACCGCCAGCGCGCCGAGGGCGGGGGGAATGCCGAGGGGTCCCGCCACGACGAGGCCCGGGAAGGTCGCCGTGCCCACGCCGTGCGTGTAGAAGGCGAGGCGGCGAAGGGCGATCTGCGTGCCGAGTATGGCGGACAGCGGCGCGAGCAGAACGATCTCGAGCAGCGCGCGCTGCATGAACTCGAACTCGAACGGCCCGGGCATGCTCAGCCACCGCCGCTCGCGCTAGACTGATAACCGAGACTCATTATCGGTACCTTCAGATGGTCGCGCGCTCTCACATCCCCGCTCCCGCCGCCGATGCCTGGATCGAGCGGGCGGAGAGCGAGCTGCGAGGCGCGGGGCACCGCTCGAGTGCGCCGCGCACCGCGGTGCTCGAGCAGATCGCGGCGCAGTCCTGCGTGCACACCGCCCAGGAGATCGCCGACGACCTGCGCGCCAAGGGCAAGCGGGTCGGCCTCGCGACGGTCTACCGCACGCTCGACCTGCTGGAGCGGCTGCGGCTCGTCCAGCGACTCGACAGCGGCGGCACATCGGCCCGCTACGAGGCCGCGCTGCCGGGCGGCGAGCACCACCATCACCACCTCATCTGCGACCGCTGCGGCGACGTGACCCCGTTCGAGGACCCCGCGCTCGAGAAGGCGATCGCCTCGCTCTCGAAGCGGCTCGACTACCGCGTGGGCGATCACGACGTGGTCCTCCGCGGGAGCTGCCCCCGCTGCGCGCAGGCCTGACGCCGGCCGCTCACGGTTCGATCTCGCAGCCGGCCCGGCTGCCGCCGAGCCCCGCCGAGATGCGGCGGGCGTTGGCGGCGAGCGCGCCGAGGTAGGTGTCGCCGGGGGAACCCTGGGGGCCGAGCGTGTCCGCGTAGAGCTCGTCCCCCACCCTCGCGCCTGTCTCGCGGGCGATCGCGCGCTCGAGCCTCGTGCCGACGCCGGCCTCGGGGAACACGGCCGGCACGTCCCGCTCGCGGATCAGGTCGATGAGCTCGGCGGTCTCGCCGGCCGAAGGCTGCGCCTGGGTCGTGAGCGCCGGAATGGTGGACCCGACCACCTCCAGCCCGTAGCGTTCGGCGAAGTAGCCGAGGGCGTCGTGGCTCGTGACGAGTCGCCGCCGCTCCCGCGGGATGCGCCTGATGCACGCCGCGATGCGCTCGTCGAGCTTCGTGATGCGGGCCGAGTAGGCGGCGGCGTTCCGCTCGTAGACGGCGTCGCCCGAGGGATCGATGTCGGAGAGCTCGTCGCGAATCGCCGCCACCGCCTTGACCGCGTTTCGCGGGTCGTGCCACCAGTGGGGATCGGCCTCGCCTCCGGCCTCGATCGTGTCGACGGCGTCGATCAGGTGAAGCACCGGCGCCTCGGCGCCCGCGCCCTCCACGAGCTCGCCGGTCCAGTCGTCGAGGTCGCCCCCCGAGCGGAAGATCGCGTCCGCCTCCGCGACGGCGCGCGCGTCACTCGGGCGCGGCTCGTAGTCGTGCGGGTCGGCGTTCAGCGGGAGCAGCGCTGTGACCGCCGCGCGGTCGCCGGCGACGGCGCGCACGAGATCGGCGGCGGGCGGGGTTGTGGCGGCGAGCCTTATCGAGGCGTCGGACCCGCCGCTCCCGCAGCCCGCGGCCGCAAGGGCCAGGGCGCAGCCCGCGAAGCTGATAACCGTTCGCAACACGAAGCGAGGGTAGCGAAAGCGATAACCATTCGCATTACGGGCGGCTCGGCCGGGCGCGAGTCCCCGTCCCTGAGGCGTCATCTACGCGCTTCACCCTGGCCGCCCGCTGAGCGGTTCCCCGAGGCGTCAGCGCGGCGCGGCCTCGGCGCGGAGCGCCGCGACCTCCTCGCAGAACTCGCGGAGCGCCCGGGCGAAGTCGCGGCTCACACTCGGCGCCTGCTCCACGATGACCGACCGCGCCTCGGGGAAGGCCGCGAGCGCGTCCTCGAAGCCGTCGTCCGTGGAGATGAGGCACCGCTCGTGCTTTGCAAAGAGGAGCGGCGCGTCCAGCTCCCGGATCAGGTGCCCGAACGGCTCATCGTCGTAGAGGTTCATCTGGTAGCCGTCCCGCCCCACCTCTATCGGGATCCGCTCGAGCATGCGCTCCGCCAGCTCGTCGCCGAACGACCCCTGCGTCATCTGCGTCAGCCCGTGGCGGACGAACTGCGGGTAGTCCGTATCGGCCAGCCGGCGGAAGGCTGCGGCGACCTCGTTGTTCAGCGTGGGGCGGTCGCCGTGCAAGCGGTTCACGAGCCGCGCGTGGCCGATCGCCATGGCCTCGACCGCCTCGCGCCGGGCGTGCGCGACGTAGACGGCGGTCGGGAGGGCGGACCCGTCGCAGACGACGATGAACGAGTCCCAGCCACGGCGGTCGACCTCCGCCAGCGCGTGGTCGACGATCGCCCGGCGCGTGAGCTGCTCGACCGGCGGCTCGGCTCCGACTCCCGGCATGTCGAAAGTGGCGACCTCAGCCCACTCCTCGAGCTCGGCCCTGATCGCCCATTCGAGCTCGGTGAGGAACGGCACGAGGAGGAGCCGCGGCGTGGCACCCATCGGCGCCACTGTAGCCGCCGGCGCGCCCGGCCCGTCAGGGACGCGGACGGTTGGTCAAGGTCGGTACCTCGACCGCTGTCCTGCCTTGGTGTCGTACTGCGACACCAATCCAGGACGCCGCCGCGATTTCGCTCATGGTCAGTCCGGGGCGAAGCGAGAGCCGGCGGGCCTGAACGCTCGCCTGCGGAGCGGAGAGGGCGGGATTCGAACCCGCGAAGGAGCGTGAACCCCTTACTCGCTTAGCAGGCGAGTGCCTTCAGCCACTCGGCCACCTCTCCGTGGAGGTCGGATTGTAGGCGCGCCGCAGCTCCTCGACCTGCTCCCGCAGCGCCCTGACCTCGGCCTCGAGGCTATCGACCCGGCCCGCCAATCCGCCCGCCGGCGGAGCCTGGGCGAGGCCGGGCGTGGCCTCCGCCTCGTCACCCGTGCCGAGCAGGTGGGAGTAGCGCTCCTCCTTCTGGCCCGGGCGCCGCTCGAGGCGCCCGGCGAGCCCGCGGCCCATCAGCCCGTCGATCGCCTCCGCGACCTCGGCGAGCGACGCGAAGCGGTGGATCCGCTCGGTCCGGCCCTTGAGCTCGCCCGGGGTCTGGGGGCCGCGGAGCATCAGGACCGTGAGGACGGCCAGCTGGCCGCTCGGGAGCCGCAGCGTCTCGTCGAGGAGGTGGCGGTACTTCACGGCGCGGCTGCCGGCCCCGCTCGCCATGCGGGCGAGCCGGTGGCGGCCGAGGCGCTGGGCGGCATCGCGGACCGTCTGCTCGTCGTAGTCGACCACTGGATCGCGGTTGGTCGCCTGGTTGCAGGCGAGGCGCAGCGCGTTCAGCGACAGCGGGTACTGGTCGGGGGTCGTCCTGTGCTTCTCGACGAGGCAGCCGAGCACCCGGATCTCCTCGGGCGTGAGGTCCACGCGCCGGACTCTAGGGAGGCCCGCCCGCGCGCGCATGCGACCCTTCGGCCATGAGCCGCAACGCCCGGATCGGCGCCGTCGCCGCGAGCGCGGCCGTCCTCGTGCTGATCGCGCTCCAGGTCGCGCTGCCGCGCCTCGCGTCGAGCGCGGCGGAGGAGCGGCTGACCGAGCGCGGCGGCACCGCGGAGGTCTCGGTGAGCGCGTGGCCCGCGGTGCGCCTCCTGCTCGGCGGCGACGGCGATCGCCTGCGCGTACGCGCCCGCGAGATCGAGACGGAGTCCACCGGCAACGAGCGCCCGCTCGAGCGTCTCGACGGGTTCGGCGAGGTCGACGTGCTGATCGAGGACTCCGTGGCGGGACCGATCGACCTGCGCGAGGTGCGCCTCAACCGCACCGGCGACGACGACTACAGCCTGAGCGTGGACGCGGCCGTCGCCCCGCGCGACCTCGCCCGCCATCTCGGCTCCCGGCTGGGCGCACTCGGCGGGCTGGTGGGCGGGCTCGCGGGCGGCTCGATCCCGCTGGGCGACGAGCCGGTGCCCGTGGCGCTCGACGCGATCGTCGAGAGCGACGGCGGTCGCGCGCGCGTCGTGGACAGCGGCGGGTCGGTCGCCGGCATCCCGCTCGGGCCGATCGCGGACCTGATCGTCGGGGCGGTCGCCGCGCGCATCTAGGAGCCCGGGTGGGGTCAGCCCTCCGGCTCGATCCTCCAGGCGCCGTCCCCGTCCTTCGAGACGCGCACCCCCGGCCCGTCCTCGACGCCCACGCGCAGCTCGCCCGATTCGAGGTCGATCTCGACTCTCAGCGAGACCTTGCCGCCGGGCGCCTTCGCGGCCGACGTCTCCTCGGTCTCCGGTCCGGGCGGCTCGGGAAGCCCCGCCTCCGGCGGCGCGGGGGTCTCCTCCTCGGCGACAGGCGGCAGCGGCGCGGCGGCCTCCGCGGCCGGCGCCGCCGGCGGCGTGGACGAGGGGACGATCGGGGCGAAGACGGTCGCGCCCGGCGCCGCCGCGGGCTGCTCCGGCTCGGGCGTCGCGCCGGTGACGACGGCGACCTCGATGACGGTGTCGCCGACCTCGATCCTGTCGCCGCCGCGGAGCGTCGTGACCGATCCGATCCGCGCGCCGTTCACGAAGGTCCCGTTCGTCGAACCGAGATCCTCGATGACCAGGCCCGGCCCCTCGCGGCGGAGCATCGCGTGGCGGCGGGAGAGCTCCGGGTCCTTGCCCAGCTTGCCGGCCTCGACCTCTGCGTGGCGTCCGATCAGGAGCTCGCCGTCCACATGCAGCTCATCGCCCGCCGCCTTGCCGGACACGACGCGCAGCACCAGCTCGCCGGCCGCCGCCGGGGCGGTGAAGCCCTCCCCCTCGGTGACACCCGAGGCGAGACGGGCCGCCTGCATCAGGTCGCCACAGGTCTGGTAGCGCTCGTCCGGGTCCTTGGCCATCGCCTTGACGATGACCTCCTCGAGCGCCTCGGGAGCGTCGGGGCGCTTCTCGCGCAGGCGCGGCGGCGGATCCTGGATGTGCCCGTAGAGCACCTCCACCTCGCGCGACTTCGGGTAGGGCACCTCGCCGGAGAGCGCCTCGTAGAGGACGCATGCCAGGGAGTACACGTCGACGCGGTGATCGAAGGGCTTGGCGAGGATCTGCTCCGGCGCGGTGTAGTCGATCGTGCCGACGAACGAGCCCGCCGCCGTGAGCGCGAACGAATCCTCGGAGGGGTTCTTGCTGAGGCCGAAGTCGGTGAGATAGCAGCGGTTTGTCGCGCTCTCGATCATGATGTTGCCGGGCTTCACGTCGCGGTGGAGGATGCCCTTGCCGTGCGCGGCGTCGAGCGCCTCTGCGACCTCCGACAGAAGGCGGGCGGCCTCGGCCGCTTCGAGCTTGCCGCGCTGGGCGAGCAGCGCCTTCAGGTCGGTGCCGTCGACGAACTGCATCGCCATGTACAGCGCGCCCTCCTGCTCGCCCGCCTCGAACACGCGGATCACGTGCGGATGGTCGAGCGAGCCCGCGTACTGCGACTCGCGCTTGAAGCGCTCGCGGAAGCCGTCCTCCTCGGCGAGCTCCCCGACGAGAAGCTTCACCGCGGCGACCTCGCCGGTCTCGACGTTCTCGCCCTTCCAGACCACGCCCATGCCGCCCTGCCCGATCGGCTCGGTCAGACGGTACTTACCCAGCTGGGTGCCCGGTCCTACCTCTGCGGCTGCCACGCGAGGGTTTCTATCAGCCACGGGGGCCCACGTCACCCGCGGAGACGAGATCGGACCCTCGGCGAACGATGCGGGTGCGCCTCGCCCGGACGGTCGGGACGAGCAGGCCGTCGGCGTCGGCCGACCACTCCTCGGGGGCCAGCAGCTTCCCGGTCACCGTCGCCGCCCGCACCTGTGCGAGACGCCCGCGGCGCCCGCCGGGGCGCTCCGCTGCCGGCGCTGGCAGGGGGCTGCCGCTGCGGCGGCGGCAGCGCGATCAGCAGGGCGATGGGATGGCGCAGCTTCAGGAGGCCCAGATCGGCGCGGCGCGGGTGTCGCTTTACGTTTCGCCGCGACGACTCGACAACTGGGCGGCGGGTAGTCTGCGCGCATGGATCTCACGCTGTCGCCCCAGGAAGAGGCCTTCCGCGACGAGCTCCGCTCGTGGCTGGAGGCGAACCACCCTGGCCAGCCCCCGGAGGGCGACGAGGCCGGCTTCGAGTTCCGCAAGGAGTGGCAGCGCAAGCTCTACGACGGCGGCTGGGCCGGCATCTCCTGGCCCAAGGAGTACGGCGGCCGCGGGGCGACGCTGATCGAGCAGGCGATCTTCGGCGAGGAGACGGTGCGCGCCCGCGTGCCCTCCCCGGCGAACATCCTCGGGCTCGTGATGGGCGGCCCGGTCGTGATCGCGCACGGCGACGAGGAGCAGAAGAAGCGCTACCTCGACCCGATCCTCTCCGCCGAGGAGATCTGGTGCCAGGGTTTCTCGGAGCCCGAGTCGGGATCCGACCTCGCCTCGCTGAAGACGCGCGCGGTCAAGGAGGACGGCGGCTGGAGGATCACGGGGCAGAAGGTGTGGACCACCTACGCGCACGTCGCGAAGTGGTGCATGCTCGTCGCGCGCACCGACAGTGACGCGCCGAAGCACCAGGGCCTCACCTACTTCCTGCTCGACATGGACCAGGAGGAGGTCCAGGTCCGGCCCCTCCGCCAGATCACCGGCGAGTCCGAGTTCAACGAGCTGTTCATCGAGAACGCCTGGGCCCCGGACGAGAACGTCGTGGGCGGCGTCGGCAACGGCTGGGCCGTCGCGATCACCACGCTCATGCACGAGCGGGCGGGCCTCGGCGCCGCGTCGGCGGCGTCGGTCAAGACGGCGCTTCAGGATCTGATCGCGCTCGTCCAGGAGCGCGGCATGGCCGACGACCCGGTTATCCGCCAGAAGATCGGCCAGCTCCAGATCGAGGCCGAGGCGCTGCGGCTGACCGCCTGGCGCGGGCTCACGCAGATCATGAAGCGCGGCGTTCCCGGCCCCGAGGGCTCCCTGCCGAAGCTGCAGTGGTCGGGGGTCAACCAGCGGCTCACCGAGACCGCGATGGACGTGCTCGGCCCCGACGCCGCGATCGCCGACGGCGAGTGGAGCTACCGCTTCCTGCGCGCCCGCGCGAACTCGATCGAGGGCGGCACCACGGAGATCCTCAAGAACATCGTGGCCGAGCGCGTGCTCGGCCTGCCGAAGCTTCGCTGAGCGGGGGAGGCGGCCGAGCGCCCGCGCGACGACGCGGGAAAGCGCTCGAGGATCCAGTCGGAGTCGAGCGGCGTGCGCCGGTGGTTTCGCCCGCGCAGCCCCAGGTAGTCTCCGGTTCGCGGGTCCATCGGCAGGCGCGCCTCGATCGGGTAGTACTCGTTGTGGCGCCGGATCAGGTCGTTCACGTGGTCGAAGCGCCAGCGGCGCGCCGTCTCGCGCCAGCGCTCGGGGAAGTCCTCGCCGGCGCGCTCCGAGAGCCGCTGATGCTCACGCTCGAGCCGAAGCAGGTGGTGGGCGATCTCGTCGGCGATCTGGCGGAGCCGCTCGATGTGGCGCGGCATGATGGCCGCGGCCATGTGGGCCTCGATCGAGCGCACCCGCTGGCGCGCGCTGCGGCTGAGCGGCTTGCCCCGGACGGGGCTGTCCTCGAGCGCATCGCGGACGATCCGCTCGCCCGGGCGGAGGTCTTCGTCCCTCGCGGCCATCGCGCCCCGACGATAGCCCGGCGGGCAGCGAAGATGTGCGCTCGATGGCGGATCCGAAACGGGGGGGCTGGAACCAATTCTCGAATGCCCTATCTCCGCGGCCTACGATTCGCCGGGGAGCGGTGGCAGAGTCAGGCTGAATGCAGCTGCCTTGAAAGCAGCCGGCCCCGCAAGGGGCCCGGGGGTTCGAATCCCTCCCGCTCCGTGTGTGCTCCCACCCCCATCGCGCGTCCGTAGTACCGGCCATGGCACGGAATTTCGGACGGTCGGTGTGTTTGGGGCGGGCCGGTCACGCCGCGTTCGAGAAGGTGCGCGTCTCGAGCCGCGGCGAGCCCGTCGCGAGGGTCTTCGCCGATCACTACGCGCAGATCCACCACGGCGAGCCCGCGCCTGCGGACGCTGGGCGCGCGCTCCCCGCGAGCCCGGCGGCGCCGCTGTGCGAGCATGCACGGTGAACTTCCAGAGTTGACCTTCAGAGGAGGAACATGACTCTCCAGATCGGCGACACCGCGCCCGACTTCGAAGCTGAGACCACCGAGGGAAGGATCAGCTTCCACGACTGGATCGGCGACTCCTGGGCGGTGCTGTTCTCGCACCCGAAGGACTTCACTCCGGTCTGCACGACCGAGCTCGGCTACATGGCGAAGATCAAGCCGGAGTTCGACCGCCGCGACGTGAAGATCATCGGGCTCTCGGTCGATCCGGTGGACAACCACTCCGACTGGGCCCGCGACATCGAGGAGACGCAGGGCCACGCTCCGAACTACCCGATGATCGGCGACTCCGACTTCAAGGTGTCGAAGCTCTACGGGATGCTCCCCGCCTCGGTCGAGGGCGACCCGTCCGAGCGCACGCCGGCGGACAACCAGACGGTTCGGACCGTGTTCGTGATCGGCCCGGACAAGAAGATCAAGCTGATCCTGATCTACCCGATGACGACGGGCCGCAACTTCGACGAGGTGCTGCGCGTGATCGACTCGCTCCAGCTCACCGCGAACCACCGGGTCGCGACCCCGGTGAACTGGACGCAGGGCGACGACGTGATCATCGCCGGGTCGGTCTCGAACGACGAGGCGAAGGAGATCTATCCGGAGGGCTGGGAGTCGCCCAAGCCCTACATCCGGATCGTGCCGCAGCCGAAGTAGCGCCGCTTCGCCGGCCTGAGTGACGCACGTCACAGCCGCCCCGGCGGCTGGGTTGCACCCTGATCGCTCAGGGTTTCGCCATGCAACTCAGTGGAAGGGAAGCCGGGCCGATGAGCCGTCGCACGCTGGCACTGATCGCGATCTGCGGAGGGACGTTCCTCGCGTTCCTCGACACGACGATCGTCAACACGAGCTTCCCGGACATCCGGGGCGACTTCCGCGACGCGACGCCCGCGCAGCTCAGCTGGATCCTCGACGGCTACTTCATCGTCCTCGCCGCCCTGCTCGTTCCCGCCGGCGGGATCGCCGACCGCTTCGGGCGGCGCCGGGTGTTCCTTGCGGGCATCGCCCTGTTCGTCGCGACGAGCGTTCTCTGCGCGGTGGCTCCGTCCTGGCAGTTCCTCGTCGGCGCGCGCGTGCTCCAGGGCGTCGGCGCGGCGATCCTGCTGCCCGCGTCCGTCGCCCTGCTGCTACCGCTCTTCCCGCCGGAGCGGCGCGCCGCGGGCGTCGGCATCTGGGGCGCGGCGGCCGCGCTCGCCGCCGCGATCGGGCCGCCACTCGGAGGCCTGCTCGTGGAGGTCGCCGACTGGCGCTGGATCTTCCTCGTGAACGTGCCGCTCGGCGGGATCGTCCTGGCGGTGGGGATGAAGGCCCTCGACGAGAGCCGCGATCCCGCGGCCACGCGCATGCCCGACCTCCCCGGCGCCGCGCTCGCCGCGGTGGGCCTCGGGCTGCTCGCGCTCGGCGTCGTCGAGGGAAACGCCTGGGGCTGGACGAGCGCCGCCACGCTCGGCTCACTCGGCGCGGCCGTCGCGCTCCTGGGGGTCGTGGCGGCGCGCTGCAGGACGCACCCGCGCCCGATCGTGGACCCGAGCCTGATCCGGATCGCCTCCTTCCGCCACGGCACGCTCGGATCGCTGCTCTTCGCGTCGGCCTTCTTCTCGATGATCCTCGGGAACATCCTGTTCCTCACCGCCGTCTGGGACTACAGCGTGCTGAGCGCCGGTCTCGCCGTCGCGCCCGGGCCGCTCGCCTCGGCGATCGTCGCCGGCCCGGCGGGAAGGCTGGCCGACCGCTTCGGCCACCGCTCCGTGATCGTGCCGGGCGTCCTGTTCTACGCGGCGGGGTTGCTCGTGCTCCGCAGCGCCGGGCTCGAGCCCGACTACGCGGGCGTGTGGCTGCCCGGCCAGGTGCTCGTGGGAATCGGCATCGGGCTGGCGTTCCCCACGTTCGGTGCCGCGGCCGCGGCTGACCTGCCGCCGAGCCGCTTCGCCACGGCCAGCGCCGTGACCAGCGCCGGGCGGCAGATGGGCGCCGTCCTCGGCACCGCGATCCTGATCGCGATCGTGGGCGAGCCGGAGACTCTCGCCCAGGCGGCGGCCGCCGCCGACGACGCGTACGTGTTCGGGATCGGCGCCGCGCTGCTCTCCGGGCTCGTGGCGATGCGGCTCGCGCCGCGCCGGGACCTCGCGCTGGGATCAGCCGCAGGGCGCCTGATGGCGGGGGCCCAGCCCGAGCGCTCCTGACGCTGATCCACCCGTGGCCGCGGCCCCCGTCAGGCCTTCCGGTAGAGGCGCGTGGTGATCGGGACGAAGACCACGGTGATCGCCAGCGCGATGCCGAGCACCAGCAGGATGTCCCCCGCCCGGGCGGTCCCCTCCATGAGCCCCCGCGAGGCGTCGACGAGATGGGTCACGGGGTTGACGTCGACGAACGCGCGCAGCCCGCTCGGCAGCGTCTCCTCGTCCACGAAGACGTTGCTGAGGAAGGTCAGGGGGAAGATCGACATGAAGCCGGCGTTCATCACGGCGTTCGGCGACCTGAGCAGCAGGCCCATGGTGGTGAAGACCCATGACAGGGCGAACGAGAACACCACCACGAGCGCGAGAGCAGCGACGACGCCGTCCGCACCCCCGGCCGGGCTGTAGCCGAGGGCCACGCCGAGCACGATGATCACCGTGCCCGCGACGAGGTAGCGCACGCTGTCGCCGAGCAGCGCGCCCACGAGCGGCGCCGGGCGCCATACCGGCAGCGAGCGGAAGCGGTCGACGACGCCGCGGGTCAGATCGGTGTTCAGCGCGATCCCCGAGTAGACCGTGGTGAACAGCACCGACATCACGAGGATTCCCGGCAGGATGAACTGGAGGTACTCGGCGGTCGAGCCGGAGATCGCGCCGCCGAACAGGTAGGTGAACATCAGCGTGAACATCACAGGCGTGATGGTCACGTCGAGGAGTTGCTCGGGGACGTGCTTCACCTTGAGCATCCCGCGCCAGCCGAACGTGAGCGCGGCCGACAGGGCGCCTGCGCGGGGTGGGCGAGGCGTGGAGGACAGCGCCCTGCGGACGGCCTCGGCCTCGGGCGCCGGCAGGGGCCTGTCGTGGGTGGCGGGAGCGGTCATGCCGCTTCCTCCTCCTGCCCTGCCTCGTCGGCCGGGTGGCCGGTGAGCGCGAGAAACACCTCGTCGAGCGTCGGCTGTCCGAGCGCGAAGCCGGCCACCGACACGCCGGAGCGCGTGAGCTCGCCGACGGCGTCGGCGGCGCGGTCCGCGTCGGCGCACTGGGCCGACAGGGCAGCCGGGTCGCTCTCGAGATGGACGGCGCCGAGCGCAGCCGCGAGCACGGACTCGGCCTGCGGGCGCTGCTCGGGGTCGAGCAGGCGGACGTGCAGCGCGCCGGAGCCGACGGAGGCCTTGAGCTGGGCCGGCGTGCCCTCGGCGATGACCCGGCCGTGGTCGATCACCGCGATGCCGTCGGCGAGCTGGTCGGCCTCGTCGAGGTACTGGGTGCAGAGCAGGATCGTGGTGCCCTCGGCGACGAGCGCGCGGACGATGTCCCAGACCTGGTTGCGGGAGCGCGGGTCGAGCCCCGTCGTCGGCTCGTCGAGGAACATGAGCTCCGGCGTGACGACGATGCTCGCCGCGATGTCGAGGCGCCGGCGCATCCCGCCGGAGTAGTGCTTCACGAGCCGGCCCGAGGCCTCGGATATCCCGAAGGCGCCGAGCAGCTCGTCCGCGCGCGCCTTCGCGGCGGCGCGGCGGAGGCCGAGGAGGCGCCCCACGAGGATCAGGTTCTCGCGGCCGGTCAGGTCCTCGTCCACCGAGGCGAGCTGACCGGTGAGGCTCATGAGGCCGCGGACCGCCTCGGCATCCTCCACGACGTCGTGTCCGAGCACGCGCGCGGAGCCGGCGTCGGGGCGCAGCAGCGTGGCGAGCATCCTGATCGTCGTGGTCTTGCCGGCGCCGTTCGGGCCGAGCACCCCGTACACCGAGCCGCGCCGGACCGTGAGGTCGACGCCGTCGACGGCGGTCGTCTCGCCGAAGCGCTTGACGAGGCCGCTGGCCTCGATGGCGAGCGCGGATTCGTTCATGGGGTTCCGGAGCCTGGGTCGGGATCGGGCCATCGATCTTCGCAGAGACCTCTCGGGAGCCGGGCGCGGCGGGAAAAAGGTCCCTGGCACCAAGATTGCGGTCAGCGCAGCAGGACCACGCCCAGCGCCGTGCAGGCCACGCCCACGGCGATCACGCCCAGGCCCTCGGCGCGGCGGTTGCGCCGGGCCAGGGCGAGCCCGGCGAAGAGCGCGCCGGCCAGCGCCAGCGGCAGGACGAGACAGGTGACCGCCAGGAGGTAGGCGACCGCGACGATCCGCGGCGGGTCGCGGACGGGGTCGGGCTCGCTCACGGCCCCCGACCCTACGGGATCGGGCCCGCTACGGCACGCGACCGCCCCAGCGCGCGAGTCCGCCGAGGGCGCCGGCGAGCAGCAGCAGCGCCGCGGCGGCGAACGCGTGCGTGATCTGCCGCTGCTCCGAGCGGGTCCCGATCTGCGAGCCGAGCCGCTGGTAGACGGCCGACAGCTCGTCGGCATCGCCCGCCTGGAAGCTCTGGCCGGACGACTCGTCGGCGATCCGCCGCAGAGCATCCGGGTCGGGTGGAACCGCGACCACCGTGCCGTCGGGGAAGGTGACCGTCCCGTCAGGCGTCCCCAGGGCGACGGTGTAGATCGGCACGCCCTCGCGCTCGGCGTCGCGGGCGACGTCGAACTGCACGTCTCCGTCGGTCGCCGTGCCGTCGGACAGGAGCACGATCGCGGCCGGCGGCTTCTCTGCGCCCTCTTCGTCCTCCGGGCGGACGCCGTCGAGAGCTGCCTGGAGCGCGGCGCCCGTCGCCGTGCCGCTCAGCGGCGAGAGCGACTCGAGCGCGTCCCGGACGCGGTCGTGGTCCTCGGTGGGCGATTCGATCGCGAGCGGGCTGTCCGAGAAGGCGACGAGCCCCACCCTGAGCCCGTCGGGGACCTGGTCGAGGAAACGTCCCGCGGCCGCCTGCGCCGCCTCGAGCCGGGACGGCGCAACGTCGGTCGCCTCCATCGAGCGCGACACGTCGGTCACGAGCATCACCGACGCCGACTCGACCGCGACGGCGACGGTCCGCTCGGGCCGCGCGAGCGCGACGACCAGCGATGCGAGCGCGAGGCCGAAGAGCGCGGCCGGGAGATGGCGGCGCCAGGCGGGGGCGCGCGGGACCACCCCGGCCAGCGTGGCGTAGGCGGGGAAGCGGACGGCGTAGCGGCGGCGGCGCCTGCGCGCCGCGACGTAGGCGGCCGCGCCTGCGGGAAGCAGAAGCAGGCCGAGGAGCAGCAGCGGCGCCTCGAAGCTCAACGCAGCGACCTCGTGAGATCGCGCAGCCAGTCGCTGTCGGTCGAGAGGACGATGTGCTCGGCGCGCGCCCGGCGCAGCTCTCCCGCCACGGCCGCGCGCTCCTCGCGCGCCGCGTCGGCGAAGCGGCGGCGGATGCCGGGCGAGGAGGTGTCGACCTCCATCAGGTTGCCCGTCTCCGGGTCGACGAGCGCGAGCTGGCCCGCCGCCGGCAGGTCGAGCTCGCGCGGATCCCGCACCTCGACCGCGACGACGCGGTGGCGGGCGGAAAGCTGCCCGAGCGGCCCGCGGAACGGCTCCTCGCCGCGGAAATCGGACACCACCACCACGAGGCCCGGGTGGCGGGCGAGCCGTCCCACGCGGTGGAGCGCGGGGACGAGCGGCGCGGCCCCGGCGCCGTCCAGCTCCACGCCCTCCGACAGCATGCGCGCGAGCGCGATCCCGGCGTGGCGGCCGTTCCGAGGGGGCAGGAAGCGCTGCGGCCGTCCGGTGGTGATCGCCGCGACCCGGCCGCCGCGGCGGGTCGCGATCCGGCCGAGCGCCAGGACGACGCCCTCGGCGACGTCGGACTTGAGCCGGGCCGCGGTCCCGAAGCCCATCGAGGCCGAGACGTCGAGCACGATCCAGGTGGTGAGGATGCGCTCCGGTACCTGCAGGCGGATATGCGGAATGCGGGTGCGGGCCGTCGCGGCCGGGTCGAGCAGGCGCACGTCGTCGCCCGGCTGGTAGGGGCGGAGCTGCGCCAGCTCCGTGCCTGTCCCGACGCCCGGCGCGGCGTGCTCGCCCGGCAACACACCGCCGCTGCGCCGGGTGAGCGCGAGGTCGAGCGTGTCCACGAGCGGCGTGGGCATGGGCCCCGGCCCCTGCCTGCCCGGAGGGGGGCGGAGCCCCCTGTCCGGCGGTCCCTTCACGCTGCGGCGGCGCCCGGGGCGGCGACCGTGTCGAGCAACCGGTCGAGGATCTCGTCGGCCGTGACCCCGTCGCTCAGCGCGTCGTAGGAGAGGACGAGCCGGTGGCGCAGCACGTCGTGAGCGAGGTCGCGGACGTCGCCGACCACGGCGTGGCGGCGACCGCGGAGCAGCGCGAGCACGCGCGCGCACTGCACCAGCCCGATCGAGCCGCGCGGGCTGGCGCCGTACTGGATCAGCCTGGCGACGTCGTCACGCCCGTAGTGCGCGGGCCGGCGGGTGGCGTCGACGAGCTGGACCGCGTAGGAGACGACCTCGCGGTCGACGAACACCTGCGCGACCACCTCGCGGAACTGCTCGAGCTGCTCGAGCGTGACGCGCGGCTCGACCTTCTGCTCCTCGCCGAGCGAGCGGCCGACGACGGCGGCCTCCTCCCCGGGGGTCGGGTAGTCGACGAGGATCTTGAACAGGAAGCGGTCCACCTGGGCCTCGGGGAGCGGGTAGGTCCCCTCCGACTCGATCGGGTTCTGCGTCGCGAGCACGAGGAACGGCGTCGGCACCGGATAGGTCTCGCCGCCGATCGTGACCTGCTGCTCCTGCATGACCTCGAGCAGCGCCGACTGGACCTTCGCCGGCGCCCGGTTGATCTCGTCGGCGAGCAGGAAGTTGCCGAAGACCGGCCCGAGCTCCGTGTCGAACTTTCCCGTGTCGGGACGGTAGATGCGCGTGCCGACGAGATCCGACGGCACGAGGTCGGGCGTGAACTGGACCCGCCGGAAGGAGCCGCCGAGCACGTCTGCCAGCGTCCGGATGGTGAGCGTCTTCGCGAGCCCCGGGACGCCCTCGATCAGGACGTGGCCGCCCGTGAGCAGGGCGACGAGCAGCCGCTCGAGCATGGCGTCCTGGCCGACGATCACGCGCTTGATCTCGTACAGCGCCTCCTCGAGGGCACGGCGCGGGGCGCGGAAGAACTCGTCCTCGGCGGTCGGTGTCTGGTGGGTCATCGGGTCGTCCTTTCTCTCAGGGCAGGCGCCTGAACCAGTGAAGTGACAGAAGGCCGCCGGCGACGAGCAGCACGAGCGCGCCGCCGGCGAAGCCCGCGGTGAGCTCGCGCTTCTCCTCCCTGCGGCCCACGCTCGAGCCGAGCCGCTCGTACACGGCGGAGAGGGAGCGCGCGTCAGCCGCCGCGAAGGTGAGGCCGCCCGAGCGCTCGGCGATCGCCTCGAGCGTGGCCGGATCGGGCGGCACGGGCCGGGTCACGGTGCCCCCCGAGCGAATGGGCACGTCGATCGTGCCCGAGGCCGTCCCGAGCGCGACGGTGTAGACGGGCACGCCCAGCTCGCTCGCTTCCCGTGCCTCGGCGATCGGCTCGCGGCCGTGCGTCGAGACTCCGTCCGACAGCAGCACGATCGCCCCGGCGGGATCCTCGCCGCTCCGCGCCCGGATCGAGGCGAGGGAGACGGCGAGCGCCTCGCCGGTCGCGGTGCCGCCGCGGGGGCGGATGCTCGCGAGGGCTTCGAGCACGCGGGCGCGATCGCCGGTCGGTGACTGGAGCGTCTGCACGGTGTGGTCGTAGGCGACGAGGCCGACCTCGATCCGTTCCGGCACCTTCGCGAGAAACGCCCGGACGGCGATGCGGGCGGCCTCCAGCCGGCTCGGCGCGACGTCGGTCGCCGCCATCGACCCGGAGCGGTCGATCGCGAGCACGATCGCGGCGCGCTCGTCGGGGACGGCGACGGTCCGCTCCGGCCGCGCGAGTGCAGCGATCAGCGGCACGGTGGCGACGGCGTAGAGCGCGATCGTCATGTGACGGCGCCAGCCCGGGCGGGCGGCGGTCACCGAGTCGAAGACGGCGGGGGCCGCGAACGCCGACTCGGCCGCGCGGCGGCGGCGCTCGAACGCGACGTACGCCGCGACCGCCGCGGGGACGAGCAGCAGCGCCAGCAGGTATGCCGGCTGGGCGAAGCTCACGTCAGGGCGATTCCGGCCGGTCGCCGAGCCTGACCTGCACGGTGCGGCGCGCTCCGTTGCGCTCGATCTCGATCGCCACCGACTCGCCGGGGCGTCGCGACACGACGGCCGAGCCGACGTCGTCGGGGCGCTCCACCTCGTCTCCCCCGACCCCGACGATCACGTCGCCGCGGCGGATGCCGGCGGCGGCCGCGGGCCCTCCCGCCTTGACCTCCGCCACGAGCGCGCCCGCGCCGGCCGGACTGGGCGACGTGGAGACGCCGAGGTAGCCGCGGCGGATCGACTCGCCCTTGGAGAGGCGCGGCACGACCTCGCGCACCGTGTTCGACGGGACGGCGAAGCCGATGCCCACGCTGCCGCCGTTCGTCGTGGCGATCTGAGAGTTCACGCCGATCACGCGCCCCGCCGAGTCGAGCAGCGGGCCGCCCGAGTTCCCGGGGTTGATCGGGGCGTCGGTCTGGATGACCTTGTCGATCGAGAAGCCGTTCGGCGCCTCGATCTGGCGCGAGAGGCCGGAGACGATCCCCGCCGTCGCCGTGCGGTCGAGGCCGAGCGGGTAGCCGATGGCGATGGCGAGATCGCCCACCTTGACCCCGTTCGAGTCGGCGAGCGGCAGCGGGCGGATGCCGGAGGCGGCGGATCGCGAGACCTGCAGCACGGCGAGGTCCGTGGAGGGGTCGCTGCCGAGCACCTCCGCCTGGATGTCGCGGCCGCCGTCGTCGAGGCGGACGCTCACGTTTCCGGCGTTGCCCACGACATGCGCGTTGGTCACGATCGTGCCGTCCTCGTCGATGAGGAAGCCGGTGCCGCTGCCGCCGCCGCGGCGCACGGACACCACGCTCGGGCTGGCGGCCGCATAGACGGTGCGGACCGTGTCGCTGCGCGTCGTCGGCGATCCCGCGCCGGAGGCGGCAGGCAGCACCGCGGGGTCCGCGGTGCCCCGCTCGCGCGGGGCGTCGCCGCCGCCGAGGATCGATGCGCCACCGGCGCCCAGCGCGACGAGCGCGACGGCGACCACGGTCCCGGCGACGGCGCGCCGGCGGTTGATCGAGCGCCGTGGAGGGGGCGGTGGCGCGGAGGGCGGCGCGGCATGCCGCTCCGCGGTCGCGCGGGGGGCGATCCAGGCGAGCTCGCGCTCCTCGTCGCCGTTGTCTGTCCAGAGGGTTCGGGTGGGCATGGCACCGAGACTAGGCGGGGGCGCTTAACGGGCTCTCAAGAGGACGGATGAAAATCTGGTCCCTGGCACCTGTGTCGCGGGGGAAAATCCGGTCCCTGGCACCTTTGTTGCACAATGGCGCGGTGCGCGACGAGGACGACTGGGTCGGGGAGCCGCCCGAGGGCCGGCACCCCCGGGAGGCCGCCAAGCCCGAGTTCTGGCGGACGCAGCGGCCTCCACTGGCCGCAGGCGTAGGCATCGCCGTCGCGATCGCCGTGCTCGTCGCGGTGATCCTGCTCGGCTAGAGCACGAACGTGCGGTAGCGCGCGCTGCCGCGCGCCATCGCCGCCACCTCCGCCGCGTCCACCAGCACGTGCGCCGGCAGCGAGGCGACCGCCCCCGCCCACGAGCCGTGCTGGGTCCGGAGAAAGCGCAGGTAGGGCACGGCGAGCACGAGCGACAGGCCGCGCGTCGGCCGCGCCAGCGCCAGCGCGACAGCCGTGAGGACGAGGCCCTCGTGCGAGGGCCGCCAGAACACCCGCCTCCGGAACGCCGAGCGCATCTGCGGGTGGTCGCGGAAGCAGCGGACCGCGTGCACCCAGCGCTGGGAGTCGCGCAACTGGTCGAGAGCGCCCGTCTCGTGGATGGCGTGATGCACGAGCGCGCCGGCGGCGAACTCGGCAGGGGCGCCCGCCTCGATGGCGCGCCAGGCCAGGTCGGCGTCCTCGGCGTAATGCGGATAGGACTCGTCGAAGCCGCCGAGCTGCTCGAGCAGCGCGCGCGGGTAGGCGATGTTGCAGGTCTGGAAGTTCGGCCCCAGCGAGGTGACGAGCTGCGAGCGCGTGAAGGCCCCCTGACGAGCGGCCTCGCCCGGGTGCGGCTCGGTGCGCCCCTGGATCAGCGCCCCGGGCGCGCGCCGGTGCGCGGCCACGAGCGCAGCGAGCCATCCCGGCGCGACCTCGCAGTCGTCGTCGGTGAAGGCCACGAGCGGCGCGTGCGCCGCGCGCCAGCCCGCGTTGCGGGCGACGGCGGGCCCCTGCGAGGGGTCGAGCCGCAGCGGCCGCAGCTCGAACGGCCACTCGCCGAGGAGAAGCTCGGGCGTGGTGTCGCGCGACCCGTCGTCCACCACGACCGCCTCGAACGCCACGCCCTCCTGCCGCCCCAGCGATTCGAGGAGCGACGCGAGCCTCGCGGCGCGATCACGCGTCGGGATGACGACCGACACGTCCATCACGGGAACATCGCGTGGAGGCGCGCCGTCTCGGCGCGGATGTCGCAGCGCTGGCGGATGAACGCACGCCCTGCCCGTCCCATCGCCTCGCGCTCCGCCGCCGGGCGCGCGTAGAGGTCCACCAGGGCGGCGGCGAGCGCCTCGGCGTCGCGGGGCGGGACGAGCATCCCCCGATCCTCGTCGACCAGCTCCGGCATGCCCACCTCGCGGGTCGTCACGACGGGCAACTCGAGCGCCATCGCCTCCTTCACCGAGACGGGCATCGAGTCGCGGTTGCCGTCGGCGGCGACCACGCACGGGAGCGCCGCCATCGACGCCTCCTCGTACAGCGGGCGGACGGCCCCGTGCTCGACGGGCCCCGTGAAGGCGACCGGGGCGTCCAGCTCGGCGGCGAGCGCGCTGAGCGGCTCGAGCAGCGGCCCGCGCCCGGCGATCCTCACCTCGGGGATGCGCCCGCGCGCCAGCGCCGCGGCGCGCACGAGGTACTCGAAGCCCTTCTGCTCGACCAGCCGCCCCACCGCCACGACAGGGCCGTCCGGCGCGTAGGGGCGCGTGCGGCTGAACTCGTCCACGTCGACGCCGCAGATCACCACGCGCGGGTCGGCGCCCGGCACCCGCTCGCGCATGTAGGCGCGGTTGTACTCGCAGACCGTCACCGAGAAGGCGGCCGCGGCGAGCTTCTCCTCCATCCGCTCCCACTCGACGAAGATGTCGTGCGCGTGCGCGGTGAAGCTGAACGGCAGGCCGGTCAGCGACGACAGCCGCCCCGCCACGTCCGTCGGCTGGGTGGCGAAGTGCGCGTGGATGTGGCGGGTGCCGCGCAGCGAGAGGGCCATCGGCGCGAGCGCCGCCATGTCGCGTGCGCTGCCGCCGAAGCGCCGCTCCGGGTCGCGCAGGGCTCGCAGCGTGCGGCCGGGCGCGCGGGCGAGCAGGCGGACGAGCGCCCATGCCTGGCGCGGCTTCGCAAGCTCCACGACGTAGGTCGCGGGGGGAGCCCCGCGCAGACCGGCGTCGCCCCGGATCACGGCGAACACGAGCGGGTCCTCGCCGAGGCGGCGGAGCTCCCGCAGCTCGCCGGTGACGAAGGTCTCCTCGAGCGCGGGATAGGTGCCGGCGACGTAGGCGAGGCGGCCCTCCATGCGGCCGGAGTCTGCCGGGAGGCGCGGACCGCGCGCCCCCCGGCAGCCGGCTCGAGGGTCAGCCCACGGCCGGGTTCGCCCCGGACGGGAGCTGCAAGCGCTCGTCCGCGCCGTCGCCCAGGCGGCCGGGCACCGGTTGCGGTCAGGCTGCGGTCTTGCCGTCCGGCGTCAGATCGGTGTCCGGCAGGCGCTCGCGCACCGTCGCGACCATCTTCCGCGGCGAGATCGTGCCGAGCTCGCGGCCGAGCAGGGCGATCGAGATCAGGA
>DATMJO010000038.1:0-9323 GCA_035553855.1 Thermoleophilaceae bacterium | reverse complement strand
GAGCGGGGAGACCTGCCTTCCGATCTTCGCGAAGCGCTTGCCGATCCTGTCGCGAATCTCGTCGTCGACCGTCGCGCCGTTGCGCCCCTTGATCTCGATGCGCATGCGGACCTCCTTGGTTCGGTTGGTCTCCCCAGAGATGGTAGACGGGGCGTCAATGGTCAGCGCCCGCCGGCGCGCGCATACGCGAGCGCGCCCGCGACGCCGGGGCCCAGCGCGGCGGCGCAGGCCGACAGCGTGGCGCCCGTCGTGACGACGTCGTCCACCAGCAGCGTCCTCTCCGGCACAAGAGCCCCGGGGCGCAACCGGACCGTGCCCGCGGGCGCGGCGAGCCGCGCGGCGCGGCCGAGGCCCGCCTGAGGGCGCGAGCGCCCGTGGCGCTCCAGGCAATCCGTGACGACCGTGCCGGTTCGCGCCGCCACCTCCGCCGCGATCACCTCGGCCTGGTTGAAGCCACGTTGGCGCCTGCGCGACAGATGGGCCGGGACCGGCACCAGTGCCGCGCCGTCGAGCCACGGCTGAGGCACCCCTGCGACGATCTGCGCGGCCATCGTCGCCGCCACGCGCACCCCGCCGCGGAACTTGAGCGCGTGGACGAGCGCTCGGGCGGCGCCCTCGTGAGCGAACACGGCGAACACGGCGAGCCCGCAGGGAAGTGGCGACACCGACGAGACGCGGCGGAGCGAGGCCCGGCAGGGGGCGCAGAGCGGCTCCGCGCGGCCGGCCCAGGCCCGGCAGGCGAGACACAGCGGCGGGGCGAACGGGGTGAGAAGAGCAGGCCACAGCGCACAGCATCGGCTCGCCGGGGTGACGCCGGGGCGGCCGTTGCCACAATCGTGCGCGTGGAACGTCACGATCCGGTAGCGGGCGCGCGCCTATGAGCGACCCCGACATCCGTTGGAGCTTCGAGCCGATCATCCTGCTCGCGCTCGCCTCCTATGGCGGCGTCTACTGGTGGCGCTTCCGGGCTGCGCGCCGCGAGGCGGACGGGCGGGGCGCGGGCGCGGCCCAGGCCATCGCGTTCGGCGTGGCGCTGCTGGTGCTCGCTGCCGCGCTGCTTTCGCCGGTCGCGGCGCTCGGGGAGGAGCGGCTCTTCTCGATGCACATGGTCCAGCACGTGCTGCTCGGCGACATCGCCCCCGCGCTCGCGCTGCTCGGGCTCTCGCGAGTCATCATGCGTCCCGCGACGCGCCGCCTGATGGCGATCGAGCGGCGCCTCGGCGCGCTCGCCCACCCGCTCGTCTTCCTCGGCGCGTGGCTGGCTCTGATCTACGTCTGGCACATCCCGGCGCTCTACGACGCGGCCGCCACGAACGACGTGCTGCACGTGCTCGAGCACGGGTCGTTCTTCGCCGCCGGCGTTCTGTTCTGGTGGCCTCTGATCCAGCCCGTGCCGATGCGCCGCGGCCTCACCGGCCTTTGGCCGTTCGCCTACATCGCCGGGGGCAAGGCGCTCCTGGGCGGGCTCGGCGTCTTGCTCACCTGGTCCGGCACGGCGATCTACGACCACTACGCCGAGGCACCGCGGACGTGGGGGCTGAGCGCGGTCGAGGACCAGAACCTCGGCGGCGCGATCATGATGGCCGAGCAGTCGATCGTGCTCGTCATAGCCTTTGCCGTCCTCTTCGTGGCGATGCTGGGGCGCAGCGAGGAGGACGAGCGCCGACGCGAGCGTCTCGAGGAGGCCGCGGCGTGACCGCGCCCGTCCGCCCCCGGGCTTGGACACGCCGGCGGATCGCGATCGCTGCGCTCGCAGCCGCCCTCGCGGGCGGCACCGGCGCGGGCGTTCTCATGGCGGGCTCCGAGGACGCGGGCGAGCGCGACCTCCCCGACGTCTTCAAGCTGCCCGACGGCGAGCGCGGGCCCGACTTCGACACCGCCGGCTTCGAGCCGTTCGAGTACGACGCCGAGCACGACGACGACCTCCTCGAGCGCGGCCGTGACGCCTTCTCCCACGTCGTGTACGCGAAGAGCCCCGGCGGGGTCGAGGTGACCGAGCGGCGCGTGGCCCTCTTCCAGCCGCTGATCGACCGCTCGGCCGAGCGCCACGGCGTGAGCGCGGACACACTCGGGGCGCTCGTGTTCCTCGAGAGCGCGGGGCGCCCGGAGGTGATGGCGAACGGCGACCCCGAGTCCGCCACCGGGCTCGCGCAGATCCTGCCCGGGACGGCGACCTCGCTGCTCGGCATGAGGGTGGACGTGGCCCGCAGCCGTGAGCTGACCCGGGCGATAGACCGCAACTCCCGGAAGGCCGCGAAGGCGAGCACGGGCAAGGGACGGCGGCTGTTCACCCGGCGCCTCGCGAAGGCGCGGCGGGACCGCCGCGTGATCGACGAGCGCTTCGACCCCGCGAAGGCCGTGGACGGCGCCGCCCGCTACCTGGCGATCGCGGAGAGGCGCTTCCGGCGCGAGGATCTAGCCGCGGCCTCGTACCACATGGGCATGGGGAACCTCTCGAACGTGATCGACGCCTACGGCGAGGGGCGGGTGCCGTTCGTCCGGCTCTACTTCGACTCCTCCCCCACCCACAACCCGCGCGCCTACCGGCGGCTCACCTCGTTCGGCGACGACTCGCGCCACTACCTCTTCCGGCTCGAGGCCGCGCGCGAGATCCGGCGGCTGTACCGGGAGGACCGCGACGAGCTGCGCCGGCTCGCCGGGCTGCACGGCAACAAGGCGAGCGCCGAGGAGGTGCTGAGGCCGCCGTCGGACAACGAGCCATTCGAGGACGCGGACGATCTGCGCGACGCCTACGACGACGGCGATCTCGTGCCGCTGCCCTCCGACCCCGGCCGCCTCGGCTACCGGATCGGCCGCGGCATGGGCGCGCTCGCGCGGCGGCTCGAGGAGCGGCGCGAGCTCTACCGCGGGCTCAGGCCCGAGGCGCTCGGCCTGCTCGTCTACATCGCGAAGGAGGTGCGCCGCCTCGGCGCCGAGCGCGCCCTGCGGGTCACGAGCACCGTGCGCGACCTCGACTATCAGCGCCTGCTCGTCGTCTCGAACCCGCAGGCCACGAGCGGCTTCTCGCTCCACACGACCGGCTACGCGATCGACATCGCGCGCTCGGACGCCAACGAGTCCGAGCTCGTGCACGTGCTGGAGCGGCTGAAGGCGCTGCGCGTGATCGACTTCGTCTACGAGCCGGGCGCCATCCACCTGACGGCCGGGCCCGACGCCGAGGCCTACCTACCGCTCTACGAGGCGGTCGCCGGCGACCGCTAGGCCGGCGTCCGCCGCTACCACATGCCGAAGCGAAACGGGATCGTGTACCCGAGGCGAAGGTAGACGGGTTCGCCGGCAGCCGTGGCCTGGAGCGAGGTGCCGGTCATGCCGCGCTCGCGCGCGTCGCGCAGCGCGCAGCCCATCAGACGCCAGGCGAGACCGCGCCCCCGCGCCTGCGGAAGCGTGCCGACTACCGACACGCACGCATCGCCGTCCACGTCCAGAACCGCCAGCGCCGAGGCGATCTCTCCGTCGGCCCGCGCGGCGTACAGCACTGCCCCGCCCGCGTCAGTCACGCCCGCCCTCTGAAAGGGCGCGTCGTCCATGCCATAGGCCAGGTCGTTGATCCGGTAGACGTCGTCCATCGCCGCCTCCGGGGTCCAGTCGAGGTCGCCCGCCTCGGGAAGGTCCATCGCGCCGAGGCCCGCCTCCATCGCCGACGGCGTGGCGGCACGATCGTGGCGAGCACGCCGGGCCGCTCCGCGACCGTGGCTCCGGCCCCGCGCGCGCCGACCCACGGCCACTGCGTGCTCATGTTCGTGAACTGCCTGGCAATCGGATCTCCCGCCATGGGGGGCGACCCTAACCGACGGTCGCCAGCGCCTCATGGGGGCGCAGCCCGGCGCGTTTTCCTCACTTCGGCCCGCGGCGCTCCCACATTCCGAAGCGGAACGGGATCCGGTAGCCGAGTCGCAGGTAGACGGGCTCGCCCGCGGCGGTCGCCTGGAGCGAGGTCCCGCGCGCGCCCCGCTCGCGGGCCTCGCGCAGGGCCACGCCCATCAGGCGCGCGGCAAGGCCGCGCCCGCGTGCCTCGGGGAGCGTGGCCACCGAGACGACGGCCGCGTCTTCCCCGACGTCGAGGATCCCCACGACTGACGCGATCTCCCCGTCCAGGCGAGCGCCGTAGAGATGTCCGCCCTCGCTGTCGGGAGCGCCGCCGCTGGTGAACGGCTCGCCGGTCATCGGGTAGGCCCGGTTGTTGACGGCGTTCGCCTCGGGGAAGGTCAGGTCCCTGGTCCAGTCCAGGTCGCCGGGCTCCGGGAGGCTCAGCTCGTCCATGCCCGCCTCCATCGCGGCGGGGGTGGCATCGAGAACGTGCCCTTCACGCTGGACGAGATCGAGCGCCCTCTGGTCGTGCTCGGGGATCCAGACCGTGAACGCCTCCACCCCCTCCCGCTCGTAGACCTCCGCCAGGTCGGGCAGAGCCTCCTCGAGCCCGGCCGCGTCCGAGTAGAAGACGGCGTTGAACATCGAGCGCGCGGGGACGGCGGGCGCGATCGTCGCCGTCACGCCGGGACGCTCGATCACGCGAGCGCCGGGTCCCCTCGCGGTGACCCACGGCCAGGAGATCCGCATGTTCTCGAACTGCCGGGCGACCGGGTCCCCGACCACGGGTTGACCCTAGCCGATGGCGGCGAAGTCCCCGTAGGGACGCAGGTGCTCCACGATCCGGCTGTGGCCGAGGATCGCGCCGATCGCGATCGTCTCGGCCGGAAGCTCCGCGCCGGGGAGCACGATCGTCTCGCGCAGCGACGAGCCCTCGCCGATCCGCGCGCCGTCGCCGATCACGACGGGGCCGACGAGGCGGACATCGCCCGCGATCTCCACGTCGCGCCCGATCCAGACCGGCGGCTCTTCCACCTCGGCATCCGTCCCGGCCGACTCGCCGATGCCGAGCTTGAGCGCGCCGTCGAGGACGTCGAAGGTGCCCTGGCGCAGCTCCGTCAGCGAGCCCACGTCGTTCCAGTAGTCGTCGATCTCGTGGATGTGGAAGGGCACGTCGTTCTCGAGCAGCGCCGGGAACACGTCGTTCGCCCAGTCGGCGAACGGCGCGTCCGGGAAGAAGTCGAAGATCTCCGGGCTGAAGCAGTAGATGCCGCAGTTGCCGAGGTCCGACAGCGCCTCCGCCGGGTCGGGCTTCTCCTGGAAGCCCGTGATGCGGCCGTGGCGGTCGTGCAGGACGACGCCGTACTCGCGCGTGTCGAGGACCTTCTTCACGGTGAGCGTGCCGATCCCGCCCGCCTCGCGGTGGCGGGCCACCAGCCCGTTCAGGTCGAGGTCGGTGAGCGCGTCGCCCGAGACGACGACGACCGGGTCGTCGCCGAAGAACTCGCGCACGTTGCGCACGCCGCCCGCGGTCCCGAGCAGCTCCTCCTCGTAGGACCAGGTGAGGCGGTCGCCGAAGTAGCCCTTGATCGTGTCGGGGAACCAGTGCAGGTTCGCGACGAGCTCGTCGAAGCCCTGGCGCTCCAGCATGCCGACGATGTGCGCCATCACGGGCCGGTCGAGCACCGGCACCATCGGCTTCGGGATCTCGAACGTGAGCGGCTTCAGCCGCGTGCCGAGACCGGCTGCGAGGACCATGGCCTTCATGCGGCATCGGACGGTAGCGAACCCGATTCCGACTCCTCCGCGAAGGCGCGCTCGGCCCGCTTGCGGGAGAGGTAGCCGATGGCCTTGACGATGCGGCCGTCCCTGACCGTGAGCAGCGACGCCCACGGGCCCTCGAACCGGATCCCGGTGGCGCGGAAGACGCCGACGGCGCGCTGGGTCGTGAGATAGCGGTCGTCCCCGAGCGGCACCACCTCGTCCATCTCGACGCTGAACTCGGAGAAGGCCTCCTCCAGCTCCTGCCACCAGCGCCGAGCGCCCTCCACTCCGCGGTAGGTGCCCTCGATCGCCCAGCCCTTTGCGTTGACCATCTCGAGGTCCGGGTGGATCACGTCGGCGTCGAGCCGGCCGCTGCCCATCGACTCCGCGAAGCGACGGATCACGGGCGGGATCTCGTCCGCGCCCGCCGGCGAGGCCGACCACGCCGACATGTAATCGCGCTGTTCGCCCGAGAGCGCATCGATCTCGATGCCGAGCGACGCGAGCTTGAGGCGAGCCACCTCGCGGTCGATCCCGGCGGGCATCGCGTGGACGCCCGGCGCGAGCCCGCCCGCCACGAGATGCTCGACGGCCAGTGCCGTGTTGGCGAACGACATGTCCATCACCGCCGCGGGGTGGCCGCGGCCGGCCGCCAGGTTCACCACCCGCCCCTGCGCCAGCAGGTTGAGCCGGCGGCCCGAGACCTCGTACTGCTCCACGAGCGGCAGCACCTCGACCCCGTCGGCGCCAGCCGCCTGCCGCAGGTCCGCGACCGAGATCTCCACATCGAAATGGCCCGCGTTGGCGAGCACCGCGCCGTCACGCATGCGCTCGAAGTGCTCGCGGCGGAGCACGTCGCGGCTGCCGGTGACGGTGATGAACACCTCGCCGCGCTCGGCGGCCTCGAGCGAGGTCATCACCTCGAAGCCCTCCATGCTCGCCTCGAGAGCGCGCGTCGGGTCGACCTCGCACACGACGACGCGGGCGCCCAGGCCGTGGGCGCGCTGGGCGATGCCGCGGCCGGTGCGCCCGTAGCCCAGCACCACGACGGCCCGGCCCGCGAGCAGCAGGTTCGTCGCCCGCAGGATGCCGTCGAGGGCCGACTGGCCCGTGCCGTACTGGTCGTTGAAGAGGCGCTCGGTCCAGGCCTCGTTCACGGCGAGCACCGGGCACCCGAGCTTGCCCTCTGCCTCCAGGCGACGGATCAGCACGAGGCCTGTCGTGGTCTCCTCGATCGCCCCGTCGAGCGACTCGTGCAGGCGCAGCACGAGGTCGGCGCCGTCGTCGATCGTGATCTGCGGCTCGGTCGCCGCGACGGCGTCGAGGTGCTGCTCGTAGCCCGCGCGATCTTCGCCGCGACGTGCGTGCACCGCAACGCTGTGCTCGGCCACCAGCGCGGCGGCGACCTCGTCCTGGGTCGAGAGCGGGTTGGCGCTCGAGATCGCCACCTCGGCGCCCCCGGCGCTCAGCGCGCGCACGAGGTTGGCGGTCTCGCTGGTGACGTGCAGGCAGCAGCCGACCCTCACGCCGTCGAGCGGGCGCCGCTCGGCGAAGCGCTCGCGGATGCGCCGCAGCACCGGCATCTGCCCGTCCGCCCACTCGATGCGCGCCGACCCCGCTCCGGCGAGAGCGGGGTCGGCGATGTCCGATCCGTTCTGCCGCTTGCGAGGCGGCACGGCCTAGTGGGCGACCACTACTAGTACCGGTAGTGGTCCGGCTTGTAGGGCCCGTCGACCGGGACGCCGATGTAGGCGGCCTGCTCCTCGGAGAGCTTCGTGAGCCTCACGCCGAGGGCGTCGAGGTGGAGCCGGGCGACCTTCTCGTCGAGGTGCTTCGGCAGGACGTAGACCTGCTTCTCGTACTCGTCGTTCTTGGTGAACAGCTCGATCTGGGCGATCGTCTGGTTCGTGAACGAGTTCGACATCACGAAGCTCGGGTGGCCCGTGGCGTTGCCGAGGTTCAGCAGGCGGCCCTCCGAGAGGACGATCACCGAGTGGCCGTCCGGGAAGGTCCACTCGTCGACCTGCGGCTTGACCGTCACGCGCTCGACGTCGGAGCGGGACTCGAGCCCGGCCATGTCGATCTCGTTGTCGAAGTGGCCGATGTTGCCGACGATGGCCTGGTGCTTCATGCGGGCCATGTGGTCGGCGGTGATGATGTCCTTGTTGCCGGTGGCGGTGATGAAGATGTCCGCCGTCTCGACCACATCCTCGAGCGTGACCACCTGGTAGCCCTCCATCGCGGCCTGCAGCGCGCAGATGGGATCGATCTCGGTGACCAGCACGCGGGCGCCCTGGCCGCGGAGCGAGTCCGCGCAGCCCTTGCCCACGTCGCCGAAGCCGCAGACGACGGCGACCTTGCCGCCGATCATCACGTCCGTGCCGCGGTTGATGCCGTCGATCAGCGAGTGCCGGCAGCCGTAGAGGTTGTCGAACTTCGACTTGGTGACGGAGTCGTTGACGTTGATGGCCGGGAACAGCAGCGTGCCGTTCTCGGTCATCTCGTAGAGCCGGTGGACGCCCGTGGTGGTCTCCTCGGTGACGCCCTTGATCCCCGCGGCGATGTTGGTCCAGCGCTGCGGATCCTCCTCCAGCGAGCGCTGGAGGACGCTGAGCACCACGCGGAACTCCTCGGACTCGGCCGCTGCCGGGTCCGGCACCGCGCCGGCCTTCTCGTACTCCACGCCCTTGTGCACGAGCAGCGTGGCGTCGCCGCCGTCGTCCAGGATCATGTTGGGGCCGCCGCCGTCGGGCAAGCGCAGCACCTGCTCGGTGCACCACCAGTACTCCTCCAGCGTCTCGCCCTTCCACGCGTAGACGGGGATGCCCGCCTCGGCGATGGCCGCTGCGGCGTGGTCCTGCGTGGAGAAGATGTTGCACGAGGCCCAGCGGACGTCGGCGCCGAGCGCGGTGAGCGTCTCGATCAGCACGGCGGTCTGGATCGTCATGTGCAGGGAGCCCGTGACGCGTGCGCCCTTGAGCGGCTGGGCGTCCGCGAATTCGCGGCGCATGGCCATCAGGCCGGGCATCTCGTGCTCGGCGAGCGTGATCTCCTTGCGGCCGTACTCCGCGAGGGAGAGGTCGGCCACCTTGAAGTCCTGGGCGGTCTGAGTCGTCATGCAGCCTCCGTTGAGGTGTTCGGTGCGGCGACCAGGAGGGCCTCGTGCTTCTCCTGCTCCCACCGCAGCCAGTCGCTGGCGGGTACGTGCTCGGGACGGAGGGGCTCGGCCTCGAACCACGCCTCCACCGCGTCGCGCAACGTGTCGTCGCGGCGCAGGCGTAGCGCGAAGCCCATCTCCCCCAGGCCCACCTCGTTGTGGTCCAGCAGCTCGCGCAGCGTGCGCAGCCGCTGGAGCTCACCCGGCCCGTAGAGCCGGTAGCCGCCCTCCGAGCGCTGCGGCTCGATCAGCCCCATGCGCTCGATGTAGCGGAGCATCCGCGGGGACCACCCGGTGGTCTCGGCGGCCTCGTTGATGGTGAGCCCGTCCATCGCGGGCCAAGCTTAACACGGTTATGTCAAGGTTCGGCCCGGCCGACCGCATCCAGCGCCTGGTCCAGGGTGCGGTACTCGCGCACCTCCACCGCAAGGCCGTCGCGCAGGCGCCAGACGTGGATCTCTGCCAGCTGCACCTCCTCGCCCGAGCCGCGCAGGCGCCCGCGCAGGACGACGGCGGCGATGACGTACTCGCCCCGCTGGACGATGTCCTCCACGTCCGCGCGGAAGTTGTCGAA
>DATMJO010000037.1:0-3829 GCA_035553855.1 Thermoleophilaceae bacterium | reverse complement strand
GTACTGGCGCCCGCCCGCCACGGGCCCGCCCACGCCGAGCTTGAAGGGCGGCAGCATCTTCTCGAGCGCGCCGCCGTCCTCCGACAGCACCACGCCGGTGCGAGCGAGCGCCACCCGCAGGCCCAGGTCCTCGGCGCTGCGCGCCTCCGCCTCCCAGTCCACCACCACGCGCGCCAGGAAGTCGTCGCCGGCGGCGCCGGACTCGTCCACCCGCTCGTCGCCGCGGGCGCCGTAGTAGCCGCTGGCCGACTGCGACACCAGCACCGGCGGCCGCGGCTGAGCGTCCCTCAGGCCGGCCACCAGGTTGCGCGTGCCGGCCACCCGCGACTCGCGGATCTCGCGCCGCGCTCGCTCGGTCCAGCGCTGCGCCACCGTCTCGCCCAGCAGGTGCACCACGCCGCCGGTCCCTTCCAGGGCGCCGGCCGGAGCGGGCTCACGGTCGGGGGCGGACCATTCGTGCACCTCCACGGCGCCGGGCAGCGAGGCCTTCGCGCGGCGCGCGTCGCGCGACAGGGCCACCACCTCGTCACCGCGCTCCAGCAGCTCGGCCACCAGAGCGCGGCCGATGATCCCGGTGGCTCCGGTCACGGCGACTCTCACGCGCTGGCGGCCTCCTTCAGGCGGTTCGGGAGAGCGGCGGGCCCGGATCGGCGACCGCGCGCGCTGCTTCCTTGGCTACGGCGCTGGCAACCGCCGGGCTCACATCGCGGTTGAACACGCTGGGGATGATGTACTCGGGAGAGAGCTCCTCCTGGGCCACCACGCTGGCGATGCCGTAGGCGGCGGCCACCTTCATCTCCTCCGTGATGGCGTGGGCGCCCGCGTCGAACACCCCGCGGAAGATGCCCGGGAAGGCGAGCACGTTGTTGATCTGGTTGGGGTAGTCCGAACGGCCGGTGGCCATGACGCTGACGTAGGGAGCGGCCTCCTCGGGCCGCACCTCGGGGTCGGGGTTGGCCATGGCGAAGACGAACGGATCCGGGTTCATCTTCGCGAGGTCCCTGGCGGTGATGATGCCCGGCCCCGACAGGCCGATGAAGAGGTCGGTGCCCTCGAGGATGTCGGCGGGGGAGCCGCCGCAGCGCTCCTGGTTGGTGTGCTCGGCCAGCCACGTCTTGGGGGCGTTCATCGATCCGTCGCCGTAGTCGGGGCGCTCGGTGTGGATGGCGCCGAAGCGGTCGCAGGCCACCAGCGAGGTGATGCCCGCGTTCATCAGGATCTTGGCCACGGCCACGCCGGCCGCGCCCGCCCCGGCCATCGACACGCGCAGGTCCTCCAGCACGCGGCCGGTGAGCCGGCAGGCGTTGAGCAGGGCCGCCAGCACCACGATGGCCGTGCCGTGCTGGTCGTCGTGGAACACCGGCATGTCCAGCTCCTCGATGAGCCGGTTCTCGATCTCGAAGCAGCGCGGCGAGGCGATGTCCTCGAGGTTGATGCCGCCGAAGGTGGGAGCCAGCAGCTTGACGGTATGGATGATCTCCTCGGGGTCCTTGGTGTCCAGGCAGATGGGGAACGCGTCCACGTCGCCGAACTCCTTGAAGAGCATGGCCTTGCCCTCCATGACGGGCATCGCGGCCTCGGGGCCGATGTCGCCCAGGCCCAGCACCGCCGATCCGTCGGACACCACCGCCACGGTGTTCTTCTTGATCGTGTACTCGCGGGCCTTCTCCTTGTCGCGGGCGATCTCCAAGCACACGCGCGCCACGCCGGGCGTATAGGCCATGGAGAGGTCCTCGCGGGTTGCCAGCGGCGCGCCCAGGCCCGTGTGGATCTTGCCGCCGCGGTGCAGCTCGAACGTCCGGTCGGTGACCTCGATCAGCTTGGTGCCGTCCAGGTCCTCCACGGCCTTGACGATGTCGGCCCAATGGTCGAGGTCGGCGCAGAAGACCGTGATCTCGCGCAGCAGCTCGCCCTCGCCCGGCTCGATGATGTCGATGGCCCCGATGTTGCCGCCGGCCTCGCCGATCGCACCGGCAAGCACGCCCAGCATGCCCGGGCGGTTGGCGATCTCGACCCGCAGGGTCATCGAGAACTGCGCGCTGGGAGTGATCGGAGAGGTGCTCATGCGGGGCGCGAATCATAGGGTTCGCGCCGCCTCACTACGATCCGCCCGGTGAGCAAAGAGATCTTCCTCATCGATGGCAACAGCCTGGCCTACCGAGCGTTCTTCGCGTTGCCGGAGACCATCGCCACCTCGCGCGGGTTCCCCACCAACGCGATCTTCGGCTTCGCGTCGATGCTCGTGAAGATCCTCACGGAGTACGGGCCGAAGCCGACGCTCGTCGTCTGGGACGCGGGGATGTCCGGCCGCGAGAAGCAATACGAGGAGTACAAGGCCGGACGGCGCAAGAAGCCGGATCTCCTCCGCGAGCAATGGCCCCACCTCGCGCCGCTGGTGGAGGCGTTCGGGTACACGAACGTCAGCGCGGAGGGCTTCGAGGCCGACGACGTGATCGCGACGCTGGCACGCCGCGCGCGCGAGGCGGGGATGGAGGTCATGGTCGTCACGGGCGACCGCGACGCGCTCCAGCTTGTCGAGGAGGGCGTGCGTGTGATGGCCACGGCGCGCGGCATCACCGAGACGAAGCTCTACGACCGCGAGGCGGTGATCGAGCGCTACGGGATACCGCCGGAGCTGATCCCCGACTTCTACGGGCTGAAGGGAGACACCTCCGACAACATCCCCGGCGTCCCGGGCATCGGCGACAAGACCGCCGCGCAGCTCCTGCAGCGGTTCGGCGACCTCGAGACCGTGCTCGCGAGCGTCGACGAGGTCTCGGGCGCCAAGCGCAAGGAGAACCTCGCCGTGCACGCCGAGGCGGCGCGCATCTCGAAGCTGCTCGCCACCGCCCAGCGGGAGGTCGAGCTGGACATCGACCTGGCCGCGTGCGCCGCCCGCGAGCCCGACCGCTCGCGCCTGCGCGAGGTCTTCCGCGAGTTCGAGCTGCGCGACCCGCTGCGGCGGCTGGAGGAGGCGCTCGGGGACGAGGACGAGGCGGTGCCCCGTGAGCACGCGGAGACCTCGGTGTCGCTGCGGGCCGTGGAGGGCGGCCCCGAGCGCCTGGCCGCGCTCGAGGGCGAGCTCGCGGCGCTCGCGGCAGGCAGGGAGGCCAATCGCGAGCCGGGCGACGAGCAGCTCGAGCTCGGCGCCTTGGAGCCTGCGGATCTGCCGCTGCGCTTCGCGGGCTACGCCGGGGGAGGGGAGGTGCTCGCCGGCGAGGCGGCCACCCTCGGCGAGATCGCCGCCGGCTGGGGTGACCGCCCGCTCGTAGTCCACGACTGGAAGACGCTCGCCGCTGCCGAAGAGGACTGCCCGGCGCCGGCGCTCGCGCACGACACGATGGTCGCCGCGTACCTGATCGACCCCGCGCGGCGGGGTTACCCGCTCGACGAGCTGGCCGAGGCCGAGGGCCTGGGCGCCGAGATCGAGGGCGGGGACGTGATCGCGCGGCGCGCGGTGCTCACCCGGCTCGTCGCCGAGCGACAGGTGGCTCGGCTCGAGGAGGACGGGCTCGCGAGCCTGCTCCACGATGTGGAGCTGCCGCTCGTGGACGTGCTGGTCGAGATGCAGCGGGCCGGCGTGCGGCTCGACACCGAGCGCCTGGCGGGGATCCGCGAGCAGATAGTCGAGCGGACGCTCGCACTGGAGCGCGACATCCACCGGGTCGCCGGCGAGGAGTTCACGATCGGCTCGCCACAGCAGCTCGCGCACGTCCTGTTCGAGAAGCTCGGCCTGTCGCGCAAGCGCCGCGGCAAGACGGGCTTCTCCACCGATGCGCGCGTGCTCCAGGCCATTCGCCACGAGCACGAGATCGTCCCGATGATCGAG
>DATMJO010000036.1:0-10657 GCA_035553855.1 Thermoleophilaceae bacterium | reverse complement strand
GTGCCGATCCTCGACACGACGTTCGTGGTGGCCAAGCGAATCAAGTACCGGAGGCCGATCTACACGGCCGACCGTGAGCACTTCCACCACCGCTTCGCGAACATCGGCTTCTCGCAGCGGCGCACGGTCGCCTACCTCTATGCCTGGACGCTCGCGCTTGCGGCGCTCGCGCTCGCGCTGCGCTTCGTCCCGTACTCCGACAACCACGGCAACTTCGACACCGGCTGGACGCTCGTCATGGTGACGTTCGGGCTCGTGGCGGTGGCGGCGAGCGTCTACCTCGTCTACGTCCTCGAGATCCTGAAGTTCACGCGCTTTCGCGCCCGCCAGTTGCGGAAGGGCGAGGCCGGGGGCAGCCCCATGAGCGAGGCGGAGGTCGAGGCCGAGGTGGTGCGCGAGGTGGAGACCGGGGAGTTCGACGCGCTGCCGCCGGCGCCGTAGCGCCTTCAGGTTCTCTTGACGGAAGCCTGGGTACTGTTCCGGGCATGGCTCCGACCGAAGGCGCGAAGCGCGCGGCGGGGCTCGACGGCCTGCGGGGCATCGCAGCCACCTGCGTGTTCCTCGTCCACATCTGGATCTACACGCATCCGTCGCGCCCTCCCCGGGAGACGTTCTGGGACTTCCTGCTCTGGGAGCTCCGGCTCAGCGTCGTGTTCTTCTTCGTGCTGTCCGGATTCCTGCTCTTCCGCGACTTCGCGCGGGCGGTTGTCCGGGACGGACGCGCCGCCGACGTGCGCGGCTACGCGAAGCGCCGGGCGGCGCGGATCATGCCCGCCTACTACGTCGCGCTGGCCGGAGCCGTCGCGCTGCTCTGGGGCGGCTCGATCGAGGGCTTCCGCCCCATCTCGGAGGGCGAGTTGCTGATCTTCGCCGTGTTCGGGCAGGACTACTCGCTCGACACGCTGCTGCGCTTCAACCCGGTGCTGTGGACGCTCGGGCTCGAGGTCGCGTTCTACATCTCGCTGCCGTTCATCGGCGCGGCCGCCTACCGGCTCGGCGGGGCGCGGCGCACCGCTTGGCTGCTGGTGGCCGTCGCGGCGCTCGGGCTCGGCTGGAACGCCGCGGTCCACTTCGGCGAGTGGGGCCGCGTCGCCTCGTATGCCCTGCCCTCGTACCTGCCCTACTTCGCGTTCGGGATGGCGATGTCGCTATGGCTCGAGTGGAGCGTCGAGCACCGGGGCCGCAGGCCGTCGATCGGCCCGGCCGCGAGCGTCCTCACGATGGCGGGCGGCTTCGCGCTCGTCGTTGCCGACGGCGTCTGGCACGCCCTCACCGCCGCCCCCGGCGACGACACCCTGATCGGAGTCTTCGCCGACCTGCCGTCCGCGCTCGGGTTCGCGCTCGTCATAGGCACCGCCGCGTTCGGCTCTGGTGCGGCGGTCGCGTGGACGCGCTTCCGGCCGTTCGTCTACGTCGGCGTGGTCTCCTACGGCTTCTACCTCTGGCACGTCCCGGTGATCCTGTTCGTCAAGCGCATCGGCCTGCTTCCGGAGAGCTTCGGCCTCGCCGTGCTCGCCACGCTGCCGTTCGCGCTCGCGATCGCGGCGGCCTCGTGGCACCTGATGGAGCAGCCGGTGCTGAAGCGCGCGGCGCGGAGGACGGCAGCGCGCGGGCGCTCGCGGCGCGCGGCGCGCCTGGCGGCGCGCACGGCGCCCTAGAGGATCTCGACGCGCGGGTTGCCGCGCTCGACGCGGAAGCGGGCGAGCGTTCTCGCCTCCGCGCCCGTCTCCCGGAGCGCGTCCACGCCCCGCAGCTCGACCTGGAGGTCCTGCTCGGTGGCGGTCAGGAGGCCGTAGCCGCGCGAGGAGGTCTCGGCGTACTTGATGTGCGGGTTGTTGGAGAGCACGGTGCCGGGCGCAAGCGCGTTGGCCGGACCGGAAGTGCCAGGGGCGGAGGCCTCCTCGACCGTCTCGCCGACGCCGAGCGAGCTGATCGAGCCACCGACGAAGTCGGTCGCGACGCTCTCGGGCCCGCGTCCGTCCACGCCCACCTCCCCGGCGAAGAAGGCGTGGATGTCGCCCGTGAGGAAGGCGATGTCCTGCGCCCCGCGCTCGGCGACGTGCTCGAGGATCTCGCGGCGCTCGCCGCCGTAGCCGTCCCAGGAGTCCTTGTTGGCCGGGGCGCCGCCGATGTCGAGCGACATCATCATCAGCTGGTTGCCGACGAGCTTCCAGCTCGCGGGCGAGGTGGCGAGCCCGTCCTTGAGCCACTCCTTCTGCTCGCGCCCGAGGAAGGCGCGCCCGGGATCCTCGGCTTCGGGACAGGGGACGAAGAGCTGGTCGCCGCAGGGCTGGTCCTCGCGGTGGGAGCGCGAGTCGATGATGAAGACCTCGGCCGTGCGCCCCAGCGGGAAGCGGCGGTAGGTGCGGTTGCCGAGCCCGCGGAAGCGGCGGAACGGCATGTACTCGAACCAGGCGTCGAGGCCGTTGGCGCGGCGCCGCTCGAAGGGGAGGCGGCGGTCCATGACCTTCTCGCCCTCTTCGTCGCCCGCCCAGTTGTCCTCGACCTCGTGGTCGTCGATGCCGCCCATGAACGGGTGCGCCGCGTGCATCGCCTGGAGATTGGCGTCGCCCTTGTAGAGCTGGTACTTGGCGCGGTACTCCTCGAGCGTCTGGACCTCGCCGTCGCCGTTGGCCCCCAGCGTGTCGTGGCGCGGGCCCTCGTAGAAGTTGCGTTCGTAGATGTAGTCGCCCACGCACAGCACGAGGTCCAGGTCGTCGATCTCGGCGATCGTGCGGTGGGCGCCGTAGTACCCGGCCTGCCAGTCCTGGCAGGAGAAGAAGGCGATCTTCACGGGCTCGCGCGAGTCCTTCGGGCGGGCGAGCCGGAAGCGGCCGACGGGGCTGTGCGACTCGCGCGTCTCGAAGCGGTAGAAGAGCTGCTCGCCGGGCTTCAGGAACTTCTGGCGAGTGAGGTGCACGTTGACCGTGTGGTCGGTGCTCGCCCGCGCGATCACGTTGCGCCGGTAGAGCACCTTGCCGAACCCTGGGTCGTCGGAGACCTCGAGGAACAGCTTGCGGTCGAGGTTGTATCCCCCGAGGCGGGTCCAGAGCGTGATCCCGCGAGTGGTGGGCTCGCCCGAGCCGACGCCCTGCGGGAAGCTCCCCGTCTTGGCGACGAAGACCCCGCGCCTGCGCCGCGCTCCCGCGCCGACCGGCACCCCGCCGAGGATGAGCGCGCCCGCGCCCGCCGCGCCGGCGGATGCGATGAAGGTCCGGCGGTCCATGCCTTCGGGCGCCACTGCGCCGCAGGGTAGCGCGGGGCGGCGCCGGTGGCGTCAGTCGCGGGAGGCTCCGGTGCCGGTGCCGGTGCCGGCGCCCGCGGCTGCGGGCTCGCGCGTGGCGGACTCGACGGCCGTCAGGACCTCGTCGGCGAGGCGCGGGCCGTCCTCGTCGGATTCCGGCGTGGCCTCGATGCGGACGATGACTTCCTGGTCATCCACCTCTTCGAGGCTGATGTGCGGCTGGCCGCGGACGGGCGTCTCGATCGCGCGGTCGAGCAGGGTCTGCACGTCGCTCGGCTTCACGCCCGGCCGCAGCCGTGCCCGGAGGTCCACGGAGGCCGGCTCCCGCAGCGGGATGATCGCCACGCTCAGGACGAGGCTGTTGGGGATCATCACGTTGTCCTGGCCGGAGGCGAGCGTGGTGTGGAGCAGGCCGAGGCTCGCCACCTCGCCCTCCACGTTCACCCCGGCGCCCTGCAGGCTGATCCGCTCACCCACCCGGAACGGGCGCGCGCTCAGCAGCACGACGCCGGCGACCAGGTTCCCGAAGGTCTGCTGGGCGGCGAGACCGAGCACGACGGCGGTCATCGCTCCACCGACCGCGAGCGTCTCCGGCCGGAGGCCTGCGACGCGCAGGGCGGCGAGGACGGCGACGCCCACCGTGGCGAGCCGGATCAGGAACTCGACCGTTCCCGCCGTGCCGGGCTCGAGGCGCTGCAGCAGCGTCGGGCCCATCGCGCGGCCGACGTCGCGGGCGAAGCGCCAGCCGAGGATCACGAGCGCGACCGTGCAGGCGATCCTGACCGGGATGACGGGGCCCGGGATGTCGTCGCGGTAGTAGAAGACGAGCAGGACCGCGACGATCAGCGGGAGGGCCACCGCGATGCCGCGGCGCGCGGCGCGCGCCCGCTCAGCCGCCTGGGTGCGCAGGCGCCTGAGCGCGTACGAGCTGTAGCGCGGCGTGACGACGGTGGGCTCGAAGGCCGCCTCCTCGGCGGTCATCGGCGCCTTGCGTTTCCCAAGGCCCATCGCATGAGGCCTTCCACGCGGCGGGCCTGCCGAAACGTCGTTGCGATCCGCACACGACGGCACGTGTGAGAGGCCTCACACGGCTCCTCAGAAGAGCCGCTGCTGGAATCCGCCCGCGTAGGCGGGAGCAGGCTCCGCCGCCGCCGGTCCGCCGTCCCCGGCACGGCGGAAGCGCTCGACGGCAGCGTCCGGCGGCCGGGCCCCGGCGGCGCAAGGCGGATCGCCGCGGGCGCGGCGGACGAGCGCCTGGAGCCTGGCGCGCTCCGCCGGCGGGGCGTACGCGCCACCGGCGTAGAGGCGCTCGTAGCGCGGCACGAGGTCGGGCCGGTGCGCCCGCAGCCAGTCGAAGAAGATCGCCCGCACCTCGCCCCGCAGGTGGAGCGCGATCCCGCCGATCGAGACGGCGCCGGCTGCGGTCGCGATCTCCACGATGCGCTCGACCTGGCGCGGCGAGTCGTTCACTCCCGGGATCAGCGGAGCGATCAGGATGCCGGTGGGGATGCCCGCACGGTTGAGCTCCGCGACCGCCTCGAGGCGCTTGCGCGGGTGGGGGGTGTGGGGCTCGGTCGCGCGCCACGCCTTCTCGTCGAGCGTGGGGACCGAGAAGCTCGCCGCGAACCCGGCTCGCTCGGCGATCTGTCGCAACAGCGCCGTGTCGCGCAGGACGAGTGGCGACTTCGTGAGCACCGAGCACGGGTTGCGCGCGTCCCGCAACGCTTCCCAGATCCCCTCCATGAGCCGGTAGCGGCCCTCGACCCACTGGTACGGGTCCGTGTTCGTGCCGAGCGCGACGTGCTCGTGTCCCCAGGAGGGCCGGGCGAGCTCGGCACGCAGCACCTCGGGCACGTTGACCTTCACCACGATCTCGCGCTCGAAGTCCTCGCGGGCGTTCAGACCGAGGTAGGTGTGAGTGGGGCGAGCGAAGCAGTACACGCATGCGTGGCTGCAACCCCTGTACGGGTTCACGGTCCAGCGGAAGGGCAGGCGCGACGCGTTCGGGACGCGGTTCAGCGCCGACCTCGCACGAACCTCGTAGAAGCGGGTGTCCAGCGCCTCGGGCGCCTCGAAGGTGCGCACGCGGGCCTCGCGGTAGCCCGGGAGGGCCCTCAGCTTTTCACGCTCGACCGTCTGCTCCGCCCATCGCATACGAACACATGTTCGCATGCTGCGCGGACGGAATCATTCGCCGAAGGCCGTCACCGTGAGCGTGCGCGAGCCCCCCGAGTCGCGGTGCTCGCAGAGATAGATCCCCTGCCAGGTGCCGAGCGCGAGGCGGCCCGACGCCACGGGGACGGTGACGGACGCTCCGAGCAGCGACGACTTGACGTGCGCCGGCATGTCGTCGTCGCCCTCGAGCACGTGCGTCCAGAGGTCCGCGCCGTCCGGAATGGCGCGGTCGAACCAGGCGCGGAAGTCCCGCCGGACGTCGGGGCTCGCGTTCTCGTTCAGCGTGAGCGATGCGGAGGTGTGGCGGATGAACACGTGGGCGAGTCCCACGCGCAGCTCGCGCAGCGCCGGGACGCCCTCCTCGACCTCGCGCGTGACGAGGTGGAAGCCGCGTGGCCGCGGCTCGAGCCGCACCTGCTCCTGGATCCACACGTGCCCGAAGCTAGCGCCGGACGGGGTGCCCGTGCAGCGCGACGCGCGACCCGTCCGCCGCCTCCAGCGTCTGGCGCTGGCTCTGGCCGCGCGGCTCGAACGCGAGACCGGATCCCGCGAGGCCGGCGAGGCCCGCGGTGACGAACGCGATCGGCGCGCCGCCGTGGGAGTAGCCGACAAACGCGGCGCTCACCAGGAGCACGAGGAAGGCGACCGCGCCGATCCGAGACGCGGTCGTGGCGTGGAGCCGCGGGAGTGCGGCGTCGAGCTCCTCCACCTCGGTCGGCTGATGCCGTGCGACGTCCGAGGACCGGGACGAGCTCAAACCGCAGCCGCAATTGGCGCAGCGATCGGCCGCCGCGATCGCGGCGCCGCCCGCGGTCCGGCTCCAGCCGCAGAACGTGCAGTGGTGGACGAACTCCATGGAACGCCCATCGGCATCCGTCCAGGGAGGTTGAGCCGCGCTCAACATCCTCCACGTCCGTCCGATACTCGCTGCATGCAGGCGGAGGAGCGGGGAAGACGGGCACGCCGGGACCAGCCATGGAACCCGCCGATCGTGCGGGCCGACATCTCGGCCGCGTTCGCGCTGTTCGTGTCCGTGCCGATGGTGCTGCCGCTGCTCGGCGCCCGGGCGGAGGTGGCCGCGTTCTCGGCGGCGTTCGTCGCCGTCGGTTACGGCGGCGTGCGGGCGTGGCTCGCCGCCCGCCGCTCGCCGCAGCGCCGTGTCGCGTGGCGAGCCTTCGCCGCAGCGGCCGCGCTCGGGGCGCTCGGGTCGCTGGCGACGCTCGCGGGCGGCGGCTCCGGCTTCGCCTATCGCCTGGGTGCGCTGTCCGTGCTCGGAATCATCGTCGGCGCGCTCGCGCTGGCTCGCGGCTCGCTGAAGGCGCTGGGGCCGGAGCGCACCGTCGACGCGCTGCTCCCCTCGCTCGCGGCAGCGGGCATCCTCGGCTGGTTCGTCGTCCGTCCCGGCATCGAGCAGGGGCGCCTGCTCCTCACGGCGATCTTCGTGCTCGCCCTGATCGCAGCCGCCGCCGTCTCCCTGTCCGCAGCGGCCTGGGAGGGGACCGTGCGGCGCAGCTCGCAGGCGGTCCTGGCCGGGATTGCGCTCCCGATCGCCGTGCATGGGGCCGTCACGGCGGGAGCCGCCGGTCTCTCGCTCGCCGGCTCCTGGATCACCGGACTCGTCTGGGCGGCATCCGGCATCACGCTGGCCGCCGCCGCCGGCATCGAGACCGGCGAGCCCGCCCGCCGCGCGGATCCCGCGGGGGGCGGTGACAGCGGCTGGGTGCTCACGAGGCTCGTCCTTCCCCTCGGAGCCGCGCTCGTGGTCCCGGCGACGGTTCTCGGGCTCCACGTCGCCGGCTCGCTCACCACCGGGGCCGCGATCTATCTAGCGATGCTGTTCGCACTGCTCCTGTTCGTCGCATTCACGCGCCAGTCGCACCTCCTGGCCGAGAACCACCGGGCCGTGATGCGCGAGCGGGCACTGCGTGAGGAGATGGTCCGGCGCAACGAGGACCTCGAGGCCCTCACCGGCCTCGCGACGACTCTGAGCGAGCGCCTCGAGGAGGCTCCGATCGTCGAGCGCGGTCTCGGCGTCCTGCACCTCGCGGCGAGGTCCCGCAGCGCGGCCCTCCACACGCTCGACCCCGACGGGACGCCGCGGCTCGCGGCGACCGCGGGCGACTGGCACGGCGAGCGCCCTTGGGCGCCCGACACTCCCGAGGCGCGGCTGCGGCGCGGGGGCCGCGACATGATCCGGATCCAGCTCGTGGCCCGCGAGGCGTCGGTCGGTCACGTCACGCTCGTCCGCCGCGACGACCAGGAGTTCCACGACGACGAGATCCGCCTGCTGCGCGTCCTGGCCGGCCAGCTCGCGATCGCGATCCAGAACGCCCGGGACTACCGCGACAAGCTGGAGCAGGCGGTCCGCGACCCGCTCACCGGCCTCTACAACCGCCGTTACTTCTTCGAGGCGCTCGACAACGAGGTCCGCCGCAGCGCCCGCTACGGCTCCCACGCGTCGCTCGTCCTGTTCGACGTCGACGACTTCAAGCAGGTGAACGACTCGCTCGGGCACGCGGCCGGGGATGCCGCGCTCAGGGCGATCGCGGAGATCGCCCGCGGCCTGATCCGCGATGTCGACACCTTCGCCCGCATCGGCGGCGAGGAGTTCGCGCTGCTGCTTCCCGAGACCCAGCAGCTCGACGCGCTGCTGGTCGCCGAGCGGATCCGCACGGCCATCGCGCGGGCGGAGGTGCTGCCCGGTCGCAGCGTGACGGTCAGCGGCGGCCTCAGCTCATGCCCGCTCGACGCGACCGACGCCGACGCCCTCGAGCGGATGGCCGACGGCGCGCTCTACTGGGCGAAGGGGAGCGGCAAGAACATCTGCGCGCTCGCCGGCGAGGCGACCGAGCACGAGCCGGAAACCGACCGGGAGGACATCGTCGCCCACCTGCAGGCGCTCGTCGGCACGATCGACTCCGAGCGGCGCGAGCACTCGGAGCGCGTCGCGGCCTGCTCGGTCGCGATCGCCCGCGAGCTCGGCATCTCGGGCTCGCGCCTCGCTGCGCTTCGCCGCGCCGCGCTGCTTCACGACGTGGGGAAGGTCGCCGTCGACTCGGCGATCCTCGACAAGCCCGGCTCGCTCGACGAGGCGGAGCTCGGCTCGATCCGGCTCCATCCAGGCATCGGGGCGACGATGCTCGCCCATGCCGGCCTCAGGGAGGAGGCGGCCTGGGTGCGCGCCCACCACGAGCGCTACGACGGCGCCGGCTATCCGGAAGGCCTGGCCGGCGAGGAGATCCCGATCGAGGCCCGCATCCTGTTCGTCGCCGAGGCCTACGAGTCGATGACCACCGGCGGCCCGCACCGGGAGGGCGCGACGGCCGACGAGGCGCTGGCGGAGATCGAGCGCTGCGCCGGCAGCCAGTTCGACCCGCGAGTCGCCGACGCGATGCTGCGGGTCGCCGCCGTGCGGACCCAGGGATGAAAAAAGGGTCCCTGGCACCTTTCGCTCATCCCGCGAAGATGTCCGGATCCGGCGGGTCGAAGCCGCGCTCGTGGAGGCCCCGGCCGATTTCGGCGATCACGGCCTCGGCCACGCGCACCCGCGCGAAGCGCTTCGATTCCGCCTCGACGAGCGTCCAGCGCCCGTGCGGGTGGTCGGTGCGCTCGAGCATGTCCTCGACCGCGCGCTCGTAGACCTCCCGCTTCTCGCGGTTGCGCCAGTCCTCGTCGGTCAGCTTCCAGCGCTTCAGGGGATCGCCCTGGCGCCGCTTGAAGCGCTTCAGCTGCTCCTCGGGCGAGATGTGCATCCAGAACTTCACGAGGATCATTCCCTCGAGCGCCAGGGTGCGCTCGAAGGCGACGATCTCGTCGTAGGCGCGGCTCCACTGGTCGACCGTCGCGAAGCCCTCGACGCGCTCCACGAGCACCCGCCCGTACCAGCTCCGGTCGAGCACGGCCATGCCGCCCCAGCCGGGCAGGACCGGCCAGAAACGCCAGAGGAAGTGATGGCGCTTCTCGTCGAAGGTGGGTGCCGCGAACGACGCGACGCGGACGTGGCGCGCGTCGAGAGGGGCGACGAGCCGGCGGATCGCGCCGCCCTTGCCGGATGCGTCCCAGCCCTCGAACAGGATGCAGACGGGCGGGCCGATCCGCTCGTCGCCGAGCTTGCCGCCCAGGTACAGGCGCAGCGCCTCGAGCCTGTGCCAGGCCGCCTCCAAGCGCTCGGCCTCCTCCTTCCGGGACAGCCTCTGGGTGAGATCGAGCGCGTCGAGCCTGCTCACGCGACCGATCCTCCCACGTCCCCACGGTCGTGGAAGAGGGCCTCGTCGAGGGTGCCACAGAGAGGAGCCGCGCGCTCGAACTGCACGATCTCGAGAGCGCGCCTCACCGGCGAGGACTCCGGCATCACGACGGCGAGCTTCTGCCTGCGGGCGCCGAGCTTGCGGGCGAGGCCGAACAGCACGCCGATCGCGCTCGAGTCGAGGAAGCCCACGCCAGTCAGGTCGATCACGAGCCCGGCGGAGGCCGAGTCGACGGCTGCCTCGAGCTCGCGCCCCTTGGCGATCGCGTTCGACACGTCCAGTTCCCCGCTGACGCGGGCCACGGTGGTGCCGTCGCGCTGCTCCACCTCGACGCGCGCGAGCTCCGTCATGCGACCGGCTCGACCGCGCCCAGCGAGCTGAGCGCACGGCGCAGCGTCACGACGCTGCCGTCACCGCCCGTCGCGACCTCGACCCCGTCCATCAGCTCGCGCATCATCGTGAGGCCGCGTCCCTGGTCGCTCTCCGCCTTCGCCGGGCGCCAGCGCCCGGCATCGCCGATCGTCACCTCGACGACTGCGCCCCGCAGCGACCCGCTCACGGCCACGTCGCCGTGCTGGCTGTGCGCGTGCTCGACGGCGTTCGTGCAGGCCTCGTCGCAGGCCAGCGTCACCTCGAACAGCTCGCGCTCGTCGGCGCCGGCGTCGGTGAGCCAGCGCCGCAGGTGCTGCCGGACCCAGACGAGCGACTCGGGCTCCGGCGGCACGACGATCTCGAACGCGGGCGCGGGCGCGGGGTTCTCCAGCGCCAGGACGGCGACATCGTCGCGCGCCCCGCCCGACGGGACCAGCGCGGCGAGCAGGCGATCGCAGAGCGCGCCGGCTTCGATGTCGGGCTCCCGCGCGGTGTCGAGCAGGCGATCGAGCCCCGCGTCGATGATCTCCCCCGGTCGTTCGACGAGGCCGTCGGTGTAGAGCAGCAGGGTTTCCGAGCGCTCCAGCCGGTCGCTCGTCTCGGTGAAGCTCGCGTGGGG
>DATMJO010000035.1:0-28035 GCA_035553855.1 Thermoleophilaceae bacterium | reverse complement strand
CTCCACGGCGCCCTCGCCGTGCTCGGCGGCGAACCCGACGAGCGTCTGGCCGGGCCGCCGCTCCGCGGAGAGCGCGGCGAGCACGTCGGTCGTGGGCTCGAGTCGCAGCGTGAGGCCGTCGCGGCCGCTCTTCTTTATCTTCGAGTCCTCGGGCGCGCCGGGCCGGAAGTCCGCAATGGCCGCCGCCATCACCAGAACGTCACAGGCCGGGAACTCGGCGCGCGCGGCGCGCTCCAGCTCCTCGGCCGATTCGACCTCGAGCACGCGGGCGCCCGGCGGCGGATCGACGGAGACGTTCGCGCAGATCACGCAGACGTCGGCGCCGCGGCGCGCGGCCTCGGCGGCGACGGCCATGCCCATCCGGCCGGACGAGCGGTTGCCCACGTAGCGCACGCTGTCGATCGCCTCGCGGGTGCCGCCCGCCGTGACGAGCACGCGCAGCCCGTCGAGCGAGCGCGGCGCGTAGGCGGGGCCGAGGGCGGCCTCGATCGCGGCGAGGATCTCCTGCGGCTCGGCGAGCCTGCCGACCCCCCACTCGCCGAGCGACGCGAGCGCGCCCGTGCCGGGCGCCACGACGGTCGCCCCGCGCGCGGCCAGGGCGGCGAGGTTCGCCTGGGTGGCGGGGTGCTCGTACATCGCGTCGTTCATCGCCGGCGCGACGACGAGCGGCGCGCGGCACGCGAGCGCGGCGCTCGTGACCATGTTGTCGGCGAGGCCGGCGGCGAGCTTCGCGATCGAGTTCGCCGACGCCGGGGCGATCGCATAGGCGTCGCAGCGGCGGACGACCTCCAGGTGGGAGATCGCGTCGTGCGCGGGCGCGGGATCGCCGGGGAAGGCGCCCCGCGCGGGATCGCGCTCGAACTCGCCGACGAGCACGGGCGCGCCGGTGATGCCCTCGAACGTCGCCCTTCCCACGAACTCCAGGCTCGCGCCGGTCTGCAGCACCCGCACCGAGTGGCCGGCCTTCACCGCGAGCCGCGTGAGCTCCACCGCCTTGTAGGCGGCGATGCCCCCCGTGACCCCGAGAAGGATCCGAGCCATCGGTTCCCCGCTAGTCGCGGTAGCGGTACTTGAGCTTGCCGGCGGCGATCTCCTCGAGGGAGATCTTGAGGTAGTTCTTCGAGTCCGTCTCGATCATCGGAGGCGGGTACTCGTCGAAGGTTCCCTCGCCGAGGTTGTGGTAGTACGAATTGATCTGGCGGGCTCGCTTTGCGGCCATGAGCACGCACGCGTAGTGCGAGTCCGACTTCTCGAGCAGGGTGTCCAGCCTTGGTTTGATCACCCGGACATCGTAGCGACGAGGTCGACCAGCTCCTGCACGGCCCGTTCCAGGTCGTCGTTCACGATCCTCGTTCCGAACTCCTCGCGGGCCTGCATCTCCTTCGTTGCGACCGCAAGCCTGCGCTCGATCGCGTCGGGATCCTCGGAGCCGCGGCCCTCGAGCCGCACCTTGAGCGCGTCGAGCGACGGCGGCTCGATGAAGACCCGCACGGCCTCGGGCAGCGCCTCACGCACCTGGCGGGCGCCCTGGACCTCGATCTCGAGCACCAGCCCGCGGCAGTCGCGCTCGAGCTCGGAGCGCGGCGTGCCGTAGAGGTTCCCCGCGTAGCGGGCGTGCTCGAGGAACTCGCCGCGCTCGACCCTGGCGAGGAACTCGGGCTCCGAGAGGAAGTGGTAGTCGACCCCGTCGCGCTCCCCGGGACGGGGGTGCCTGGTCGTGGCCGAGACCGACAGCGCGAGGCCGTCGACGCGGGCCATCAGCGCCCGGATCAGCGTTCCCTTCCCGACCCCTGAGGGCCCAGTGACGACGAGGAGCGGGGCTATCTGCGCAGGTGGGTGACGAGCTCGGTGCGCTGGCGCTCCGAGAGGCCGCCGAAGGTCTTGCTCGGCGAGATCCGCACCTGGTTGAGCACCCGGTTGGCCTTGACGCGCCCGTATTTCGGGACCGCGAGCAGGAAATCGAAGACCTTCGCGGTCAGGAGGTATTCCGGAGGGTCGAGCAGGAGCGTCTGGATCTTCGTCCTGCCGGCCTTCAGCTCGCGCTTCAGCTGGGCGCGCTGGGTGCGGATGTCGTTGGCGCGCCGGAGCGCGTCCATGCGCTGCGCCAGAGACCGTTCCGGCGCCGCTCCGGTCGGTGACTTGGGCGGCGACTCGGCGGACGGCATGGGCGGCGATACTACACAGACCGCGGCGACGTGTCGGCCCGAAAAGCACCTCGGAGCGCAAAAAAGTGGTGAATTCACCTGGACCTCGACCTGAGCTTGAGGCCGCTTGGGGTTACTTGAGCGTTTTGCGCTTTTTTGCAGGGTTTTTCAGATAGACCCTAACGGGTGACACCTGGCCCGGATCGGGCATGGCTCACGTTCAAGGGGTGGCCGGGAGCGCTCCTGCGGAGACCGTCCTCAGCTCGCGCCCGATGCGCAGGCCGGCGGCGGGGTCGCGGAAGCTCTCGGTCCCGACGGCCACACATGAGGCTCCGAGACTGAGGAAATCAGCGGCATCGCGGCCGCTGGCGACGCCTCCCATGCCCACGATGTCGATCGAGACGCGGGCGGCCACCGCCCGCACCTGCTCGAGCGCGACGGCCCGTACCGCCGGTCCCGAAACGCCTCCGGTGACGCCGCCGAGCCACGGCGCCCCGCTGCGCGGATCGAGCGCCATGCCCCGCAGGGTGTTGATCAGGGACACGCCGTCGGCCCCGGCCGACTCCGCCGCGGCCGCCACCGCGCCGGGGTCGGTTGCGTTCGGGGTGAGCTTCACGATGACGGGCTTCGCGGTCACCGCTCTGACGCGTTCGACGGCGCGGGCCGTCTCCGCGGGGTCGGAGCCCATGATCAGGCCGCTCTCCACGTTCGGGCAGGAGACGTTCAGCTCCACCGCCGCCACCTCGTCGCGCGCGCCGACCGCGCCCGCCAGGCGAGCGAGCTCCTCGGGGCCGTAGCCCATGACGGAGACGACGAGGGGGACCGGGAGGTCGCGAAGATGGGGCAGATCCCCGGCCAGGAATCCCTCGAGCCCCTTGTTCGGCAGCCCGATCGAGTTGATCAGGCCGGCAGGCGTCTCCCACAGCCGCGGCGGCGGATTGCCCTGGCGCGGGTCCAGGGTGATCGTCTTCGTGACGAACGCGTCGAACGGGAAGCTCGCCAGGAGCGAGTCGCCGTAGGTCCGACGCGCGGCGATGAAGTCGAACGTGCCGGAGCCGTTGAGGATCGGCCCGCGGAGGGGGATGCCGCACAGCGAGGCGCTCAATGCCCCGCTCCCGGGACGAGCGCGGACTCGAGCGCGTCTCCCGCCAGCACCGGACCGTCGACGCAGAGCCGTACGTAGCCGTCGCGGGTGGGGACGACGCACCCGAAGCACGCCCCGTAGCCGCAGGCCATCCCGGACTCGAGCGCGAGCTGGGAGGGGACGCCCCTCTCGGCGCACAGGGCCCGAACCGCCTCGAGCATCGCCGGGGGCCCGCAGGCGTAGACGGTCGCCTCCGGATCGCGTTCGAGCTCCTCCCGAAGCAGGTCGGTGACGAAGCCGGGGTGCCCCGCGCTGCCGTCGTCGGTCGCGACGAGCGGCTCGCCCGCGAACAGGCCGGCTGCCACCGCGAAGCTCGCGTTGCGGAAGCCCAGAAGGGCCTGCGCCTCGGGCCCGATCTCGTCCTGGAGGCACAGGAGCGGCGCGGCGCCGATGCCACCGCCGGCGAGCAGCGGGCGGCCACGTGCCGGCGGCTCGAAGCCACGGCCGAGGGGCCCGTTCAGCCACAGGCGGAAGCCCGGGACGAGCTCGGAGAGACGGCGCGTCCCCGGGCCCACGTCCTCCAGCAGGAACGTCAGCGTCCCGTCGGCGGCGCGGGCGTGGGAGAACGCCCGCGGCAGGTAGGGACGCTCGGCCTCCCCGCCACCCCAGCGGTCCTCCGTCGCGAGCATGTAGAACTGGCCCGGCCGCGGGACGGGGCCGGCCCGGTCCCGCGCAGTGAGCAGCACGTAGCCGCCGAGCTCCTCACAGGCCGTGACGTCGGCGAGGCGCCGCCCGAACGGCGCGAGCGTCCGCGCCTCGCTCACGTGGTCGCGGCGCGGCGCTCGCCGTGGAGCTCCTGCAGGGAGATCACCTCGGGACGGCCCTCGCGGAGGGCGCGGATCGCCCGCTGCGCCGCGGTGGCGCCCGTCATCGTCGTGATGCACGGGATGCCGTGGGCGATCGCGGCGCGGCGGATCTCCCAGCCGTCCGCCCGGGCGCCCGATCCGGTAGGGGTGTTGATGACGAGCGCGACCTCGCCCGCCTCGATCCGCTCCACGACGTTGGGGGATCCCTCGGTCAGCTTGTTGATCCGCTCGACGCCCACGCCCATCCGCTTGATCGCCTGCGCGGTCCCGCCGGTCGCGAGGATCTCGAAGCCCATGTCGTGGAACGCCGCGGCGAGCTGCGCCGCGGCGGGCTTGTCGGTGTCGGTGACGCTCACGAACACGGCGCCCCCGGCGGGCAGCCGCGCGCCGGCCGCCGCCTGCGCCTTGCCGAAGGCGGCCGGATAGTCGCCCGCGATGCCCATGACCTCGCCTGTCGACTTCATCTCGGGGCCGAGCAGCGAGTCGGCGCCGGGGAAGCGGTCGAACGGCAGCACGGCCTCCTTCACCGAGACGTGCCGCGGGTAGCGCGGGATGTCGAGGTCAATCTCCGCGAGGCGCTCGCCGAGCATCACCCGGCAGGCGACCTTGGCGAGGGGGACGCCCACGGCCTTCGAGACGAACGGAACCGTGCGCGACGCGCGCGGGTTCGCCTCGATCACGTACAGCTCGTCGTCGCCGTGGACCGCGAACTGGATGTTGATCAGGCCGATCACCCCGAGTCGCAGCGCAAGCGCGCGGGTGGCCTCCTCGACCTGGGCCATCATGTCCGGCCCGAGCGACATCGCCGGCAGGACGCAGGCGGAGTCGCCCGAGTGGACGCCCGCCTCCTCGACGTGCTGCATGACCCCGCCGATGACCACGTCGGAGCCGTCGCAGAGCGCATCCACGTCGATCTCGATCGCGTTCTCGAGGAAGCGGTCGAGGTAGATGGTGCCGGTCCCGTTCTGGCCGCGGGTGCGCTCCAGGTAGCTCCCGAGCCCCTCCCGGGAGTAGCAGATCTCCATCGCGCGGCCGCCGAGCACGTAGCTCGGTCGCACGAGCAGCGGATAGCCGACCGACTCGGCCGCGTCGAGCGCGCCGTCGCGGCTCTCGGCCGTGGCGTACGCCGGGCTCTTCAGGCCGAGCTCCGACAGAAGCGCCTGGAAGCTCGGGCGGTCCTCAGCCAGGTGGATCGAGTCCACCGGCGTGCCCAGAAGCGGCACACCGGCCTCCACGAGGCCGCGCGCGAGCCGCAGCGGGGTCTGACCCCCGAACTGGACGATCACCCCCTCGGGGTCCTCCATGCCCACGACCCCGAGCACGTCCTCGAGCGTGAGCGGCTCGAAGTAGAGGCGGTCCGAGGTGTCGTAGTCGGTCGAGACCGTCTCGGGGTTGCAGTTGACCATCACGGCGTCGCGGCCCGACTCCCGCACGGTCATCGCGGCGTGGACGCAGCAGTAGTCGAACTCGATGCCCTGACCGATGCGGTTCGGCCCCGCGCCGAGGATGACCACGCTCGGCCTCTCGCCGCGCCGGACCTCATGGCGCGGCCCGTCCGGTCCTGGCCGCTCCCAGCCGGAGTAGAAATAGGGCGTGGCCGCCTCGAACTCGGCGGCGCAGGTGTCGACCGCCTTGTAGGTGCGCACGAACCCCGCCTCGGGGTCCTCGCCACGCGCGAGCGCGCCGATCTCGGCGATGAACCAGGGGTCGATCATGGTGCGCCGGCAGACCTCGTCGTCGGATGCCCCGCGCCGGATCGCCTCCATCAACAGCTCGAAGCGGTCGCCCGTCGGCGTCTCGATGCGCCGCAGCAGCTCGTCGAGGTCATCGGGCGCGGTCGGGTTGACGTCAAGCTCGCGCGAGCGCATGGCCTTGGCGAACGCCTGCTTGAAGGTGCGGCCGATCGCCATCGCCTCCCCCACCGACTGCATCGCGGTGTGAAGGCGGCCGTCCGCGCCGGGGAACTTCTCGAAGGCGAAGCGCGGCCACTTGACGACCACGTAGTCGATCGTCGGCTCGAAGCTCGCCGGCGTGGCGCGGGTGATGTCGTTGTCGATCTCCTCGAGCGCGTAGCCGACGGCCAGGCGGGCGGCGATCTTGGCGATCGGGAAGCCGGTGGCCTTCGACGCGAGCGCCGAGGAGCGCGACACCCGCGGGTTCATCTCGATCACGACGATCTCGTCGGTGGCCGGGTTGACTGCGAACTGGATGTTCGAGCCGCCCGTCTCCACGCCCACCGCGCGGATGACCTTGATCGCCTGGTCGCGCAGCTCCTGGTACTGGTGGTCGGTGAGGGTCTGCTGCGGGGCGACCGTGACCGAGTCGCCGGTGTGGACGCCCATCGGGTCCACGTTCTCGATCGAGCAGACGATCACGACGTTGTCGTTGCGGTCGCGCATCAGCTCGAGCTCGAACTCGCCCCAGCCGATGACCGACTCCTCCACGAGCACCTGCCCGATCGGGCTGGCGGCGAGGCCCTCGGCGACGATCTGGCGGTACTCGGCCTCGTCGCGACCGACCCCTCCCCCCTGGCCGCCCATCGTGAAGCCAGGCCGGATGATCGCCGGCAGCCCGAGCTCCGGCAGCGCCCGCTCGGCCTCCGCCATGCTCGTGACGATGGCCGAGCGCGGGACGCGCAGCCCTGCTCCCTCGACGGTCTGGCGGAACAGGTCGCGGTCCTCGGCGCGGCGGATCGCGTCGTAGTCGGCGCCGATCAGCTCCACGCCGAATCGGTCGAGCGTGCCGTCCTCGGAGAGCGCGCGGGCGAGGTTGAGCGCGGTCCCGCCGCCGAGCGTGGGCAGGAGCGCGTCGGGGCGCTCCTTCTCGATCACCGCGGCGACCGACGGGGGCGTGAGCGGCTCGATGTAGGTCGAGGTCGCGAACTCCGGGTCGGTCATGATCGTGGCCGGGTTCGAGTTCACGAGGACGACCTCGTAGCCCTCCTCGAGCAGGACCTTGCAGGCCTGGGCGCCCGAGTAGTCGAACTCCGCCGCCTGGCCGATCACGATCGGGCCCGAGCCGAGCACGAGGATCTTGTGGATGTCGTCGCGCCGGGGCACTATGCGGCCTCCAGCAGCCCGATGAAGCGGTCGAAGAGGTAGCGCGCGTCGTGCGGGCCCGGCCCCGCCTCAGGGTGGTACTGGACCGTCGCGCCCGGAACGTCCCGCAGCACGAGGCCCTCGACCGTGCGGTCGTAGAGGTTGAGATGGGAGAGCTCGGCGACGCCGAAGTCCGTGTCCCAGCGCACCGGCTCGTCGCCCTCGATGGTGCGCTCCCCGCCGGGGCCGATCACCGCGAAGCCGTGGTTCTGGCTCGTGATGTCGATCTTCCCGGTGGCGAGGTCCTTGACCGGATGGTTCGCCCCGCGGTGGCCGAACTGGAGCTTGTAGGTCTCGAGACCCACCGCCCGGCACAGCAGCTGGTGGCCGAGGCAGATCCCGAAGACGGGCGCCTCGCCGACCACGCCGCGGACGGTCTCGACGATGTGACCCAGCGCGGCGGGGTCGCCGGGCCCGTTCGCGAGGAACACGGCGTCGGGCGAGCCCTCGAGCAACTCCTCGGGGGTGACGGTGCAGGGGTGGAGCTCCAGATGGACGCCACGCTCGCGGAGCTGGCGGATGATCGAGTGCTTGATGCCCGTGTCGATCGCCGCGATGCGGGGGCCGTCACCGGGAAGGACGACCGTCTCGGCCGGGGTGACCTCACGGGCCAGGTCGCGCCCGTGCATCGGCGGCTCGGCCTCGACGAGCGCGCGGGCCTCGGCCTCCGGCATGTCGCCGGGGAAGATGCCGCCCCGCATCGCGCCGCGGTCGCGTATGTGGCGGACGAGGGCCCGCGTGTCCACGCCGGAGATCGCCGGGATGCCGCAGTCGTCCAGCCAGGTGAGCCAGCCGCCCTCGGCCTTCGGCGCGTCCTCGCGGTCGACGCCCTCGCGCATCACGACGCCCCGCGCGTGGACGGCGTCGGACTCCATCGCCTCGCCGGACACGCCGTAGTTGCCCACGAGCGGATACGTGAAAACGATGATCTGCCCGCGGTAGCTCGGGTCGGTGACCGACTCCTGGTAGCCGGCCATCGCGGTGTTGAAGACGACCTCGCCGGTGACGGGTCCGCCGGCCGCGCAGGCGTCGCCGTCGAAGCGCAGGCCGTCCTCGAGCAGGAGGTAGGCGCTCACTTGACGAGCCCCTGGACCTGCTTGAACTCGTCCGTCCCGGCGGCGCCCACCAGCTCGAACAGCGCCGTCTCGACGCTGGTGACGACGGCGCCCGCCCGTTCCATCTTGCGCAGGCCGACCTCGCGGTTCTCCTCGGTGCGGGACGAGACGGCGTCGCGGGCCACGTGCACGTCGATGCCGCGGCCGAGCAGGTCGTGCGCGGTCTGGGAGACGCAGACGTGGGTCTCGATCCCGCAGACGAGGGCCTGCTCGCGGCCGTCGATGCTGAAGCCGGCCGCGGCCGCGGCGGAGAAGCAGACCTTCTCGATCGGCTCGACTCCCTCGAGCGCCTCCGCGAGCTCGGCGACGGTGCTGCCGAGGCCCCGCGGGTACTGCTCGGTCACGACCACTGGGATGCCGAGGATGCGGGCGCCGCGGATGAGCCGCTCCGCGTTCTGAGTGACCCGCTCGAAATCGAGCACCGCCGGGCGGAACGCCTCCTGGACGTCGACGACCACCAGCGCGGCGCGGTCGCGCGCGAGAACGCTCATCGCGCCACCCCGAGGGCGAAGCTCCGCTCGCGGTAGGCGACCGAGCCGGCGGCCACGGTCATCCGCACCCGCCCGGTGAGGGCGCGCCCGCCGAAGGCGCAGTTCGAGGAGCGGCTCTCGTAGCCCGACTCCCCGGCCTCCCACTCGGCGGCGAGATCCACGAGGCAGATATCCGCCTGCGCCCCCGGGGCGATCGTGGGCGCGGGGATGCCGAACGGCTCGCCGCCCGCGGTCATGCGCGTGACGACCAGGGCGAGGTCGAGCACGCCGGGCAGGACCAGCTCCGTGTGGACGGCAGCGAAGGCCGTCTCCAGGCCGGTGACGCCGAGCGGGGCCTGCTCGAACGGCTGCTCCTTCTCCTCGTGAGCGTGCGGCGCGTGGTCGGTGGCGATGCAGTCGAGCGTGCCCGCGCGGAGTCCCTCGATCAGCGCCTTGCGGTCCTCCTCGGCGCGGAGCGGCGGGTTCATCTTGAAATGCGTGTCGAGGCCGCGGACGTGCTCGTCGGTGAGACAGAGGTGGTGGGGTGAGGCCTCGGCGGTGACGGCGACGCCGTCGGCCTTGGCCCGCGCGACGGCCTCGACCGACTCCCGCGCGGAGACGTGCTGGATGTGGATGCGCGCGTCCTCGTAGCCGGCGATCGCCGCGTCGCGGGCGATCATGGTGGACTCGGAGATCGACGGGATGCCGCTCATCCCGAGCAGAGCGGAGACCGCGCCCTCGTGCATCACGCCGTCGCGCGAGAGCGACGGGTCCTCCTCGTGGAGCGCGATCACGCCGCCGCAGAGGCGCTGGTACTGGAGCGCCTGCCGCAGCAGGCCGGCGGAGACCACCGGCAGGCCGTCGTCGGTGAAGCCCGGCGCACCCGCGTCGTGAAGCTCCGCCATCTCGGTGAGCGACTCGCCGCGCTGGCCGACGCTCACGGCTGCGAGGAAGCCGGTGGGCACCCGCGCCTCGTTGCGGGCGCGGTCGCGGAGCGAGCGGACGATCGAGGCGGAGTCGACGACGGGGTCGGTGTTCGGCATGGCGAGGATCGCGCAGAAGCCCCCGGCCGCGGCGGCGCGCGTGCCCGAGTCGATGTCCTCCTCGTCCTCGCGGCCGGGCGTGCGCAGGTGCACGTGCGGATCGACGAAGGCGGGGAGCGCGGAGAGGCCGGTAGCGTCGACCGTCTCGGCGCCCTCGGGCGCCTGGACGGAGTCGCCCACCTCGGCGACCTCGCCGCCTCTCACGAGGATGTCGGCCGTGCCGTCGAGCCCCGCCCGCGGGTCGAGCACGCGCGCGCCGCGGATCAAGAGGTCCGCCGGCGCACCGCCCGCGTGGTCGAGGAAGCCGGGTGCGCTCATGCCGCCGACCCGGCCGGATCGGGATTCAGCCGGGTGGGCTCCTCGGGTTCGTCCTCGCGCTCCCTGGACGCGGGCTGCGGCCGGTCGGCGCTGCCGCCGGCCAGCAGCTCGTAGAGCACCGCCATGCGGACGACGACCCCCGACTCGACCTGCTCGACGATGAGCGACTGGGGCGAGTCGATCACGTCGGCGGCGAGTTCGACGCCGCGGTTGACCGGGCCCGGGTGCATGAGCCACTGGCCGCCGCGCAAGCGCCGCGAGTCGATCTGGTAGCGGGCCGCGTACTCGCGGAGCGACGGGACGTAGGAGCCGCGCATGCGCTCGTTCTGCATCCGGAGGGCGTAGACGACGTCGGCCTGCTCGACCCCGTCGAGGGACGCGGAGACCGAGCACCCGAGCGCCTGGACGCCGCGCGGGATGAGCGTGGGAGGGCCGCAGACGGTGACCTCGCAGCCCATGCGCGTGAAGGCGAGGATGTTCGAGCGGGCGACGCGGCTGTGAAGCACGTCGCCGACGATCCAGATCGAGAGGCCCTCGAGCGTGCCCGCCCGGCGGCGCAGCGTGTAGAGGTCGAGCAGCGCCTGCGTGGGGTGCTCGTGCTTGCCGTCGCCCGCGTTCACGACCGAGGCGGGGGTCCAGCGCGCCACGAGCTGGGCGGCGCCCACGTGCGGCGAGCGGATGACGATCGCGGCGGGGTCGTAGGCCGACAGTGTCTGGACGGTGTCCTTGAGCGACTCGCCCTTGTCGACCGCCGAGCCCTGCGACTTCACGTTGACGAGGTCCGCCGAGAGCCGCTTGGCGGCCAGCTCGAAGGACGAGCTGGTGCGGGTGGACGACTCGTAGAAGAGGTTGATCACGGTCCGGCCGCGGAGCGTCGGCACCTTCTTGATCTCGCGGCCGGAGACCTCGGCGAAGCTCGCGGCGCGGTCGAGGATGCGCTCGATGTCGTCGCGGGTCAGGTCGTCGACGGAGAGGAGGTGGCGCCCCTTCATGCCACCGCCTCCTGGAGCTCGGCGATCGAGACCTCGTCGGCGCCGTCGAGCTCCTCGACGCGCACGAAGACACGTTCGTTGCGGGCCGTCGGGAGGTTCTTGCCCACGTAGTCGGGACGGATCGGCAACTCGCGGTGGCCGCGGTCGGCGAGGACGGCGAGCTGGACCCGGTCGGGGCGGCCGTAGTCGAAGAGCGCGTCGATTGCGGAGCGGACCGTGCGGCCCGTGTAGAGGACGTCGTCGACGAGGATCACCGTGCGGCCCTCCACCGGGAAGTCGATGTGCGAGGCGTGCACCACCGGGTGGTCGGACGGCGGGCGGGTGGCGACGTCGTCGCGGTAGAAGGAGATGTCGACGTCGCCGAGCGGGACGGGCTCGCCGACCAATTCTGCGACGAGCGTCTGGAGGCGTGACGCGAGCACGGCACCGCGGCGGTGGATGCCGACGATCGCGAGGCCCCGCCCGTTCGTCTTCTCGACGATCTCGTGGGCGATGCGCACGAGCGTGCGCCGCATGTCCTCGGCGTCGAGGACGACCTTCTCGTTCAACACTGCCTCCTTCCGGGCCTCTCGGGACCCGCTTAAAGGACCTGGCTCGCCGAGAGTAGCAACGGCGCCGGTGCGACCACGGGGTCAGACCCCCTCGAGGTTGGTCGAGGGTGCAAGGGGTCAGACCCCCTCGAGGGTGGTCGAGGGTTCGGCAGCCGTCCGCCGACCCTCTCGGCACGCGGGTTGAGCCCCATTCGACGCCGGCGTGGGGTCAGACCCCCTTGAGGGTGGTTGAGGGTTTGTTGTGGTCTCAGGCGTGCTTCAGCCAGTCGCCGGCCCGCTCGTGGACGGGCTCGCCGCGCTCCGGGAAGGGGATCAGGACGCGGTCGAGATCTCGCGGAACGATCGTCCGCGGGAACACCTCGCGCGCCTCGTCGCGGAGCGCCCCGCCCGGGTAGCGCGGGGAGACGTGGGTCAGCGCGAGCAGGCCCACCTCCGCGCCGGCCGCGATCTCCGCCGCCTCGCGGGCGGTGGTGTGCGCCGTCTCCCGCGCCCGCGCGCCGTCCTCGTGCAGGAAGGTGGCCTCGTGTACGAGCAGGTCTGCGCCATGCGCGACGGCACGGGTCATGTCGCAGGGCGCCGTGTCGCCCGAGAGGACGACCGTGCGGCCGCGGCGCCCGTCGCCCAGCACCTGGTCCGGGCGGACGTCGCCCACCGGCTCGCCGCGCTGGAGCCGGCCGAAGTCGGGGCCGGGATCGACGCCGAGTGCTCGCGCGCGCGCCTCGTCGAAGCGTCCGGGGCGGTCCGCCTCGACGAGCGCGTAGCCGAGCGCCGCGCCGCGATGCCTCACGCCGAACGAAGCGATGCGGTAGCCGTCGCGCTCGATCTCGTCGTTCGGCTCGAGCTCGACGAGCTCGAGCGGGAACGTGGATCGGCCCACGACGGGCAGGAGCGCCTTGAACAGCCGCCGCAGGCCGGCCGGGCCGTGCACCGTCAGCGGCGTCTCCCGTCCGCGCAGGCCGAAGGTCTTGAGCATTCCGGGCAGCCCCAGGAAGTGGTCTGCGTGGAAGTGCGTGATGAAGACGTCCTCCAGCTCGATCAGCCCGACCGAGCGCAGGAGCTGGCGCTGGGTGCCCTCGCCGCAGTCGAAGAGCAGGCGGTCGCCCCCGCGCCTGATCAGCGTGGCGGGAAGCGAGCGCCGCGCCGAGGGCGCCGAGCCCGCGGTGCCGATGAAGACGACGTCGAGGTCCACGGTCAGTCGAGTCTGACGATCTCGAACAGGATGCGGCCGTCCTCCACGCGTGCGAGGCCCATGGTGTGGGCCGGCTGGCGGCGGCGGTCCGTGGGACTGCCGGGGTTGAAGATCTGGAAGCCGCCGCCCTCCTCGTGCAGGGGGATGTGGGAGTGGCCGAACACCACGGCGTCCGCATCGGGGAAGCGGGCGCGCATGCGCCCGAGGCGACCAACCGCCAACCCCGCGTCGTGGATCAGGCCGATCCGCGCGCCCGCCGCCTCGGCCACGCGGGTCTCCGGCAGCAGCGAGCGCACCTCGGCGTCGTCGACGTTTCCGTGGACGGCCGCGACGAGCGGGCCGAGCGCCTCGAGGTCGCGCAGGACCGAGGCGGTCACCAGGTCGCCCGCGTGAAGGATCAGGTCGGCGGCCCGGAGCCGCTCGAGGCACTCGGGCGGGATCGCCCGCCCCCGCCGGGGCAGGTGGGTGTCCGAGACCACCGCGACGAGCACCGGCCGGACACTAGACTCGGCCGCGGGCGCCCGTAGCTCAGTGGATAGAGCGCTGCCCTCCGGAGGCAGAAGTCGCAGGTTCGAATCCTGCCGGGCGCGTCTTCGGACACCGGCGGTGTCAGACGGGCGGCGCAAGGTCCCGCCCGGCACGCAAGTTTCGTCCGAAAGGGCCGTTGTGTCGGTAGGGGCCTAGCGCCCGTACGCACGTTTTCGGCAAGGGGACTCGGAAAATGACCGCACGCAGGCTCGGGATTCTGGTGGCGTCAGCACTCGGCGCGCTCGCCGGGAGCGCACTGCTCGCTCCGAGCGCGATGGCGGTGCCCAATGGCAAGTTCAATTGCTACGCGACCCCTGTCCAGCTCAACCTCGGCTCGCAGAGCGTGGACCCCTTCCGCGCCGGCGTTTCGGGCCCCTGTGTGAACGACAAGGAAGGCGGCGGTGAGAACACCGCCGGCAACCCCAACTTCGGCACCGTGACGGTGCGCGCCGCCTACGGTGCCACCGAGACCAAGGCGCCGCCGAACCGGATCCCCCGCGACGGCGACCATGTGAACGCGCGCTCCGGGGCCGCCGAGGTGATCCTCGTGAGCGGCACGAACACGATCCGCCTCCAGGCGCTGAACGCGAGCGCCCACGGCGAGTGCCAGTCGAGCGCTCCCACCTTCTCCAGCGAGAGCAGCACGGCGAGCGCGACGATCAACGGCCAGCCGATCTCGCACCCGGACGACGGTACGCCGCAGAGCATCCCGCTCGGCGCGGCCACGCTCCACCTGAATGAGACGGTCTCGACCGCCACGTCGGTCATCCAGCGCGCGGCGAGGCTCGAGAACAGCTTCGGCAGCATCGTCGTCGGCGAGGCGGCCGTGGGCGTCGACGGGCTCCCCTGCGAGGACGACGGCACGGGCAACGCCCCCCCGCCGCCGGACCCGAACCTCACGCTCGCGTGCCGCTCGAGCGCCGAGCGGATCTCGCCGAGCTTCGTCCCGGTCTACGAGCCGGTCGTGGCGAACCCGAGCTCGGCTCCCTGCCGCGGCGCCCGGGTCTCCTCGCTCAACCGGGGCCAGGAGCTCGGGATCAGCGTCCTCGGCAACTTCGCCTACACGAAGGCCGCGAACTTCCAGGCCTACGCCAAGGCGGGCGCGTCCGAGGTCATCATCCCGACGCAGCCGAACCCGATCCTGTTCGACGGGGTCAACGCGGAGGCGTTCCTGATGTGCTCGGGCGGCGCGCCCTCCTCGTCGAGCGACTCGACGGTGGCGCGGCTCCGGATCGGGACGCAGGATTTCGAGGTCGGCAACGCGCCATTCACCTACCGCAACACCGCGTTCACGCTGATGCTTAACCGGCGGGTCCCGAGCGCCACCACGCTCACCCGCCGCGCGGTCGATTTCACCTCCCCGGCGCTCGGCAGCGTCGTCGTGGGCGAGGCGGTCGTCGGGCTCGGCAACACGCCCTGCCCCGCTCCGTAGGGCGGCAACCACTTCGGGCGGCGGCGGCGCTGGGGGGCGCCGCCGCGGCTCGTCGCCCCCTTCCGACCGGGCAGGCCCCTACGTTGCGGTCGTGCGCCCGCTGGCACGCATCGTCCAGGGACCGCGGCGCCCGCGCCCTCCGGCGCTGTGCGAATGCGTCTACTGCGGCTCCCGTCTCGTCAACGCCGCGGAGACCCGGCCGCTCCCCGGCGGCGCCGTGTGGGCGTCGCTGCGCTGCCCCGACTGCGAGCGCTGGCGTACCGGGCGCTTCGCGCTCGAGCGGATACGCGAGCTGGACCGCATGGCCGCCGGGGGCCGCGCCGAGATCCGGGCGCTCCACGAGCGGGCGGTGCGCGACAACATGTACCGCGAGCTGACCTCGCTTCGCGAGGCGCTCTCGCGGGATCTCGTCGGGGCCGACGACTTCGCCCCATAGCCTGCGGGCCATGGCCGCGCCCGCCGAGCCCCGCATCGCCGTAGCCGTTGCCTCCCACGACAGGGCGCTGCGCCTGCGCTGGCTGCTGAACGCGCTGGAGGAGCAGACGCTCGACCGCTGGCTCTGGGAGGTCGTCGTGGCCGACGACTCGCTGGACGGCGAGGCCGTCCGGGTGCTCAGGTCCCACCCGCTGGCCGCGGCGGGCGTGCTGCGGCACCTCGTTCTCCCCCGCTCCGAGGGCTCCGCCGGCCGCCTTCGCAACGCCGCCTGGCGCGAGGCGCGCGCGCCGCTCGTCGCCTTCACCGACGACGACTGCCGCCCGCCCCCGGATTGGCTCGCGAACGCTCTGGCCGCCGCGGAACGGAGCCCCGGCGCGATCGTCCAGGGCTCGACGCGACCCGATCCGGACGAGGTGAACCTGCTGCTGGCGCCCCACCGCCACACGCAGTGGATCGACCCGGGGCCGTACGCAGAGGCGTGCAACATCGTCTACCCCCGGAAGGTCCTGGAGCTGGTGGGCGGGTTCCGCGAGGAGCCGATCCGCACCGGCGAGGACACCGACCTTGCGCTCCGCGCCCGGGCCGCGGGAGCGGCATATGCGGGCGCTCCGGAGGTGCTCACCTACCACGCCGTCGAGCCGGTCTCCTTCGCCCGCAGGCTGCGCGGGGTCTGGCGCTGGCAGGACCTGGCGCTGCTCGTGAAGCGCCATCCGAGCGCCCGCCGCCATTTCCCGATGCGGATCTTCTGGAAGCAGAACCACGGGTGGGCGCTGCTGGGCCTCGCGGGCGTGGCCGGCGCGGTGGCACTGCACCCCGCGGCGCTTGCGCTTCTCGCGCCCTGGCTCTGGAAGGCGCAGCCGCACTACGGGCCGTCCGCGCGCGGCCGCCTGCGAGCGCTCTCGGAGGCGCCCGCGACGATGGCCGTCGACCTCGCCGAGGTCGTGGCGCTCGCGGTCGGAAGCGCGAAGCACCGGACGCTCTTCCTGTGAGCGTCCGCGTCGCGATCCTGTCGCCCTGCTTCTGGCCCGAGGTGCACCGGGGCGCCGAGCGCATCGTGCGCGAGCTTGCGGACGGGCTGATCGTGCGCGGTCACAGCCCGCGGCTGATCACGAGCCACCCGGGCCTTCCGGCGCGCACGGTGGAGGACGGCCTGCCGATCGTCCGCAACTGGCGCCCGCCCGGCGGCGCCCGCCTCGAGCGGCGCATGTGGGAGCACCACATGACCCACGTCCCGTTCAGCTACCTGAGCCTCCGCCGGGGCGACGACCAGATCGCCCAGGCCGTGTTCACGACCGACGCGCTCGCGGCCCTGCGCTGGAAGGAGCGCACCGGCCGCCCGGTGATCCTCTCCTACATGGGCGTGCCCGACCGGCAGGGGCTCGTCTGGCGGCGCGGGCGGCTGCGCACGACCGAGCGCGTCATGCGCGGCTCGGACGCCGTCGTGGTGCTGAGCCACACCGCCGCGGCGGCGGCCCGGCGCTGGCTCGGGATCGAGACGCGCGTGATCCAACCGGGCGTCGACCTGGACGCCTTCCGTCGCGCCGGGCCCCGCTCGGGGGAGCCGAGCGTCTTCTGCGCCGCCGACGCGGGCGAGCCGCGCAAGCGCGTCGCGCTGCTGGTGGAGGCGATGGAGATCGTCAGGCGCGCGCGGCCCGGCGCGCGGCTCGTGCTGGTCCGCCCGCGCGACGAGCGCCTGGCGGCACAGCTCGCCGACGCCGGCGCCGAGCTACTCGATCCCGTCGCCGAGCCGGCCGCGCTCGCGCCGGCGTACTCGAGCGCGTGGGTATCCGCGCTCCCCTCCATCGGCGACTCGTTCGGGATCGTCCTCGCCGAGGCGCTCGCGTGCGGTACGCCTGTCGTGGGCTCGAACCGCGACGCCATCCCGGAGGTCCTGGACCGCCCCGAGATCGGGTGCCTCTTCGACGGCGGCGCGCCCGAGCTGGCACAGGCGCTCCTGGAGGCCTTCGATCTCAGCGAGGACCCGGCGACCGAGGCCGCCTGCCGCGCCCGCGCCGAGGACTTCTCGACCGGCCGAGTGGCCGACGCCTACGAGTCCCTCTACGCCGAGCTCCTGGCCTGACACAAGGCTGGTGAAACAGTGCCTGGCACTGTTTCACCAGCGTTCAGAGCACGGGCGAGCGGAAGCGCACGCTGCCCTCCAGAAGGGCGGTGAGGCCCGCGAGGTCGGCGGCGACGCCCACCAGCGCCGCCTTCAGGCGCTGGCCGCGCCAGGGCGCCGCGTCGCGCGCGACCGTCCAGGCGTAGGGAAGAAGCGCCGCGAGCGCGAACGGCGACACGAGCGCCGCCGCGGCGAGTCCCGCGAGCGCCGCGTCGAGCGCGGCGGTGCGCGGGCTCAGGAAGACCCGCGCCGTGAACAGCACGCGCCGCAGCTCCGGGACCTGGCGCGCGAACGCCGGGAAGTGGACGAGGCGGCGTCGCTCGGCCACGAACTCGGCGGCGCGCCGGCGAAAGACCGCGTGGTGGACGAGCGCCTCGGGCGAGAAGGCGATGCGCCCGCCCGCCCGGCGGACGCGCCAGCCGAGCCAGACGTCCTCCCCCAGAGGCTTGCCGCGGACCGCCGGAAGCCAGTCCTCGAAGCCCCCCGCCCGCTCGAAGGCCTCGCGGCGCACGAACAGGTTCGCCGTCTCGTACAGGCCGCGCTCGGCGCCCACCTCGATCGTGCGGTCGAACGGCCCGCGCTCGGCCTCGGGGTCGGCCCGCACGGCGCCCTGCACGAGATCGGCGGAATCGAGCGCCGCCACTCCGGCAGCGAGCCAGCCGGGCGCCGGAAAGCAGTCGGCGTCGGTGAAGGCCACAAGCGGCGCGCGCGCGGCATCGACGCCGCGGTTCCGCGCGGCCGCGGGACCGCCCGGCGGCCCCTCCACCACCCGCACGAGCGGGCCTGCCGCGCGGGCGATCTCGACCGTCCGGTCGGAGGAGCCGTCGTCGGCGACCACCACCTCGAAACCGCCCTCCACGTCCTGACGCGAGAGCGCGGCGAGGCAGCGCTCGAGCGTCGCCTCCGCGTCGAGGGCCGGCACCACCACGCTCACGCGCACGTCGGGCATGGCCCCTATCCTCGCCCCCCGCGATGACGGCCCGCCTCCCGACCCTGCTCGCATGCGCCGCCGCGCTCGCCGGCTGCGGCGCAGAGAAGCCCCCGGACGAGGTCATCAAGGAGTTCTACGAGGCCTCCGACAAGGGTGATGAGGCCGCCTGCGGGGACCTGGTCACGGACGCCTACCTGCGCCGCCGCAGCGGCGGCGAGACCGGCGAGGCCGCGAGGCTCGCCTGCGAGGCGCAGCTCGAGGCGCTCGCCCCCACCGACATCCGCGTGCGGGCGATCCCGTTCGTGCGGGAGCGCGGCGACCGGGTGGACGCGGTCGTCGAGCTGGAGGCGGACGGCAAGGGCACGCGCCAGAAGCTGATCCTGCGCCGCGTGGACGGCGAGCTCAGGATCGACCGGGTGTTCTGAGCGATGCGCGTCCTCGCGGTCGGGAACATGTACCCGCCGCACCACCAGGGCGGCTACGAGCTGGTCTGGCGCGACGCGGACGCCCTCATGCGCACCCGCGGCCACGAGGTGCGCGTGCTCACCACCGACCACCTCGAGCCGGGCGTGGCCGACCCGGACGAGCCGGACGTCCTGCGTGAGCTCCGCTGGTACTGGCGCGACCACGACTTCCCGCGCCTCCCGCTGCTCGAGCGCGTCCGGATAGAGCGCCACAACGCCCGCGTGCTCGCCCGTGAGCTGGCCGCGTTCGGCCCCGATGTGGTGGCCTTCTGGTCGATGGGCGGCATGTCGCTCTCGCTCGTCGAGCGCGCTCTCCGCGCGGGCTGCCCGGCGGTCTGCGTGGTCCACGACGACTGGCTGCTGTACGGCCCCGAGGTGGATGCCTGGACACGCATGCTCGAGCGCCGCCCGCTCGCCCGGCGATTCGCCTCGCGCGTCCTCGGAATGCCCTCCGGCATTCCGCACGCGGAGGTCTCCGGATGGCTGTTCGGGACGGAGTTCCTGCGGCAACGGGCTCTCGCCGCGCTCGCGCTCGAGGATACGGCGGTGGCCTACCCCGGCATCCCGCTCGAGGAGTTCCGAGCCGCGCCCGAGCGGCCGTGGCGCTGGCGCCTGGCATGCGTGGCGAGGCTCGACCCTCGCAAGGGGATCGACGCGGCAATCGGAGCCCTGCGCCACCTCCCGCCCGAGGCCTCCCTCGACGTGGTCGGCCCAGGAGATCCGGGCTACCGGGCGGAGCTCGAGGCACTCGCGGGCGCCACCCGGCGCGAGGTGCGCTTCTCGGTCCTCGAGCCCGCGCGGGTACCTGAGCTGTACGCGAGCGCCGACGCCCTCCTCTTCCCCGTCCGCTGGGACGAGCCGTTTGGCCTCGTCCCGATCGAGGCGATGGCGGTCGGACGCCCCGTCATCGCCACCGGGACCGGCGGGTCGGCGGAGTACCTCCGCGACGGCGAGAACTGCCTGCTCGTTCCCCGCGACGACGACGGCACGGCCATAGCGGCGGCGGTGACGCGACTAGCCGGCGACGCGGGGCTGCGGTCCGCCCTGAGAGAGGGCGGGTTCGACACCGCCCAGCGGTTCCCGCGCGAAGCGCTCGGCGAGGCGGTCGCCGACCTGTGCGGGAAGGCGGTCGAGCGCGGATGAGCGCGCCCGTCACGGTCGCCGTAGTGAGCTGGAACACGCGCGACCTGCTGGCCCGCTGCCTGAAGTCGCTCGTGGCCGACGCAGAATCGGGCCTCGCGGACGTGCACGTGGTCGACAACGGCTCGAGCGACGGCTCGCCGGCCCTCGTGCGCGAGCGCTTCGCCTTCGCGAACCTGATCGAGCCCGGCGCGAACCTCGGCTTCGGCCGCGCCGTCAACCTCGTAGCCGAGATGACCGACAGTCCGTGGCTGTGCGCGGCGAACGCCGACGTGGCGCTTGCGGCGGGCGCCCTGGGCAGGCTGGTCGAAGCAGGCGAGCGGCACCCGCATGCGGGCGCGCTCGCCCCGATGCTCACCTGGGAGGACGGCACGCCGCAGCACTCCTTCCACGGCTTCCCTACCCTCCGCCACTCGCTCGCGCTCAACCTCGGGCTGCCGCGGGTCTCGCGCGCCGCGGCACAGCGGATGTGCATCGAGGGCCGGATCGACCCCGCCCATCCCCGCGAGGTGCCCTGGGCGATCGGCGCCCTGCTGCTTCTGCGGCGCAGCGCGTTTGACGCGGCGGGCGGCTTCGACGAGCGCCGCTGGATGTACGCCGAGGATCTCGCGCTCGGCTGGGAGCTCGCGCGGCACGGCTGGACGACCCGCTACGTCCCCGACGCCCGGGCCGTCCACGCATCTGGCGCCGCCGCGACGCAGGCGTTCGGAGAACGCCGCGAGGCTCGCTACATGGAGGCGACCTACGCGTGGATGCGCTCCACCCGCGGCACGCGCCGCACCCAGGCCGTCGCGGCGGTCAACTGGGCCGGCGCCGCCGCGCGCGCCGCGGCGCTCGCCCCGCTCGCCAGGCGCTTCGAGCGCTTCCGCGCGCCGCGCGAGGAGTACCGCGTCTGGGCCGACGCCCACCGCCGGGGGCTCTCCGGGCGCGGGTCTATGCTCGCGCGCCGATGAGGCCTCGCACCATGCTGCGCGACGCGGCGACACGGGCGGCCCGACGTCTCGCGGGCCGCGAGGCGCTCGCGCTCGACCATCCGCCCTCCCGCGGCCCGGTCCCCCGCTACGGGCACGGCCGCCCCGAGCACGCGCTGCTCGCGTCGCTCATCGCCCGCCACGACGACCGCTACCGGCGGAGCATCGAGTCGATCGCCCGCCACATCCCGGACCTCGCCCGCATCCCCGCTCGCCAGGACTCTCCGAGCGGCCCCTTCTGGCTCTCCGAGTGGCTCCCCGGCCTCGACGCCGCGGCCATCTACGCGTTCATCCGCGAGCGCCGGCCCGCCCTCTACCTGGAGGTCGGCTCCGGGGTGTCGACGATGTGGGCGCGCCGCGCAATCGAAGACGGGGGCCTCGCCACCCGGATCGTCTCGATCGACCCCTCCCCGCGCCGGGAGATCGACGAGCTCTGCGACGAGGTGATCCGCTCGCCGCTCGAGGCCACGGACCTCGGCGTGCTCGACCGCCTCGGCGCCGCCGACGTCGTGCTCATGGACGGCTCCCACCGCGTCTACGAGGGCTCCGACGCCACGACGTTCTTCCTCGACATCCTGCCGCGCCTTCCCGCGGGGGCTCTCTGCGCGATCCACGACGTGTTCCTGCCCTCCGGCTACATGCCCGATTGGTCGGAGTGGCTCTTCTCGGAGCAGTACCTGCTCGCCGCGTGGCTTCTGGGGGGCGGCCGCGGCGTCGTCCCCGAGCTTGCGGCGTGGCACGCCTCGGCGCTCGCGGGGCTCGACGGGGCGCTCCTTCCCCTGTGGCAGACGCCCGGTCTCGAGGGCGTCGAGCGGCGCGGCTGGGCGTTCTGGCTGTCGGTGCCGCCACAATCGCAGGCGTGAGCACCCGCGCGCACGTGCTCGAGGTCGGCCCTGAGCCGGCCTCGCGCACCGCATGGATCGCCGATGTCCGCGCCCACGCGGGAGTGCTCGGCGTGCTCGCACGCAAGGACTTCCAGACGCGCTACAAGCGCGCCTCCTTCGGGGTGCTGTGGGCGGTCGCGGTGCCGATGCTGCAGGCCGCGGTGATGGCGATCGTCTTCACGCGCGTCATCCGCGTGGGCACGGGCGACGACTTCGGCGCCTACGTCATCGCGGGCATCCTCGCCTGGACCTACTTCGCCGGGACGCTGATGGCGTCGTCCACCTCGATCGTGGACCACTCCGGCCTCGCCGACAAGGTGTGGTTCCCGCGGATCGTGCTGGTGCTCGTCCCCCCGATCGCGAACATCGTGGGGCTGCTCGTCTCCTACGCCGTGCTGGTCCCGCTCCTGCCCGTTCTCGGCGTGGACCTGGGGCTCCGCCTCCTGCTCCTGCCGGTCGCCTGCGTGCTGCTCGTGGCCTTCACGGTCGCGCTGTCGCTCGTCCTATCGGCGCTCCACGTCTACTACCGCGACGTGCGCTTCCTCGTGCAGGCGGCGCTGCTCGTCTGGCTGTACGTGACGCCCGTCGTGTACCGCCAGGAGCTGCTCGACGACCTCGCGGGCGCCGCCGACTTCAACCCGATGACCGGCGTCGTCACCGTCTTCCACGCGGCGACCGTCGGGGCGGAGGACGGCTGGGCCCGCCCCGTGGCGGTGACCGTCGTCACCACCCTGGTGCTCTTCTGCGTCGGGCTCGAGCTCCAGCGCCGCCGCGACCGCCTCTTCGTGGACCAGCTGTGAGCGCCGCGATCGAGCTGAACGGCGTCAGCAAGCGCTACGTCAAGCTGGAGGAGCAGGCGATGCTGCTGCGCTCGGTCATGCCGTTCTCGCGGCCGAAGCGCTCGGAGCTCATGGCGCTCCGCGACGTGGACATCGCGATCCAGCCCGGCGAGACCGTGGGCGTCCTCGGCCGCAACGGCGCCGGGAAGACGACGCTGCTGCGGCTGCTCGCCGGGGTCAGCCGCCCGTCGGCCGGGCGGCTCGTGGTCCGCGGCCGGATCGCGCCCCTGATCAGCGTCGGCGTCGGCTTCCACGAGGAGATGTCGGGCCGCGAGAACGTCTACGTCAACGGGATGCTGCTCGGCCTCTCCCGCGTGGAGATCGACGAGCGCTTCGACCGCATCGTCGAGTTCGCCGAGCTCGCCGACTTCATCGACACCCCGGTCAAGTTCTACTCGTCGGGCATGTTCATGCGGCTCGGCTTCTCGGTCGCCGTCCACGTGGAGCCGGAGGTACTCCTGGTGGACGAGGTCCTCGCGGTGGGCGACCTGGGCTTCCAGCTCAAGTGCTTCGACCGCATGCGCGAGCTGAAGGCGCGCGGCACCACGATCCTCCTGGTGAGCCACTCGATGCACGCGATCCGGCTGCTCTGCCCGCGGGCGATTCTGCTCCGCCACGGCGAGGTCGCCTTCGACGGCGACTCCGAGGACGCCATCTCGCGCCACTACGAGCTGATGAGCCTCGACGCGGAGGCGGGCGAGCACGGGGCGACCAGCGGGTCGGTGACCGTCGTCGAGCGCGCGCTCGTGGGACCGGGCGGTGCGACCGTCCACCAGGCCGACCAGGACACGCCGCTCGCGCTGCGGATGCGCCTGCGCTTCGAGGAGGCGGTGGACAGCCCGCATCTCGTGTTCGCCGTGACCGCGGAGGACGGGACGCGGGCCTACGAGATGTGGACCGCGGTCGGGCGCCGCTACCGGCGCTTCGAGGCGGGCGATGAGACCGAGGTGGAGATCGCGTTCGAGCCCCGGCTCGGCGGCGGGACCTACCGCTTCACCACGACCGTTCTCGCAGCCGACGGCAAGGCCGCGCTGGCGCACGACGACGCCGCCACGCTGCTCTACATGCCGCCCCCGCTCGGGGCCGCCGGAGTGGCGGACCTGCGCGCGGTCATCACGGTCGGCGGCGAGCTTCTGAACGACCACCCCCCGCTGCTCCTCGACGGCGGCTGATGGCGTACTCGGCACCACGCGACGCCTACTCGGAGTTGCGCGCGCTCGCGGAGCGGGCCGACCCCGGCGGCCCCGGGCTCACGCGCCACGAGGCGCGCGTCTTCTCCCAGAACGGCGAGGACGGCGTGATCGCGGAGTTGCTGCGGCGGGTCGGCGCGACCACGCGCTCGTTCGCCGAGATCGGCTGCGGCACGGGCGCCGAGGCCAACTGCGTGTTCCTCGCCGACGTGCTCGGCTTCTCGGGCCTGTTCGTGGAGGCCGACCCGGGCCCCTACGCGGTGCTGGAGGCCAAGTACGCCCACACCGACCACGTTCGCACCGCTCGCGCGCTGGCCGGCCCCGCGAACGTGAACGACCTGCTCGGCGGCGAGGAGCGCGACGTCGTCTCGATCGACATCGACGGCGCCGACTACTGGGTCTGGGAGGCCCTCGAGGCGAGGCCGCGGATCGTCGTGGTCGAGTACAACGCCTCGCTCCCGGCCGCTCGCCGCCTGGTGCAGCCGCTGGAGGCGGCGCTCGAGACCTGGGACGGCACCGACTACGTCGGCTCGTCGCTCGGCGCGCTGCGCTCGCTCGGGGAGGCGAAGGGCTACGTGCTGGCGCACACCGACCTGACGGGGGTCAACGCGTTCTTCGTCCGCGACGACCTGGCCGAGGCCGCGCTCGACGGCGCCGAGGTCCCGCTGCGCGGCCCGAACCTCGTGCTCGGCGGGCTTCGCCTCGAACCCGACCCGAAGCGGCGCCCGTATCTCGACCTGGACGACCCGGAGGTCCCGTGGCGCCCGCCCGGCGGCCCGGAGCCGGGACGCCGCCGCAGGCTCCGTGGCTGAGGCGCGCCTGCGGGTCGCGGTCCCCGCCGGGCTCGACGCCCTGCCCGCGCACACGGGCGCCGGGCGGGTGTGGGCGCGCGGGCTCGGCCTGCTCGCAGACCGCGTCCGGCTCGACCGGCGCGCGCCCGGCGGCCGGAGGCTGCTCGCGCGCGCACCCGCCGTCTGGCTCGCGGACGGCCACATGGGGGCGCTACCGGTGGACGAGCCCGTCGTCGTCCACCTCCACGAGGCCTCGTTCGCCGACCCGGCGCTCCGCCCGCTGATCGCTCCCGAGTTCCTCGACCTCTACGAGCGCCCCACCGCCGAGGCCGCCGCGGCTGCGGCGGCGATCCTGACGGTCTCCGAGTCCTCCCGCTCCCAGATCGCCTCCGCCTACGGGGTTCCCCCCGAGCGGATCCACGTCGCGCCGCTGGGCGTCGACCATGCCGTCTACCGGCCGTCTGCGGCCCCGCTGGCGGAGGAGGTCCTGCGCCGGGCCGGGGCCGACCCCGAGCGCCCCTACGTGCTGTTCGTGAGCCAGCTCCACCCGCGCAAGAACCTCGCCGCGCTCCGCGAGGCGATGGGCGTCCTCGCCGGCCAGGGACTCCCCCACTCGCTGGTCGTCGTGGGCCACGACCCCGCGGACCGCCCCGACCCGGACGGGGTCGTCGCCGAAGCGCTCGCGCCCATCCCGGGCGTGCCCGTGATCCGGGTGCCCGGCCCCTCGGACGAGGAGGTCGCCGCCCTCATGGCGGCCGCCGCCTGCTTCTGCCTGCCGAGCCTCATGGAGGGGTTCGGGCTCGCCGCCGCCGAGGCGATGGCCTGCGGCGCGCCCGTGGTCGTCTCCGACCGCGGCTCGCTCCCGGAGGTGGTCGGTGACGCGGGCGTGGTCGTCGCGCCCGAGGCGGGCGCCGTGGCCGAGGGGCTCGCCTCCGTGCTCGCCGACCCCGAGACCGCCGCCCGGCTCCGGAGGGCGTCCGTCGAGCGCGCGGCCGGCTTCACCTGGGAGCGGATGGCCGAGCGCTGGCACGAGGTGCTCCGGGCGGTCGCCGCGGGCCGGGGCTGACCGGCCCGTCGCCTACCCTCCCGGGCGTGAAGACGCACTCCGTCACGGCCTGCCCGGCCTGCGGGTCGGAGACGGCGCGCGGCCTGCTGCTCGGAGGCGACGCCGTCCTGCGGCGCTGTGCGGCATGTGGCTTCGTGCACGCCCCCGAGTACGCGGACCCGGCGGAGATCTACCGCGAGGGCTACCTGCGCGGCGAGACCGAGTTCGGCATGGACGTGTTCGACCCGGAGTACCAGCGGATGCTGGAGCGGATCGGCAACCAGAGGATGGCCCTGCTCGACCGCACCGCGCGGCCGCCGGGCAGCTTCCTTGACGTCGGCTGCGGCTCCGGTGAGGTGCTGATCGCGGCGAAGCGCCACGGCTGGGACGTCCAGGGCGTCGAGCCGGTCGAGGACTCGGCCCGCGAGGGCGTCGAGCGGGGCGTGTCGGTGATCACGGCGACGCTGGAGGAGTCGGGGCTCCCGGAGCGCTCGTGGGACGTCGTCGCGATCTTCCACGTGCTCGAGCACATGTCCCAGCCCGTCGAGTTCCTGCGGATGATCAGCCGCTGGGCGAAGCCCGGCGGCCACATCCTGGTCGAGGTGCCGAACTTCCGCAGCTTCCATCGCAAGCACGCCCAGGAGCGCTGGCCGAGCCTCCGCCCGCTGGAGCACATCGGGCACTTCGAGCCCGCCACGCTGCGCTCGGTGATGGAGCGGGCCGGCCTCAAGCCCGTGCGGGTCGACACGCCCGGCTACGTCGGGCGGGAGCAGAACCTGGAGCAGGCCCTGCTCGACCTCGGCCGCCACCACTGGCTGGAGCGCGCTCCGATGCGCCTGCTTAGCGGCAGCGGCGCGAGCGGCGCCCGCGTCCCGAACGGCGCGGGCTGGGCGCTCCTGCTCGCCATGCAGCGCGCCTACGCCGCCGCCAAGGTGGGCCAGGTCATCTTCGCCACCGCGAGGGTCGCGTGAGCGGGCGCGTCACCGGCGCGGTCCGCCACCGGGTGGACCGCCTGCGCGACGAGCGGGCGCGCCGCCGCGCCCACAGGCTCGCCGGCGTCTCCCGGCTCGGCTCGTTCGGGGAGGGCAGCCTGATCACGCCGAACGCCACGATCCTGAACCCGGGGCGGATCCACATCGGCTCCGGCACCCGCATCAACTACGGCGCCTTCCTCGCCCCGGTCACCGACCACCTGGGCACCACCTATGAGCCGGAGATCCGGATCGGCGACCGCAACTACATCGGCCGCGACCTGCACATCTCCTGCGTGGGCGAAATCCGGATCGGCTCCGACTGCATGCTCGGCGACCGCATCCTGCTGACCGACACCTACCACGAGTACCGCGACCCGGAAACGCCGATCCAGGACCAGCCGCTCGCGCCGTCGCGGCCCGTCGTGATCGAGGACGGCGTCTTCATGGGCCACGGCTGCGCGGTCCTGCGCGGGGTGACCGTGGGCCGCAACGCCTACATCGCGTTCGGCGCGATCGTCACCCGCGACGTGCCGGCGAACGCGGTCGTCACCGCGCCGCCCGCCCGCGTCATGCGGGTCTGGAACGGCGAGGACTGGACCGAGCCGGACCCCACCTCGGACGCCGACTGGCTCGGGCGCCCCTGAGGCATGCAGACGCTCCTGCGCGACTTCGTGGTGGAGCTGGCGGCAGCCGCCCCGCTGCCCGATCCGATCGTGGAGTTCGGCGCGATGCAGGTGGAGCCCGACCAGCCCGGCGACCTGCGCCCGCTCTTCCCCGGCCGCGACTACCTCGGCACCGACATCCGCCCCGGCCCGGGCGTTGACCGCGTGGAGGACGTCTGCGACCTCTCGTTCGGGGACGGCGAGGTGGGGACCGCGCTCTGCCTGGAGACGCTCGAGCACTGCCAGGACCCGGTCCGGGCCTGCCGTGAGCTCCACCGCGTGGTGGCCGACGGCGGGGTCTGCGTGATCACCTCGGTCCTGATGTTCGGGATCCACGCCTACCCGAACGACTACTGGCGCTTCACGCCCGAGGCCTTCCGCCTGCTGCTCCAGGATTTCGACGACGTCTGGGCGACCGGCATCGGCAACCCCGACATGCCGATGCAGATCCTCGGCGTGGGCGCGAAGGGCCGCTCGCTCGGGCTCTCGATGGACAGCTTCCCGTCGCTCCAGGCCGCCCAGCGGACCTGGGACACCGCCGACGGGCGCGTGCGGATCGGCCCGCTGATCCACCCGCCGGGCGAGGTCGTTCGGGCGCTCGGGCGCGACCTGCCGCGGGTCGCGCGCCAGCGGGCCGGGCGGGCGCTCGCCGCGCGTGCGCCGGGCGCGTACCGCCTGGCGAAGCGCGCCCTGGGCCGGTGAGCGCGGCCCGCGACCGCCTGGGCGGCCGGCTGCCGCTGCTCGTCATCCTCGCCGTCGC
>DATMJO010000034.1:0-7363 GCA_035553855.1 Thermoleophilaceae bacterium | reverse complement strand
CCCTCGAACACGGTCGAGCCGTTCACGCAGCGGCCGGTCGCCCGCGAGCGCACGATGTCCGCCTCGAGCACGAACGAGCGGTCGGAGTTGGCGATCTCGACGGACGCGACGCCGGTCTCGCCGGCGGGCGGCGAGGTCTCGGTTCGCGCGGCGGGCCCACGGAGCGTGATGCCGCCCGGAGCGCCCGCGCCGCCACCCACCACGACTGGTGGCACGCCGCTGAAGTCCGCGGCGCAGACGCCGGGCGCGGAGTTGGCGACCACCGGTTCGATGCGGGCACCGAGGCCCGCGACATATGCCACGCTCGCGCGGCAGTTCCATGAAGCGCCTGCGGTCTGAGCCTGCGCCTGCGATGGCATCGAGGCGAGCGTCATGACCCCCGCCGCCAGCAGGACAGAGCGTCGTGCCGATCCTGGCATATCCCCTACCTCCGTTTAAGTGACGGGGCGGGAAGGCCGCCCCGAATGCTTCCCCTGCGCAAACCGTACACACGGCCCGGGGGTTTGCCAAGCGGATGCTCGTAAGCTCCCGGGAATGGACGAGCAGATCCGCTTCGACGAGCGCGGCCTGGCCCCGTGCGTGGTGCAGGACCGGCGCACCGGCGAGGTGCTCACGCTGGCCTGGATGAACAGGGAGTCGCTGGAGCGCACGCGGGAGACGGGGGAGACCTGGTTCTGGAGCCGCTCCCGCGAGGAGCTGTGGCACAAGGGCGCGACATCGGGCAACGTCCAGCGCGTGCACGCGCTGCGCTGGGACTGCGACGCCGACGCCCTGCTCGCGATCGTGGAGCCGGCCGGCCCGGCATGCCACACGGGCGAGCGCACCTGCTTCCACGCGGGCGACGGGAGCCCGGCGCCGTTCGAGGCGCTGCCGGCGCTCGAGCGCACGATCGCCGCGCGGCGGGACGCGGATCCCGGCGGGAGCTACACGGCGTCGCTGCTCGCCGACCCGCCGCACATCGGGGAGAAGGTCCGCGAGGAGGCCGACGAGGTGGCGCGCGCGGCGGCCGGGGAATCGGACGAGCGCCTGCGCGAGGAGGCGGCCGACGTCCTCTACCACCTGGCGGTGCTCCTGGCCTCGCGCGGGATGTCGCTGGCCGACGCGTTCGAGGAGCTGAATGGCCGTCGCCGCTGACATCGACGTCGGCCCGGGGCTGGACGAGGTCCGCGCGCTCGCCGCCGGGCACACCGTCGTGCCGCTCCGGCACACCTTCATCGACGACATCGAGACGCCGGTGTCGGCGTACCTCAAGCTGCGCGGCGCCGGGCCGTCGTTCCTGCTCGAGTCGGCGGAGCAGGGCCTTCGCTTCGGCCGCTGGTCGTTCCTCGGCGTCCAGCCTCGGACCGTGATCCGCATGGACGCCGGCACGCTCACCGTCGGTGGCGAGGAGCGCGCCTGTGCCGACCCCTATGCCGAGGTGGCGCGCGAGCTGGGCCGCTACACCGTCCCGCCGCTCGAGGGGCTGCCGCCGTTCGCGGGGGGAGCCGTGGGTCTCTTCGGCTATGACCTCGTGCGCCACGCGGAGCCGAGCGTGGGGGAGCCGAACCAGGACGACCTGGGTATCCCCGACCTGGCGCTGATGGTCTCGGACGTGCTCGTCGCCTTCGACCACTTCCGCCACGAGGTCACCGTGCTCGCGAACGTCTTCACCGAGGGCGACATCGAGCGCGGCTACGAGGAGGCCGTCGCGGCGATCGCCGACGTGCGCGAGCGCCTCGCGGGCCCCGTGCCGCGCGGCCACGCCGGGGTGCGCGAGGCGCCCGAGTTCAGCTCGAACATGGGATCCGACGGCTTCGCGGCGGCGGTCGAGCGCGCGAAGGCGTACATACACGCGGGCGACGCCTACCAGGTGGTCCCGAGCCAGCGCTGGTCGGCGGACTGTCCCGTCGAGGCGTTCTCGATCTACAGGGGCCTGCGGAACGTGAACCCGAGCCCCTACATGTACTTCCTCGACTTCGAGGACTTCGAGATCGCGGGCGCGTCGCCGGAGTCGCTCGTGACGGTGACGGGCGACCACGCGGTCGTGCGTCCGATCGCGGGCACCCGCCCGCGGGCGGCGACGGCCGAGGAGGACATCGAGCGCGCGAAGGGCCTGCTCGAGGACGAGAAGGAGTGCGCGGAGCATGTGATGCTCGTCGACCTCGGCCGCAACGACCTCGGGCGCGTCTGCGCCTACGGCACCGTCGAGGTGGACGAGCTGATGGTCGTCGAGACCTACTCGCACGTCATGCACATCGTCTCGTCGGTCTCGGGGCGGCTGCGGGAGGGCGTGACGGCGCTCGACGCCCTGCGGGCGACGCTCCCCGCCGGAACGCTGTCGGGCGCGCCGAAGATCCGCGCGATGCAGATCATCGACGAGCTGGAGCCGGTCAAGCGCGGGCCCTACGGCGGCGCGATCGGCTACGTCTCCTACACGGGCGACCTCGACACGGCGATCTACATCCGCTCCGCGCTCGTGAAGGACGGGCGGGTCCACGTCCAGGCCGGCGGGGGCATCGTCGCGGATTCCGACCCCGACTACGAGGTGCGCGAGACCGAGGCCAAGGCGGGCGCGGTCTGGAGCGCGATCGAGCTGGCATGCAGGCAGGGGGACTGGGCCTGATGGGCAGCGTGCTGATCGTCGACAACTACGACTCCTTCACCTACAACCTCGTCCAGTACCTCGGCGAGCTGGGGGCGGAGGTCGAGGTCGTCCGCAATGACGCGGCGTCGGCCGTCGAGCTCGTGGAGCGCGCCCCCCACCGGGCGATCATCTCGCCGGGGCCCTGCACCCCCGCGGAGGCGGGCGTCTCGGTCGAGGCGATCCGCGCGCTCGCGGAGGCGGGCATCCCGGTGCTCGGCGTCTGCCTCGGCCACCAGGCGCTCGCCGCCGGGTTCGGCGGCAGGGTCGTGCGCGGCGAGCCGGTGCACGGCAAGACCGCATTCGTCGAGCACGACGGCAGGACGATCTACCAGGGCCTCGAATCACCGCTCGTGGCCGGCCGCTACCACTCGCTGGTCGTCGATCCCGACCTCCCCGACTGCTTCGAGGTGTCGGCCCGTTCGGGCGAGACGCTCATGGGGATCCGCCACCGCGAGCTTCCGGCCGAGGGCGTCCAGTTCCATCCGGAGTCCGTCCTCACGGAGGCCGGCAAGCAGCTGCTCGAAAACTTCCTCCGCTGATGCCGAACCCGGTGCTGACGCAGGCGATCGACCGGGTGGCCGGGCGCGGCGACCTCTCGAGCGACGAGGCCGCGGCCGCGCTCGCGGCGATCATGAGCGGCGACGCGGGCGAGGCGGAGACCGCGGGCTTCCTGGTCGGCCTGAGGACCAAGGGCGAGACGGTGGAGGAGATCACGGGCCTCGCGCGGGCCATGCGCGAGCTGTCGGTGCCGGTCGAGTCCGCGACGAGCGGGCTGCTCGACACGGCGGGAACCGGCGGCGGCGCGCCGACCTTCAACGTCTCGACCACGGCGGCGCTGATCGCCGCCGGCGCGGGCTGCCCCGTCGCAAAGCACGGCAACCGCTCGAGCACGAGCCGCTGCGGCTCCGCCGACGTGCTCGAGGCGCTCGGGGCGCGCATCGACCTCGAACCGGGCGCCGTCGCCGCCTGCATCGACGAGGTCGGCTTCGGCTTCATGTTCGCGCCGCTGCACCACCCCGCGATGCGGCACGTCGTGCCCGTCCGCAGGGCGCTGGCCGTCCGCACCGTGTTCAACCTGCTCGGGCCGCTCACCAATCCGGCGGGCGCCGAGCACCAGCTCATCGGGGTCTCCGACCCGGCCTTCGTCGAGCCGATCGCGGCGGCGCTCGGCGCCCTCGGCGGCCGGTCCGCCTTGGTAGTGTCGAGTGAGGATGGGCTGGACGAGATCAGCGGCTCCGCGCCGACCCGCGTGGTCGAGTTGAGAGACGGCCGGACCGACAGCTTCACCATCTCACCGGAGGAGGCGGGCGTCACGCCCGTTCCGCCCGGCGAGCTGCAGGCGGGGGACCCTGACCACAACGCCGCGGTCACCCGCGCCGTGCTCGCCGGCGAGGCAGGGTCCGCGCGCGAGCTCGCGGTCCTGAACTCGGGAGCGGCGATCTACGCCGCGGGACGGGCCGGCTCGATCGCCGACGGCGTGGCGGCCGCCCGCGAGTCGATCGACTCGGGCGCCGCCGCAGCCGTGCTGGACGCCTTCGTTACCCGCACGCGCGAGCTGGCGCCGGCGTCATGAGCCTTCGCCTCGAGGACCTCGTCGACGCGACCCGGCAGCGCGTCGAGCGCCGCCGGCAGGAGCGCCCGCTCGCCGAGCTCGAGCAGCTCGTGGCCGCGCCCCATGGCGGCGGACGACCCTTCAGAGAGGCGCTCTCCCACCCGGGGACCTCCCTGATCGCCGAGTTCAAGCGCCGCTCGCCGTCAGCCGGCGCGATCAACGAGGCCTCGTCCATCACCGACGTCGTGCGCGCGTACGCGCGCGGTGGCGCCGCCGCGCTCTCGGTGCTCACCGAGGAGTCCCACTTCGGGGGCTCGATCGCGGACCTCGAGGAGGCGCGGCGCGAGAGCGACCTGCCGATCCTCCGCAAGGACTTCACGATCGACCCGTACCAGCTGTACGAGGCCAAGGTGGCGGGCGCCGACGCCGTCCTGCTCGTCGTCGGGTCGATGCACCCCGACGACCTCGCCCATCTCTACGAGGAGGCGCACGCGCTCGACCTCGACGCGATCGTGGAGGTCCACGACGAGGAGGAGCTGGAGGTGGCGCTGGAGGTCGACGCCGACGTGATCGGCATCAACAACCGCAACCTCGAGGACTTCAACGTCGACCTCCAGACCACGTTCGAGCTGATCGTGGATGTGCCGGCGGGCAAGACGGTCGTCTCCGAGTCGGGGATCTCGACGCGCGAGCAGATCGACGAGCTCGAGCGCGTGGGGGTGGACGCCGTACTGATCGGAGAGGCGCTCATGCGCTCCGGCGATCCGGAGGCGGCCGTGCGGCACCTGACCCGCTTCGAGGAGCCCACCCAGGCCTGACCGGCCCGGCCCGCGGGCGGGCCGCTCTAACCTAGGTGCGGATGCCCGCCGCGCCCGAGCAGCTGGACCCGGGAGCCGTCGCCGACCTCGGCGCGCGCCTCGCGGGCAACGTCGCCTCCGCGGTGAAGGTCCCGGAGCTGACGCTGCGCCAGGTCGTCGTGGCCGTGCTCGCCGACGGCCACGTCCTGATCGAGGACTACCCGGGCGTGGGCAAGACGGCGCTCGCGCGCGCCCTCGCGCGCTCGATCGACGCCGAGTACGCGCGGGTCCAGTGCACCGCCGACCTCCTGCCGGCCGACGTCGTCGGCACCAACGTCTTCAACCAGCGCGAGACCCGCTTCGAGTTCCGGCCCGGCCCGGTGTTCGCGAACGTCGTGCTCGTCGACGAGGTGAACCGCGCCTCCCCCAAGACCCAGTCGGGCCTGCTCGAGTGCATGCAGGAGCGCCAGGTCACGGTCGACAAGCACACGCACGAGCTCGCCCGGCCGTTCACCGTGCTCGCAACCCAGAACCCGGTGGAGTACGAGGGGACCTACCCGTTGCCCGAGGCGCAGCTCGACCGCTTCATGGTGCGCGTCTCGCTCGGCTACCCGTCGGCCACCGACGAGGCGGCGATGCTGGCCGAGCACGCCGACCACGACCGCGTGCTCGACCTCGAGCCGGTCACGGAGCTTCCCGAGGTGGTCGCCGCCCAGGAGGCGGTCGCGGCGGTCGAGGCGACGGAGGCGCTGAGGCGCTACGTCGTCGCCGTGCTCGACCGCACCCGTGCCGACCCGCGGGTGGACCTGGGTGCGAGCCCGCGCGCCGGGCTGATGCTCCTCAAGGCGGCGAAGGCCCACGCCGCGCTGGAGCGGCGCGACCACGCCCTGCCCGACGACGTGCAGGCGATGGCGCCCGCCGTCCTCGCGCACCGCCTGCTGCTTGCGCCCGAGTCGGCCGACGGCGACAGGGACGCGGTCGTGCGCGACGCGCTCGACCGCGTCCCGGCCCTGTAGCGGATGAGCAGGGCGGCCGGTGCCGCGCTCCTGGGCATCGGCCTGGTGCTCTCGGCCGCGGCGTTCGACTCGCCGTCGCTGCACGTGCCCGGCGTCGCATTGCTCGTCCTCGGCTCCGTCTCCGCGCTCTGGGTGGGCCTCGCCGCGGCCGGAGGTTCGCTGAGCCGCGAGGCCGGGCCCCACACGGTCGTCGAGGAGGAGGCCTATCCGCTGCGGATCGAATATCGCTCCGGCCTGCTCCCGGCTCCCGGCGGCGAGCTGGTGGAGCCGCTGCTCGCCGAGCCCGTCCGGCTCGGCATGGCGGCCGGCCGGCGCATCCGGGTCGAGGTTCGCTTCGCGCGCCGGGGACGCCGGGTGCTCGCGCCCGCGCGCGTCGTGCTCCACGACCCGCTCATGCTCGCCCGCCGGGCTCGCGAGTCCGGAGGCGCCGGCGAGCTGATCGTGCTGCCCCGCATCGAGCCGGTGCTCGACGCGACCGCCGACGGCAGCGGTGGCCTGCAGGGCGGCGGAACACCCGCGGCGGGCGCGGCGAGCGAGCTGGAGCTCGACGCGCTGCGGCCCTACGGGCCCGGGACCCCCGGATCGCGCATCCACTGGCCGACGGTGGCGAGGACCGGCGAGTTGATGGAGCGCCGCCTCGTCGCGGGCGCCGAGAGCCATCCGCTGGTCGTGCTCGACCCGCGCGCGCCGGACTCCGAGGAGGCGCTGGACATGGCGGTCCGCGCCGCGGCCTCGCTGACCCTCGCGCTGGCCCGCTCCAGCGGCTGCGGCCTGCTGCTGCCCGGTGACCGGCGCCCTGCCGAGGTCGGGCGAGACCTCCGCGACTGGCGCGGCCTCCACATCCGGCTCGCGCTCGTGGAGGCGGACGCCGCCGTCCCTGCCGCCGCCCGGCTGGAGCGGAGCGGCGCCGTGTTCTGGGTGTGCGCCATGGGTGGCGGGCGCATCCCGGCGGGCCTCCAGCGCGCCGGCGCGGCCCAGCGCTGGATCGTCACGCCCTCGCCCAGGCGCGGCACGCCCCGGTTCACGGTGGCGGGCTGCGGCGGCTATCAGCTCGGGCGGGCCTCGCGCAGGAGCGCGGCATGAGCCGGCCGGACGAGGCATTCGGGATCCGGGCGGCCGCCTTCGCGGCGCTCTGCGCGTTCGGCGCCGGGCATTGGGCCGGGCTCGTGGCCGAGCCGCCGGCGACCCGGCTGGCGGCGGTCGCGGGGATCGCCGCTCTGTGCGGCGTGCTCGTCGCCGCGACGCCGCGGCTGCCGCTTCCCGCCGCGTGGCGCCACGTCGCGGCGCTGGCCCTCGCCGCGGCTGCGACGGCTCTCGCGCTCGGCGCCACCGGGCTGGAGCTGAGGCTGCTGCTTCCCGGCAACTGGGGCGAGCT
>DATMJO010000033.1:0-18598 GCA_035553855.1 Thermoleophilaceae bacterium | reverse complement strand
ATCTCATACGTCGCCGAACCGGGGGCGAGATACGGCAAGCCGACCTCCCCGATCCGGGCTACGCTCGTGCCCCGGGAGCACCGTGGCAGACAGCAGAGTCGTCACCTTCGTCTTCACCGATCTCGTCGACTCGACGCGGCTCCTCCACGCGCTCGGTGACGCCCGCTTCGACGAGCTCGCCCGCCCGATCCGTGATGCGGGCGTGCTCGAGCTGAAGGGCGTGAGCCACGTAATCCCGGCGGTCGAGATCCTGTGGGAGGCCGCCGACGAGCGGCTCCCGCTACCCGCGCCGCTCGCGCGCCGCAGCCGCCCTCCTTCGCGGGCCGCGCGCACGAGCTCGACGCACTCCGCGCCGCGCTGTCGGAGGTCGACGCCGGCGCGTCCCGCCTCGTCGCGATAGCGGGCGAGGCGGGGGTCGGCAAGTCGCGGCTCGTCGCCGCTTTCTGCGCGGAGGCCCACGAGGGCGGCGCCACGGTCCTCCTCGGGCGCTGCCACGAGGACGGCCTGATCCCCTACCGCCCGTTCGTGGAGGCGCTCCGCCACCTCGTCGTCGCCCTTCCGGGCGAGCCTCGGGGCGCTCTCCTAGCCGCGCCGCGCCTCGATCTCGCGCACCACCCTGTGCGCGTCGGGGGCGTGCACCTCGATGGTGATCTGGCCGGACACCTTGGGGACCTCCGCGCGGTCGTAGTCGATGTGGAACTCGACCGCATCCTGCTCGCCCACCGCCACCTCGAGCAGCTCGAGCCGCTCGCTCGCGAACGGCGTGTCGATCAGCTTCGCGAAGCCCCAGCGGCAGTAGACGACGAGCCGCTCGCGGCTGATCCCGAGTCCCACCCGCTCGCCTGTCACCTTGCCGTGGAAGCGCTTGCCGGGCGCCTTGAAGTGCTTGTAGCGCACGCGCGCCTTGAGGCCCTCCTCCAAAAGGATGAGCCCCTCGGCCTCGAGCTCGCCTTTCAGGCCGGGCCGCAGCCGCCCGCTCAGTCCCATCGAAGCCTCACGGCGGCGAGTATCCCGCGACAATGCGCCGCCCGCCATGACCTACTTCTCATTCGTACGCCTCTACTCCGCGATCGAGGTGCTGATCTTCAGCGCCCTGCTCGTCGTCTGGCTCGGCGAGCTCTCGCCCGGCGCGAAGACCGTGCTCGGCTGGACCCACGGCTTCGGCTGGATCATCCTCTGCCTGCTCGTGGCGAACGGCGCCACGCGCAGGATCTTCCCCTGGCCGCTCCTGGCCGCCACGGTCTCGCCGCTCGGCCCGGTGGGGGCGACGATCGGCCTCGAGATCGTGGCGCGGCGCCGCTCCTAGCAGGGCGGTCCTGCGCTAAGCAGTGTCCGCTTGCGGTCGGAACCGCTCGCGTTAGAATGTGGTCACATATGGTCACACGGCTGGGCATCCGCGAGCTTCGCGACAGTCTCACCTCTACGATCCGGCGCGTCCGCGAGGGCGAGACGATCGAGGTCACCCACCACGGCGTGCCCGTCGCGATCATCTCCCCGGCTTCATCAGATCGAATCGGCCGGCTCACCGCCGTCGGCGACGTCACGGCGGGCAAGCCGCTCGGACGGGCGCTCCGCCGGTTCCCGGTCACTGGCGAGCTGACCGCGACCCAGGCGCTCGAGGAAGACCGCGCTGAGCGCTGAGCCGCGGCTGGTCTACGCCGACTCGTCGGCATTGGTCAAGCTCGTGGTCGACGAGCCGGAGAGCGTGGCGCTCGAGCGCCACCTCGAGGGCGGGCAGCTCCTTGCGACGAGTCGCATCGCGCTCGTCGAGGTCCCGCGCGCGACGGCGCTCGCGAACCCGGGCGAGGATGTCCAGCGCGAGGTGGAGCAACTGTTCGGCTCGTGCATGCTGGTCGATGTGAGCGACGCGCTTCTCCGTGATGCGGCCCGCCTCGCCTCCCGCTCCGTCCGCACGCTCGACGCGATCCATCTCGCGAGCGCACTGCGGATCGAGGCGGATGAGGTGATCGCGTACGACCGGCGCCTCGCTGCCGCCGCGGCCGAGCGGGGGTTCGCCGTCACGCAGCCGGGGAGTGGCCGGTAGGAGGGAGTCGTCCCCTGAGCGGAGCGCCGGATCGGCCCCGGGCGCTCAGACGTCCAGCAGCGTGGCCTGGGCGGCGCCCGAACGGCGGCGCTCGGGCTCGATCCGCACCCTTCCGTCGTAGACCTCGTCGTCGAGGAAGGCCCGCATCAGCTTCTCGTGGGCGCGGTAGCGGAGCGACTGCGCCTCGCGCCTTACGGCGGCCGCGTACTCGGCCGGGTCGCCGGGGCGCTCCTCGGCGAGCCGGCGGCCGAGGACCTCCTCGGCGGCCCAGGCGTAGACCGTGTTCGCCGCCACCTCCACCTCGAGCATGCGGTAGGGCAGGTACTCGCGCACGCGCGCCTTCGACAGACCTGCCCGCCGCGCCGCGCGCTCGAGCGCCTTGAACTCGCGCCGGCCCTCGTAGACCGTCACGACCCCCGTCTCGGGGTCGAAGTGCGCCTCGACCTCGGAGTCCTCGTCCTTGCGCGCGATCTCGCGCACCCAGCCGCTCGCACGGTGGCGTACCACGAGCACGACGAGCTCCGCGGTCTCGCCCGCCGCCTCGGCGAGCACGCTGAGGCGGGCGCCCGGCTCGGCGCTCACGCGGCAGCGCAGGCTCGCGTCCACACGTGACCAGCCGCTGCGGTTCGGCTCCGGCACCGTGTCGGTCCAGAGGCTGATCCCGAGGCCGGGGTCGACGGCCACGTGGACCTCGGTGCCGGGCGGCACCCGCACGGGGTCCAGGAGCAGGGACACGCCGCGCCGCTCGCCCGGGTGGAGCCGCACAAGCGCCTGCTTGAAGCGCATTGCGGCGGGCGGCGCCGGGGAGTGCTCGCCCGCCCCCTCCGCCTGCGGCGGCGCGCCCGCCGCGGGCTCGGCGGGGGCCACCGGCGCCTTCGCGGAGGCCTGCCGGCCCGGCTCGAAGCCCGCGCGGCCGGGCGCGTCGAAGGCGCCCTTGAGCGCATCGTTCAGCGCGCGCAGGCCGACCTGGTCGCGTGCCCTGAGGGCGCTCCCCGGCCGGACGATGTGCGCTCCCGCCCGGCGCTCCTCGTCGGCGACGATCGGCCGCAGCACGCGATCGATCGCGGCATAGAGCGCCTTGACGACCGGGTGGTTGTCGTTCAGGCCGCTGCGGTCGACCTTCACCACGACCTGCGGGCGCGGGCGCGCGAGCGCGGCCCGCTGGAGCTCCTCGAGCGCGTCGCAGCGCACCTCGCCGTAGAGATGGCGTGTGGCCGGGAGGCCCTCATGCGAGCCGAGGGTCGACTCGTGGGCCGCGCGGCCGGAGCGGACGACGAGCCCGCCGAGCCGCGTGGCGCGCGAGGTGCCCGGCGGGATCGGCCGCTCGCTGCGGCGCACGGTCACGCGTGCCGAGACCTCGCCGGTGACGGGGACCTCGTCGTCGAACAGGACCGGGCTGTCGGGGTCGGGCCCGGGCACGGGCAGCCGCACGAGCTCGACCGTTCCCGCCGGCAGCTCGAGCCAGACCTCGCGCGCTGGCTCCTCGAGCACCGGCCGCAGCTGCACGAGCTGCGAGACGAGCGTGCGCAGGCGCCCGTCCGCGGGCAGGCGCTCGAGCGCCAGCGGCACCGTCACGCGGGTCCCCGGCGTGAGGTCCGGCGCCTCCTCGTCGCGGACGTGGAGGTAGGCGTAGGGGTCGTCGCCCGCGGCCGGGAAGAACCACGACTCGACCGCCCGCCCGTCGCGCGCCCCCTCGATCCGGCCCGCGCCCTGGGCGAGCCAGACGTCGCGCAGGCCGCGGCCGAAGAGGCCGCGCTGGCCGCCCGCCTCCGGCAGCTCGCCGAGCGCCCCCAGGCGGCGGTCGACCGCGTCCGCGTCGATGCCCACCCCGTCGTCGGAGCAGGCCACCTCGAAGCGCCAGCCGAGCAGCGCGGGGACGTTCAACGCCCGCATCTGGGCCCGCCAGGCGGCGAGGAACTCGCGCTCGGGGCGGCCGAAGCGGAGCTCGATCCGGCCGTGCCCGCGGCCGGCGGCGGCGATCGCGGCGTCCGCATTCGTGACGAGCTCCGGAACGATCTGGACGAGGTCGATTCCGCCCTGGGCGAAGTTCTCGCGGAAGTAGCGCCCGCGGACGGCACCCACGTGGACGGCGTCGCGCGGCAGGAGATCCGGCATCCCGCGGGAGACTAACCCGAGCCCGAGCGCGCCCGTGCGGGGTTCGTCGGCGCCACGCTTGGGCTACCCCGGAGCGGCCGCTCCGAGGCGTATGTTTGCCCGCGATGGGCCCTGTTCCCCGCAACGCTCCCTGCCCGTGCGGGAGCGGCAGGAAGTACAAACGCTGCTGTGCACCGAGCGGTCCGGAACGCCGTTTGGCAGAGCCGGCCCGGACACCGCTCGAGACAGTGGACGCCACGGGCCGCGGCTGCAACTGGACGATCTACGACAAGGGGGAAGCCGCAGGCCAGCTCGTGGAGCACGTCTGCAGCGGCGACCGGTTCGAGGTGGACCTGCGGGACGGTTGGCTGCGCAACGGCCACGCGGTCTCTATGTTCGCCGTCCTCGACGCCCTCCCACCGCCGCTGACCGAGTGGGCCCTGCGTGAGGCGATCGGCGCCGTGAGCGACGAGGAGCTGACGCCGTTGGGCATCGACGTCGCCCGGGTGGTGCTTCTCGCCGGCGTGGTCACCGACCTCGTGGGTGACCCCCGCCGCAGGAGCCGCCGCGGTCTTCGCCGTCGCACCGCCGCGCGACACCAGCGAGAAGCCGCGTAGCCTCGGCTCCGTCGTCGCTCCGCACGAGCCCGGCCGAAGCGGACCCGGCTCGGCTCGAGCATCGTCCGCTTTCGGTCGCCCTGCGACCACAGACGGCCACTGCCGCCGCCGCACGCACCGGCCGGCACACCCCCGCCCCGCCGGTACGCTGAAAACGCGCCCGATGTTCCCCCTCAACATCCCGAACTCCCTCACCGTCGTCCGCATCCTGCTCGTGCCGGTGCTCGTCGTCGCGCTGCTCGTGGAGACGCCCAACGGCTCGGCGATCGCCGCCGTCGTCTTCGCACTCGCCGCATTCACCGACGGCCTCGACGGCTACATCGCGCGCACGCGCGGGTCGATCACCACCTTCGGCAAGGTGATGGACCCCGTCGCGGACAAGCTCCTGATCGCCGCGGCGCTGATCTCGCTCGTGAGCCTCGACCGGCTCGCGGCCTGGGTCGCGATGGTGATCATCGCGCGCGAGTTCGCGGTGTCGGGCCTGCGCATCTTCGCCGGCGCCCAGGGCGTCGTGATCCCCGCGAGCCAGTTGGGGCGGATCAAGACGGCGCTCCAGATCGTCGCCGTCTTCGCGCTGATCGCCGCGAGCGACCCCGACGTCGCCTGGGTGCAGGTTTTGGTCTACGCGAGCGTTGTGATCACCGTGGTCTCCGGTGTCGACTACTTCCTGAACGTGCGCCGCCGCATCGACGAGGCGCGGGAGGCGCGGGATGCCCGCAGGACCGAGGCTTCCTAGCGCGATAGCGCTGCTCGTCGCCGCGGCGATCGCGCTCGCCGCGGCCGTGCCCGCCCGCGGCGCGCCGGCGGTCGGCACCACCGCCATCTCGGGCAACCTCGTCCCCGGCCAGACGATCGAGGAGCGCACCGCCTCCTACAGGCGCATCGCCGACGCCGGCGTCAGCGCTGTCCGCATCGACTTCCCCTGGATCGAGGTGGAGCCGCAGGGCGAGCCCCGCCGCGACTGGAGCTTCGAGCGCCTCGACGCCGAGGTCGAGGCGATCAGCCGTGCCGGCATGAAGGTGATCGGCATCCTCGCCTACGGCCATCCCGACTACTCGACGCTCGGCGGCATGGTCGACCGCGGGCCCACGCGGGGCGATGGCATCCCGCCGTTCTATGTCGGCTCCGACCAGTATTTCCCGCCCGACGACCCCCAGGACTTCGCCGCCTACGCGGCCGCCACCGCCGCCCACTTCGGCGACGAGGTCATTGCCTGGGAGGTCTGGAACGAGCAGAACGGCGGCTGGCGCTTCTGGGCCCCGCACGAGGACCCCGCCGCCTACGCCGACCTCCTCTGCGCCACCTACGCGGCGGTCAAGCCGATCGACCCGGAGACGCCGGTCCTCTTCGGCGGCGTCTTCTTCCCGGAGGTCCCGCCGGGCGCGCCCGGCCAGGGTGGCCCGCAGTTCGTGCGGAACGCCTACGCGCACAACCCGGACCTCGGCGACTGCTACGACGCGATGGCCTACCACCCCTACCCGTATCCCTTCACCGCGCCCGAGCTCGACGTGCCGGTTCGCGGCTCGGTGCTCTCGGCGGCCGACCAGATGCGCGAGGCGATGCCGCCCGCCGACCGCGCCGAGAAGCCGCTCTGGATCACCGAGGTCGGCTGGCCCACGCACGCGCGCGCGTATGGGGTGAGCGAGCAGAAGCAGGCGCAGTACCTCGCGCGCATGCAGATCGCCACCTTCGCCGACGAGGTGCCGCTCGTCACCTGGTACACGTGGGGCGACGGCGACGACCCCTCGGGCGCGAACCAGGAGGCGCACTTCGGCTTCTTCCGCTCCGACGGCACGGCCAAGCCCGCGGTCGCGGCGATGGCCACATTCAACCGGGTGCTGGGCGGCGCCACGCTCAGGGCCGACCTCTCCGCCGCGCCGCTCTTCCCGCCGCGCACCGACGTCGTGGGCGGCCGCCGCTTCGCGTACGAGTACGAGACCGCCGCGGAGCGCGTCGTCGCCGTCTGGTGGGCGAACGAATCGGTCGCGGAGGGCCAGGGGCAGGGGCCCGGCGGCGGCACGCTCACGGGGCAGACGATCCCGGTGGAGGTGCCGGTGTCGAGCGCGACCGTGACGGTCACCGACCACCTGGGGACCGACACGACCGTCGCCGCCGTGGGCGGCAAGGTGTCGCTCGAGGTGGGCGCGGGGCCGCTCTACGTCAGAGAGCCGCGCTAGCCCTCGAGCCACTCCCGCCGCGTCGTGTGCCGCGGCGCCGCGCCCTCGCCGGCCACCTCTCTGCGCAGCTCGCCGATGGTTCCGAAGCGCTCGGCGACCACGTTGTGGTGGTGGATCGTCTCGAAATTCTCCTGGTGCGCCGCGAGGAAGGCGTCGTCGCCGAAGCCGGCGAACTCGTCGAGCGCGAGGCGCAGCATCTCGCGCACGCAGTCCTCCACGAAGCGGGGGTTGCGGTGGGCCTTCTCGACGACCTCGACCTCGTCGGGGCGCTTCATCAGCTCGTAGATCTCGGAGCTCATCGAGGCCTCCACGATGCGCAGGAGCGTCTCGGCCTCCACCTCGTCGGTGCAGCCCTCGGGGCAGCCGATCCAGAGCGTGCCGATGCCGCGCTGGTTGTGGGTGGCGACGGGGACGGCGTCGAGCACGCGCTCGATCTCGTCGTCGGTGAAGCCCTGCTCGGTCAGGCGCGCGCGAGAGCGCTCGGCGACCATCTCCTGCGCGCAGGGGCAGGCGGTCATGCCCTGCGCCTGCACCCCGACCAGCCGGCGAGTGCCGCGCTCGGACGCCACGGCGGAGCCGAACAGTCGGTAGATCTCCTGGGTGCGCGAGCCGGAGACGGGCGCCTCCTTGTACTCGGGATAGCGCGCGGTGATCGTGAGCTCGGCACGCGTGCCCCGCTGGCGCTCGCGCACGCGCTCGGCGATGTGGCGCGCGAGCGTCTCGGCCTTGAACGCCTCGCCGAGGACGACGGAGTCGATCGCCTCGTTCACGTCCTCCTCGAAGCGCGACATGTGGGCGCCGCGCTGGTCGGGCGAGAGGTCCACGAAGCAGTCGAGCTCGGCGAAGAAGAGCTGCTCGGATCCGCCGGTGCCGATCCGGATCACCTTCTCGAGGCCTGTCACCCCTACGCGGGACAGCCCTATCGCCGTTGCGGGGGACGCCGCCTGGACGTCGGCCTGTTTGACGGGTCGCAACACGGCCCCTGACGATACCGATGGGCCCCATGCGCCATTCGCCACGATCGGTGCTAAGGTGGCGCGCGGTTCGACGCCCGGAGGCCTTCGAGGACCTCATGAAGTGGCGCAACCCCTCGCGGCAAGCGCCGCGGCCCGGTCACAAAAAAACCGAATCTTTCTTTGGCACCGGGACGCCCATTGGGGGGCATCCCCCGAGGTGGAAGTCTCGAAGGAGCGAGGGGTGACTGCGAAAGACGAGGGAGTACTTCTGGCTGGCGAAGCCGGGACCGGGCAGGGTTCCGGGCTGACCGCGCCGACCGGGTTGCCGTTCCCCGATGTCGATGAGCTGCGCGCTCTGGTCGTCGAGGGGCACGAGAAGGGCGTCCTGACCTACGAGGCCATCGCCGGCTGCCTCGAGGAGGTCGAGGTCACCAAGGAGCAGGTGCAGGAGCTGCACTCCTACCTGCTGGAGCACGGCATCGAGGTCGTCTCCGAGGACGGCAAGCCGGCCGTCTCCGAGGCGGGCCGCGTCGAGGCCTCGGCGCAGAAGGACCCGACGGTCCCGAAGAAGGTCGAGATCGACCTCACCGTCGAGCCCTCGCTCGACTCGCTCCGGCTCTACCTGCGCTCGATCGGGCGCGTGGAGCTGCTGACGGCCGAGCAGGAGGTCACGCTCGCCCGCCGCATCGAGCGGGGCGACATGGTCGCCAAGCAGCAGATGATCGAGGCCAACCTGCGCCTCGTCGTCTCGATCGCGAAGGGCTATCTCGGCCGCGGTCTCACCTTCCTCGACCTGATCCAGGAGGGCTCGCTGGGGCTGATCCGCGCCGTCGAGAAGTTCGACTACCGCCGCGGCTACAAGTTCTCGACGTATGCCACCTGGTGGATCCGCCAGGCCGTCACGCGGGCGATCGCCGACAAGGCGCGCACGATCCGCATCCCGGTCCACATGGTGGAGAAGCTGAACAAGGTCGTCCACGTCGAGCGCCAGCTCGTCCAGGAGCTCGGCCGCGAGCCCACGCCCGACGAGATCGCCGAGGAGCTCGAGGTCACAGCGCGCGAGGTCAAGGACATCCTGCGCATGGCGCAGCTCCCCGTCTCGCTCGAGAAGCCGATCGGCGAGGAGGAGGAGTCCGAGCTCGGCGACTTCATCGAGGACGAGACGGCGGAGTCGCCGTTCGAGCTGGCCTCGGAGAACCTGCGCCGCGAGAACGTGAAGAAGGCGCTCTCCGCCCTTCCCGCGCGCGAGCGCGAGGTGCTCGAGATGCGCTTCGGCCTCAAGGGCCACCAGGCGCGCACGCTCGAGGAGGTCGGCCGCGCCTTCGGGGTCACCCGCGAGCGCATCCGCCAGATCGAGAACAACACGCTGAAGAAGCTCCAGACGCTGCCCGAGGCGCAGCGCCTCAAAGACGCTTCCTAGCGCCCGCTTTCCATCCGGTCCCGAACGTATGTTCGGGTCATGAAACCGCGCGTGCAGGGGGATCTGGGGGAACTCTCGGCTCTCCAGTGGCTGGCGTGGCGGGGCGCGGCCGTGGCGTACCCGGTCACGAGCAGTCCGGACTGGGATCTGATCGCCGACTTCGACGGGCGGCTGCTGCGGGTGCAGGTGAAGACGGGCACCCGACGCCAGAAGACCGGCTGGGCGGTCGCGATCTGCACGCGCGGCGGCAATCAGAGCTGGAGCGGAATTACCAAGCGCTTCGACCCGGCGCGTTGCGACTACCTGTTCGTGCACGTCGGCGACGGTCGGCGTTGGTTCATCCCCTCGGGCGCCATCGTCGCGACCACGGCGATCGTCGTCGGCAACGCGAAGTACGGCGAGTACGAGGTCGAACGGGGCCCGCCCCTGCCTCATGACGTTGCCGCCGAGCGGCTTCTAAACTCCGGCGCCGACGCCCCGGGGGGATGCCCGAGCGGTCAAAGGGATCTCGCTGTAAACGAGACGGCAACGCCTACGCAGGTTCGAATCCTGCTCCCCCCATCAAGCGTCGCGGGCGGCGGCTGAGAAGCTGCCGCCCGCCGCGTTTTCGGGGTAGAGGGCAACCTTGGACTGCGAACGCCTCGACACCTGGCTGCCTCGGCCGGCCCTGCGGACACACCATCGCCACCCGGCCGATGCCGACCCCGACGGGCTCTGGGACGCTGCTCGCGAGATCCGCGTCTGCGACGTCGGGGCGCTCGGGCGGATCGTCCGCTGGCGCATCCCGGGCACGCCCGCCGGCATCGCCTTCGACTCGCTGTTTCGCCGCTACCCGTTCACGGTGCTCGAGGAGGGCGAGCGCCACCTGGTCTCGGGGCTCGCCGGGCGGATCTGGACGCTGCGCCGCGACTACCCGCGGCTGGACGGCCCCGACGACTTCCGCGACTGGGACGCCCGCGGCACGGTGCGCGTGCTCTTCGCGCACTGGGTCGAGCCGGGGAAGGACGGCGAGGCCTGGATCGTCTCCGAGGCGCGCGTGGCGCCCACCGACGGGATCGCGCGACTGCGCCTGCGGGCCCTGTGGGCGATCGTCGCGCGCTTCGAGCGGCTCGTCGGCCCCCAGGCGCTCAGGGTGGCGGCGCGCCGGGCGGAGGGCTCGTGACTGGCCCGCCCGGCTCTAGCCCCGCGAGCTCCGACTCGCCCGCGTGGACGAGCCGCCGGCCCCGCCCGCATCCGGCCGGCGAGGTGCTGCTCCGAGCGTCGCTCGACCCGGCGGGCGCGCGCGTCCGGGACGGGAAGGAGGTGCGGCTCGCCCGTGGCCTCGCCCTCGAGCTCGAGCGACCAGCGCGGGAGCGGGCGCGCACGTGCCAGCGCCCGTCGCCGCAGTCCGCTTGGACGTTGCCTGCGGCGGCGCGAAGCTCACGACCTCGGTCCCGAGCCGCACCACTGCGGCGGTGGGGCCAGGACGAGAAAGGGCCCCGGCGAAGCGGGGCCCTTTCGAGGTCAGTGGCGTTCGCGTCCTAGTAGTGGCGGCGGCCGGAGCGGCCGGCGCCGAGCTTGGCGAGGCCGCGGCTGAGCATGTAGCCGATCGAGATGAGCGCGATCAGCGGCCACGCCTCGTCCGCCTGGAAGTTGTCGCTGACCGCTGCCGAGATCAGGATGCCGGCCGTCGCGACCGCGCCTCCGATGAACTCCGACGTGGCCATGCCGGGCTTCACATCGCGGTCGGCCGCCATGTCGAGCGCCTGGCGCGGGTCTAGGCCGCTGCGCTCGGAGACCCCGTCGGTCTGTGCAGGTGGGCCTGACATCGGTTGTGTGGTCACGATCACTCCGTTCGTTGGGGACAGCGCGGGTACCCCTCCTGAGCAAGCCAAAACGTAGCCGGGGCGCCGGCCCGGCCCGCGGCCACCGAATCCTGGGGCGTGCAGAGGGCGCGAAGCCGGGCGACCGCTCCGCGGCTAAAGTCAGGGACCGCGCCCTCTTAGCTCAGTTGGTAGAGCACTTCCATGGTAAGGAAGGGGTCGCCGGTTCGAGTCCGGCAGAGGGCTTGGCGCGAAAGCCCCGCTCTGGCGGGATTTGTTGTATTTCAGCGCTAGGCTCGGCGTCGACGCTCGCGATTTCCCACGGCCGCCTGTACACTCGACCAGGCCAGTCCGCTGTAGGGCTTGGTCACGATCGACCAGCGTCCAAGCGGCGAAGCGGGGCGTTCGGATGAGGCGTCGACGATGGCTGCCCTGCGGGCTGGCGAGCGCGCTGCTGATCGCGGCGCCGACCGCGGCCGCGGATCTCGGCCATGGGGACCCCGAAGGAACGGGCTGTGTCCCGCCGGCCCACAGCTACGCCTCCGGTGGCGCGCCGGGCGGCGGCGCCGTGGACGATCCGCTGTTCGCGCGCCAGTGGGGGCTCGATCAGGTCAATGCGCCGGAGGCGTGGGCGCGCGGGGCGAGGGGGGAGGGCGCCGTGATCGCGGTGATCGACACCGGCGTCGACCTCGAGCACCCGGATCTGAAGGACAAGCTCGTGGGCGGCATCGACCTCGTCGCCGGCGAGACTGACTGTCCGCGCGGCCCGCAGGACGAGCACGGCCGCGGCACGCACGTCGCAGGTATCGCCGCGGCGGCGACCGACAACGGCATCGGGATCGCGGGCGTTGCTCCCCGGGCGAGGATCATGCCCGTGCGCGTACTCGACGCAGAGGGCGTCGGCTCGCTTGAAAACATCGCCGCAGGCATCCGCTGGGCGGTTGACAACGGCGCGCACGTGCTGAACCTGAGCTTCGCCGAGCTGCCGGTCCGTGGGCAGGACGAGGCGATCAACAGCGACATCGAGGCGGCGGTCAACTACGCGTGGGCGAAGGGCGCGGTCATCGTGGCGGCGGGGGGCGACGCGCCCTCGCTGTGCTCGTACCCGTCGTACGCGAGGCAGGCGATCTGCGTGCCCGGCACCGACCGCCGCGGGCTGCCGGCCTACTACTCGAGCCTGGCGGGCAAGGGACCCGAGCGCGACGCGTCGGGCCGGCGGGAACCGCTCCGGTCCTTCCGTGGCCCCGGCGGGGCCGGCACCATCCTCGCCGAGGACGACGAGAACGTCTGGGGGCCGATCTGGCCCGGAGCGAAGGCCGACAGCGGCGCGATCGACGGGTACGACGCGCTCGCCGGCACGGCGATGGCCACGCCGTTCGTGTCCGGCGTCGCGGCGCTGCTGGTCGGTCAGGGGCTGACCAACCAGCAGATCATCGACCGCCTCGCTGCCACCGCGTTCAAGCCGGCATTTCTCGAGCCGGCACCTACGTTCGACCCCGTGTACGGCTTCGGGATCGTGGACGCGGACGCAGCGACCGCCGGCTGAAGCCGGACGTGCATCAGACGACGGCGTAGAGCGGCACCGGCTCCGCGTTCCCCGCAGCACGCGCTCGCCCCACGGCCGCAGCCCGGTCTCGCCGTGCTGTAAGGGGTCATCGGTTCAAGTCCGATAGAGGGCTTCCGCAGCTTGCAGGGGTTCTGTCTCGCGCCCGGACCCGGGCCTGACGAGAAGGCGGATGATGAGCGTTCCAATTGGGGCAGCTTTCCGTCGTTGACGGAACGCTTGCAGGAATGGAACACCGCCGCTGTTGCTGTCAGACTCGCGTTCCACAAGACGGCCTGTTCCGGTGGCAACGGAACGCAATGCTAAATGGAACGCACGACCACAACCAACGCGCCGCCAACCGAGCGCGAGCTCATCCAGCTCGTGTGCGAAAGGCTGGAGTCGACGCTCCCAGCAGGATGGAGTACGGAGGTCGACCGTCGGTCGCGCCGAGCTGATGCCGTTCTTCGTTTGAGCGCGCCCGACGGCAGGTCCGCAACGCTCGTCGTCGAGGCGAAGACCGTCGTTGACGCACGCGACGTGCCCTCGATCAGGAATCAGATGCGGCTCGATGACGATCCAGTAGCGAGTGGAGGCATGGTCGTCGCGCGCTACCTCTCGCCTCGGGCCCGCGATGCCTTGGCCGAGGCCGGCGTGTCGTATCTCGATGCGACCGGCAACATCCGCGTAGCGGTGGCGGAGCCAGCCGTCTTCTTCGTGATGCAGGGCGCGAACAGCGACCCATGGCGAAGTCCAGAACGGCCGACAAGCTCTCTACGTGGAAAGCCGGCAGCCCGAGTTGTCCGGACGTTGGTCGATCTGCGGCCGCCGTGGAAAGTCCGCGAGTTGGCTAAAGCCGCCGGTGCGTCGCTCGGTTCCACAGCGCGCACGGTGGACTTCCTCACGCGCGAAGCCCTGGTCGAGCGTGATGCTTCAGGCGCGATCGTCGGTGTCGATTGGCCGGCGTTGCTGGAGCGCTGGGCCGCGGACTACGACCTCGTGAAGCGGAGGCGTGTCGTTCGACTGCTCGCTCCCAGGGGGTTGGACTCGATCGAAGATGACCTTCGCGGCTGGAAGGGGCGATACGCGATCAGCGGATCGATGGCCGCTGCTCGGTGGGCGCCGTACGCCGAAGCGCGGCTCGCACTCGTCTACTCGCCAGATGTCGAGAAGCTGGTGTCGCGTCTTGGGCTACGCGAGCCACCAAGCCGACCGAATGTCGTCCTCATCGAGCCCGACGACGACTATGTGTTCGAGCGGAGAGTTGAGAGGGATGGGCTTCGACTCGCTGCGCCCTCGCAGGTCGCCGTTGACCTCCTGGCGGGACCCGGCCGGAACCCCGAGGAAGGCAGAGCGCTGATCGACTGGATGACGGCAAACGAGCGCGAGTGGCGCGGACGGTGAGCTATTCGCCGATCACGATCGCTGCGCGGCGAGTGCTGCTCGATGCGCTGGAGGCACTCGAGCAGCATCGGGAAGGCCTTGTGCTTGTCGGCGCCCAGGCGATCTACCTCTACACGGGTGACGCGGACGTCGCCATCGCAACGACGACGAAGGACAGCGACATCGCGTTGATCCCGGTTCGCCTAGCGTCTGAGCCGACGTTGGATGCTGCGATGACAGCCGCGGGCTTCAGCCACGATCGTTCGGTCCAGCAGCCGGGTGAGTGGTCGTCGGGGGAGGCGCTCGACCCGCCCGTCGATCTGCTCGTGCCGGAGGGACTCCACGCGGGCGGCGGACGTCGCGGCGCACGGATTCCCCCGCACTCCACTTACGCGGCGCGCGTTGTGCCCGGTCTCGAAGTGGCGGCGATGAGTCACCGCCAGATTAGGATCGCCTCGCTCGAGCCTGACCGCGACTCTCGGGAGGTCGCGATGCGCGTTGCCAGTCCCGCGGGTCTTCTCGTCGCCAAGGCGTACAAGATCGGCGAGCGCGCGACGACCGCGGCGAACCGTCTGCTCGACAAAGATGCACACGATCTCTACCGCTTGTTGCGTGCGGTCCCGCCTGGTGATGTCGTGGCTGACCTGCGGCTTGTACTGAGCGACGACGTCGCCGGTCCGGTGACCGACCGGGCGCTGATGTGGCTCGGCGAGCACGCCGACACGCACGAGGCGCTGATCCCGACGATGGCAGGTCGCGCTGAGGCACTCGTCGGAGAGCCCGAGGACGTCTCGCAGCGAACCTGGGCGCTCATCCAGGAGATCCTCGACGACGTCGGGGATGATCGAACGTGAACGAACCCCGCGACCCGTCCCAGGTCGACCCAGGGCCTCGCGACCACCTCATCACTCGCCGCCTGGAGCGTGAGTTGTGCCGCCTCGCGGCAGAGGTGATCGACGAGGTTCCGCTTGACGGCGCCGAGGGCCCGGAGCGTCTTGCGCGGCATGTCATGGACGAGCTTCGGCGTGAGCTCGCCGCTGATGAGGACTCGTCCGACGATCAGGCGGGTCGAGTCAACGCGCTCCTCGCGGGAGCCATTCGCGACAGCTCAGACGCTGAAGTGCCCGTCCCGGCGCGAATTCTCCGCGGGATCAAGGGACGGTCGCCGCTCGGCGACGTGTTGCCGCTTCCGCCGCTGCCCGCGACGCCCTTCAGCCAGAGTGATCTCCTGGTCAACGCCGAGGGTCAGCCGAACGTCGGGTCCGAGCTGCGGGCCGAGCTCGCATCGGCGGACTCGGTCGATCTGATCTGCGCGTTCGTGATCTGGTCGGGCGTGCGGCACCTGCGCGACGCGCTCGCCGCGGTGGCCGCGCGTGGTGGCCGAATCCGCGTGATCACAACGACGTACATGGGCGCGACGGAGAAACGCGCGGTCGACGAGCTGGTCGCGCTGGGCGCGGACGTGCGCGTCGCATTCGACGCGAGGACGACGAAGCTTCACGCCAAAGCCTGGCTGCTCGAGCGCGGCTCGGGGCTGAGTACAGCGTTCGTCGGATCGTCCAACCTCTCGCACACCGCGCTCTTCGACGGCCTCGAGTGGAACGTGCGCTTGTCGTCGATGGATGCCGCCCACGTGATTGGCCGAGTGCGGATAACCTTCGAGAGCCACTGGGCGTCCGAGCACTTCGAGGCGTATGACCCCGAGACCAACGGCGACGAGCTGGCCCAAGCGCTACGCGAGCACGACCGGCGATCCCTCGGAGAGACCTCGACGATCTCGTTCGCGAACCTCGACGTTCGCCCGTACCCGCATCAGCAGCGCATGCTGGAGGCGCTGACGATCGAGCGGGAACGTCACGATCGGCATCGCAATCTCGTCGTTGCGGCCACGGGCACCGGCAAGACCGTCGTGGCTGCCCTCGACTACCGGCAGCTCGTCGCTCGCGCCGCCGGCGACGACCTTTCACTCCTGTTCGTCGCGCACCGCGAGGAGATCCTGCGGCAGTCCCTTGCCACGTACCGCGCAGTTCTGCGTGACGGGTCGTTCGGGGAGATCCACGGCGGCGGCCGCATCGCCGAAGGGCGCCACGTTTTCGCGATGGTTCAGTCGCTTGGCGAGGCGCGGCTCGACCAGATCGCAGCCGACACCTTCGACATCCTCGTCGTCGACGAGTTCCACCACGCGGCTGCCGCTACGTACGACCGGCTGCTCAATCACCTCGAGCCGCGGGAGTTGCTCGGCCTGACCGCGACGCCAGAGCGCCTCGACGGCCAGGACGTCACGGTCTGGTTCGACCAGCGGATCGCAGTCGAGCTCCGCCTCTGGGAGGCGATCGATCAGGGGTTCCTCGTTCCGTTCCAGTACTTCGGCGTCGCGGACGGCACGGATCTCAGCCAGGTCACGTGGCGTCGCGGCGGATACGTCGCCGACGAGCTCAGCAACCTCCTCTCCAACGACGACCTGCGGGTCGCGAAGCTCCTGGAGGCCGTCCAGCGGATCGTGCTCGATCCGGGCTCGATGCGCGCCCTCGGCTTCTGCGTGTCGAAGGAGCACGCGCGCTACATGGCGCGCAAGTTCACCGAGGCGGGCCTGGAGAGTGTTGCCCTGACAGGTGATGACGCGCCGGCCGAGCGTGATCGACAGCTGCAGGCTCTCCGGGCCGGACGACTTCGGTGCGTGTTCTCCGTTGAGGTTCTCGGCGAAGGCGTCGACGCGCCCGACGTCGACTGCCTGTTGCTCCTTCGTCCCACCTCCTCCTCGACCGTGTTCACCCAGCAGCTTGGCCGTGGGCTTCGTCGCGCCGCTGGCAAGAGCCACCTGACCGTCATCGACCTGATCGGCCAGCACCGCCGCGAGTTCCGTTTCGAGGATCGACTGCGCGCGATCCTCGACATCAAGCGCGGCGCTGTCGTGAAGCAGGTCGAGGAAGACTTCCCGTTTCTCCCCGCCGGCTGCACCGTCGACCTCGATCGACAGAGTCGCGAGATCGTCCTGGACAACCTGAAGGCGGCGGTGCGGCGTTCGCGGTGGGCGACGCTCGTGCAGGACCTGCGCACTGAGCCCGATCAGGTCACGCTCAGCGAGTTCCTCGAGCGCCACGACCATCGGCTCGAGGACGTGTATCGCCCGGGCAGCTGGACGGCCCTGCGCCGCGACGCAGGGCGCGCGACCGCGGCGGCCGCTGACGGCGAACTTGAGGGCAGGACGTTGAAGGCGCTCAAGCGCCTCACGCACCTCGACGACCCGGAACGCGTGACGTTCTACCTCGAGGTGCTCTCCGCGAATAACGCACCGCGAGCAGGTGCCTTCGACGCTCGCCGGCGACGGCTGCTGACGATGCTCGCGTGGGGCCTCGCATCGGGTGCAGGCGGGCACGCTTCGCTTGACGCATTCTTCGACTCGCTGTGGCGCGAGGAGGCGGTCCGTGTCGAGTTGCGCGAGCTGCTCATGCTGATCGACGAGCGCTCCCGGACGCCGGCGTCGCTGTCGCTGGTGGCGCCGGAGATACCGCTGAATCTCCACGCGCGGTACTCGCGCCAGGAGATCGTCGCCGCGCTCGGCTTCGCCGACGGTCCGAAGCCGAAGGTGACTCAGGGCGGGATCCTCTGGGTTCCGCAGGCGAACAGCGACGTGTTCTTCGTCGACCTCCACAAGGCCGAGCGGGACTACTCGCCGACGACGATGTACCGCGACTATGCGATCAATCGCGAGCTATTTCATTGGGAGTCGCAGTCACGCCAGACGCCGCAGCAGCCGACCGTCCAGCGCTACATCAATCACCGCGCCGGCGGTTCGCATGTGCTGCTCTTCGTGCGAGAGCGCAAGACCTTCGAACTCGGCACCCAACCGTTCACCTTCCTTGGCCCGGTTGAGTACGTCGAGCATCGTGGAGAACGACCCGTCGCATTCACGTGGCGGCTCCCGGCTCCGATGCCGGAAGCGCTCTTCGAGGTTGCCCGGAGCGTCGCAGCGGCGTAGCGGCCGCTTGGCGCCGATACCGTCCGCCGCGCATGTCCGCCCCCGGGAGATCTCGGTCTCCATCCGCTTCACCAGGCGGATGAGCTGCTGCGCAGCTTCATCAAAGCGGCTCCCGTCTGGCTGCGGCTGATTAAGGAAGGGGTCGCCGATCACGGAGCCGTTTCCGCGCCGCGGATTCGGGAGAGGAGGGGTGGATGGAGAACCGGCCCGGATCGTTCTGGCTCGAAAGCGCGACCCGCGACCCCTATCCGCAGATGGAGGGAGATCGCAGCTTCGACGTGGCGGTCCTCGGCGGCGGCCTGTGCGGGATCACGACGGCGCTGCTGCTCAAGCGCGAGGGCGCGCGCGTGGCGGTCGTGGAGGCCGGTAGCGTCGGCGGAGGCGCCACCGGCTGCACGACGGCGAAGATCAGCTCGCTGCACTCCCAGATCTACTCGCAGCTCCGATCGCGGTTCGGCCGGGATGGAGCGCGGGCATACGGCGCGGCCAACGAGGCGGCCATCGACCGGATGGAGCAACTCGTCGGCGAGCTGGGCATCGACTGCGACTTCCGGCGAAAGCCCAACTACACCTACACCCAGTC
>DATMJO010000032.1:0-12354 GCA_035553855.1 Thermoleophilaceae bacterium | reverse complement strand
GCCCGACACCGCGACGTCCGGGACGCCCACCGACAACTGGTACCGCACGGCCGCGGGCGGCTCGCACGTGGTCGTCGGTGACGACACGCCCGGCCTCGCCGGCGGCACCTACACCTCTCGCCGGCTCGGGATCGACAACGTCGAGGACGTGCCGTGATGGCCATCTTCCGGCGCAGAAAGCGCTCCCGCCTTGACAAGGGCATGGCGCCGTTCGCGGCCGGCGCGCTCGTGATCGCCGCGGCGATCATCTTCAGCTACTTCGCCTACACGCAGTCGAACCCGTTCGCGAACCCGTACGAGTTCACCGCGACCTTCGAGAGCGCGGCCAACCTGAAGGCCAAGTCGCCGGTGCGGATCGCGGGCGTGAACATCGGGACGGTCACGAAGGTCGAGCCGGTCACCGCAGAGCGCGGCGCGCGGGTCACCATGGAGATCGACGAGTCGGGGCTGCCGATCCACAAGGACGCCACCGTGAAGATCCGGCCGCGCATCTTCCTCGAGGGCAACTTCTTCGTCGACCTCGAGCCCGGCTCGCCGTCGGCGCCGGTGCTGGCGGACGGGGACACGCTGCCGGTGCAGCAGACCGCGACCCCGGTCCAGTTCAACGACCTGCTGGCGGCGCTTCAGAGCGACACCCGCAAGGACCTCCAGGTGCTGCTCGACGAGTTCGCCCAGGGCCTCGAGGGCAAGGGCGCCCGCGGCCTCAACCAGACCTACCGCTACGCGGCCGACGCCTACCGGCTCTCCTCGCTGGCGAACGAGGCCTCGCTCGGCACGCGCCCGCGCGATCTCTCGCGCCTCGTGCGTGGCCAGGCCAAGGCGTTCAAGGCGCTCGCCGCCCGCCCCGACGAGCTGCGCGCGCTGGTCACGAACTTCAACACCTTCGCGGCGTCGCTCGCCCGCGAGGACGTCGCGCTGGAAGCCGCGATCCCGGCGCTCGACGACGTGCTCCGCGCGGGCCTGCCCGCGCTGCGCGAGCTGAACGGCTCGCTGCCCGCGCTGCGCGCCTTCGCCCGCGACGCCCTGCCGGCGACGCGCTCGACGGGCCCCGCGATCGACGCCAACCTGCCCTTCATCCGCCAGGCCCGTCAGCTCGTCTCCGAGGACGAGCTGAAGGGGCTGACCGAGGATCTGCGTGTCGCGCTGCCGGACCTGGTCGCCCTCAACCGCTCGCAGACGCAATTCCTCGAGCAGGGGCGCGCCCTCTCCGCCTGCCAGTCGAACGTGCTCGCCCCGTTCGCGGTCAAGGGCGTGCCGAGCCCGGACTTCCCCGGCCTCGATGGCGAACCGTTCTTCAAGCTCTCCTCGCGCGGGCTGGTCGGCCTCTCCGGGGAGAGCCGCATCGTGGACGGCAACTCGCCGATGTTCCACTTCAACTTCGGCTCCGGCCCGTACACGCTGGTCCAGCCGGGCGAGGACGGCTCGCAGACCTTCGGCTCGGCGCTGTTCCCGCCCGTCGGCGTGCGCCCGGCGCGCCCCGACCGGCGCCCGGACTTCCGCCCGGACGTCCCCTGCGAGACGCAGGAGGTCCCCGACCTGAACGCGCCCGGCGGTGCCACCGACACGCAGGCGACGCGCGCGAGCACGGCGAAGCCGAAGTCCGCCGAGGACAAGCGCCTCGTGAAGAAGGTCGAGACCTTCCTCGCGCTCTTCCGCCAGCACGTCAAGGACCGCGACGCCGGCCGGCCCACGATCGACCCGAGCCCCTACTCCACGCTCAGGGAGCTCGACGTCGCCGCGAAGCGCGCCGGCCTCGATCGCGTCGGGATGCGCTACCGCCTCCTGAAGCGGGGTGAGGCCAAGTGAAGCTGGCCATCCAGAAGCACCTCGGCGACTTCATCGCGATCATCGCGCTCTTCGCGATCGGGATCGGCGTCGGCGGCTACATCCTCAACGAGCAGCGCTTCCGCTTCCCGGTGATCGAGGAGACCCCGAAGAAGATCAAGCTCGAGTTCCGCGACGCCCAGGCGGTCATCCCGGGCCAGGGACAGACCGTCCGCGTCGCCGGGGTCAAGATCGGCGACATCGCGAAGGTCGAGGTGGAGGACGGGATCGCGATCGTCACCGCCGAGATCGACCAGGAGTACGAGAACGTCGTCCACGCAGACGCGACCGCCCTGCTCCGCCCGAAGACGGGCCTGAAGGACATGTTCATCGAGCTCGAGCCCGGCACGAAGGGCGAGCCCGTGCTGCCCGACGGCGGGCGGGTCCCCGTGGAGAACACGGCGCCCGACATCGACCCGGACGAGTTCCTCGCGGCGCTCGACCGCGACACGCGCGACTACCTGAAGCTCCTGGTCTCGGGCGCCGGCAAGGGCCTCGACGGGCGCGGCGGTGACCTCCAGGAGACGTTCGCGCGGCTCGGGCCCATCCACCGCGACGTGCGCGACCTCTCGCGGGCGATCGCCACCAGGCGGCGGAACCTCAAGCAGCTCGTCCACAACTACAGCTCGCTCATCAACGAGGTGGCCGACACCGACGGCGACCTGACGCGGCTCGTGAGCGCGTCGAACCAGGTGTTCGAGGCCTTCGCCTCCGTCGACGCCGAGGTCTCGCAGACCGTCGCGAAGCTGCCCGGCGCGCTGCGCACGACCGAGGGCGCCCTGCTCAAGGTGGACGACCTCGGCCGCGAGCTCGGGCCGTCGCTCGAGAGCCTGCGGCCCGCGTTCCGCGCCCTCGACGAGGCGAACAGGGAGCTGCTTCCGTTCGGCAAGGAGGCCACGCCCTCGCTCCGGAACGACATCCGCCCGTTCGTCCGCGAGGCGCGCCCCTACGTGGACGACCTGCGCCCCGCCGCGAAGGACCTCGCGGCCGCCTCACCCGACCTCACCGCGGGCTTCAAGCAGCTCAACCGCTTCTTCAACATGGCGGCCTTCAACCCGAACGGCGCCGAGCCGCTCACTGGCAACGCAGCGCGCGACGCGGCGCGCGACGAGGGCTACCTCTACTGGGTCGCCTGGATCGCGCACAACACCGACTCGCTCTTCTCGACCTCGGACGGCTCGGGCCCGCTGCGCCGCGGCCAGCTCACCGTGAGCTGCGACACGATCCGCGACACGATCGCGGGTGAGGCGCCCGCCGCGGCCGGCCTGCTCGGCTTCCTGCCGCTTCTCTCCGACCCCAACACCTGCGGAACGAGCGCTCCCTAGGCCATGCAGAAACAAGCTCCCAGCCTCGGCCGCATCCTCTCGATGGTCGTCTTCGCGATGTCGTGCTTCGGCCTGCTGCTGTTCCTCTGGCTGGCCTTCGGCGGCCCGATCCCGCTACGCCCCGAGGGCTACCGCGTCACCGCCTCCATCCCCGAGGCCACGACGCTCGCCCAGGAGGCCGACGTCCGCATGTCGGGCGTGAACATCGGCAAGGTCAAGACGAAGAAGCTCGAGGACGGGGCGGCGCGCACGCGGGTCACGCTCGAGATCGACTCGAAGTACGCGCCGGTCCCGCGGGACTCGAAGGTCATCCTGCGGCAGAAGACCCTGCTGGGCGAGACCTACGTGGAGATCACGCCGGGCGACACGCGCAAGGGCACGATCCAGGACGGCGGCGAGCTCCCACGCGTGCAGATCGAGCCCACGGTCGAGCTCGACGAGATCTTCCAGGCCTTCGACAAGGACACCCAGCGCGCGTTCCAGGCGTGGATCAAGGGCTCCGCCCAGGCGATCCAGGGCGGCACCGGGCAGGACCTCAACGACGCGCTAGGCAACCTCGACGACTTCGCGCGTGACGGCGCCGACGTGCTCGGCGTGCTCGACGAGCAGGACCGCGCGCTGCGCGACCTCGTGAAGAACACGGGCGTCGTGTTCCGTGCCCTGTCCGAGCGGGACGGCGAGCTGCGCTCGCTGATCGTGAACTCGGGCCGCACGTTCGAGGCGTTCGCCTCCCGCGACGCGGCGCTCGAGGAGACCTTCCGGATCTTCCCGACCTTCCTCGACGAGTCGCGCGTGACGCTCGACCGCCTCGAGGGCTTCTCGCGCGACACGCAGCCGCTGGTCGAGGACCTCCAGCCGGTCGCCGACGACCTCACGCCCACGATCCGCGACGTGGCTGCGCTCGCTCCGGACCTGCGCAAGCTCTTCCGTGACCTCGATCCGCTGATCTCGCTGTCGCGCAAGGAGTTCCCCGAGCTCGTGAAGGTGCTGAACGGCGCCTCGCCCGTCTTCGACCAGCTCCATCCCTTCCTGGAGGAGCTGAACCCGATCCTCGCGTTCGCGAACTTCAACCAGGCGTACCTCTCGACCTTCATCACCCACGGCCCTGCGGCCTTCAGCGGCTCCCTCGATCCGCTTCCCGGCACCTCGCGGCGCCATTACCTGCGCGCCTACGGGGCGATCAACGGGCGCTCCGTTTCGACTGGCACGAGCCGCCCGAGCCACGACCGCGGCTCGGCCTACCTCGCCCCGAACTACTACCTCCGCGGCGCGAACCTCGGCATCTTCGAGACCTTCGACTGCTCGCACACGACCACGACGAACGAGCCGGTCGACAGGCCGGGCCCGCCGCCGGTGGAGGAGCCCCCCTGCTTCGAGCAGCCCGCGTCGCTCTACACCGGCAAGAAGTACGACGTGATCGAGAAGGACGGGGAGCCGGACCTCAAGCCGCCGCCGCAGGACTCCCGCGGCACCGACGGCCTCCCGACGACCGGGCGCCCCTAGCCGCCCTTCGCGCCGGCAGGGCCGGTGCGGGACAATCGCTCGATGCCGTTCGCCTTCAACTGGCTGTACCGGCGGCTTGGCTCGCTGTACGTCTTCGCGTACCTCGTGTTCAACGTCGCCTCGGCGGCGGTCATCACGCTCGGCACGCTCGGGCTGTTCGCCCTCTACGTGGACGTCTCGGCCGCGGAGTTCCTGAGGGTCTTCGTCATCTCCGAGGTGGTGGTCACGATCGGCATCGCCTACAGCTCGAGGCAGATGCTGCGGGCCGCCATGCCGATCCGGCGCTGGATCAAGGACCGCGACGACCCGCTCGAGGCATGGCGCCGCGCCGTCGAGCTGCCGCGCGAGGTGGTGCGCGCGTCGGGCTGGCCGCCGTTCGTGATCATCGCGCTGCCCCTGTCGGTGGTGCTCCCGATCGAGTTCGACCTCCCCTGGTACTCGTCGGCGATCGTCTGCGCCGGGACGCTGGTCGCGATCGCCTACGCGGCGATCCTCCACTTCTTCTCGACGGAGCTGTTCGTTCGCCCCGTGCTCGTCGACATCGTCGGCGAGTTGCCGCCGGACTTCCAGGGCCAGCCGCTCGGCGTGCCGCTGCGCTGGAAGCTGCTGGGCGCGCTGCCGCTGATCAACGTGATCACGGGCGTGGTCGTGAGCGGGCTCTCGACCCGCGAGCGCGCGTCGCTCGAGGACCTCGGCCTCGACGTGATCGTCGCGGTGCTCGTGGCCTTCACGATCTCGTTCGAGCTGACCCTGCTCGTCACGAAGTCGGTGCTCGGCCCGGTCGACGACCTGCTCGAGGCGACGAGCCGGGTGCGCGAGGGTGACCTCTCAACGCGCGTGCCCGTCGTCTCGGGCGACGAGATGGGACGCCTCGCCGCGAGCTTCAACGCGATGCTCTCGGGGCTCGAGGAGCGCGAGACGCTGCGCTCGGCGTTCGGCAGCTACGTGGACCCGGAGATCGCCAAGCGCGTCCTCGCGGAGGGCGAGCTGCTCGAGGGCGAGGAGGTCGAGGCGACCGCGATGTTCGTGGACATCCAGGGCTTCACCGCCTTCGCGGAGCAGGCGAGCGCACGCGAGGCCGTCGCGCATCTGAACGATTTCTTCGGTCTCGTGGTGCCGATCGTCTCGAAGCACGGCGGGCATGCGAACAAGTTCGTGGGCGACGGGCTGCTCGCGGTGTTCGGCGTCCCCGAGCGCGCGGGCGACCACGCGGACCGCGCGCTCGCGGCCGCCTGCGAGATCGCCTCCGAGGTCGAGCGCCGTTACCAAGGTGGCGTAAGGATCGGGGTGGGCCTAAACTCGGGTCCAGTCGTCGCCGGCTCGGTCGGCGGCGGGGGAAGACTCGAGTTCACAGTGATCGGAGATCCGGTGAACGTGGCCGCACGTGTGGAGAAGCAGACGCGAGAGCTGGGTGAGCCGGTCCTCCTGACCGAGGCCACTCGCTGCCTGCTCGCGGACGGGCACGTGGTTCTGGAGCCCCGTGGCGAGGTCTCGCTGCGCGGCCGCAGCGAGCCGACGCGCATATATGCGCCCAATTTCGAGGATTCGAACCTGTCCACTCGTACATATGTCCAGGGGGACGGCTCAAGATCGCCCCTGGAAGGGACGAAGAGCTAGTGATGGGGCGGTGGGCAGCACGGTTGAGGATTTTCGGGCTCGCGCTCGTCGCGCTCACGCTCGTCGCCGTCCTGCCCGGTATCGCGGCCTCGGCGGACGGCGCTCCGACGGCGCAGGCCGCCAAGGACAAGGACGAGAAGAAGCAGAAGGAACCGAAGGGGGCCGACTCCGACGGCAACACGACCCGTTCCGCTGACGGAGACACCGAGCGCGACGACGACGAAGACGTCGCGGCGAACTCCGCCCCCCAGCCGCAGCAGCCCGCCGCGCAGGCCCCGAAGAAGTCGAAGCCGAAGCAGCGCGAGGCCGAGGTTGACACCGAATCCGACGACGACGGCGAGGGCAGCGGGGCCGCCTCGGGCGGGCGGCGCACGCCGGTCGCGAGCCAGCAGCCCACGCCGGTCACCTCCGCTCCAGCGACCGCCCCGGCCACCGCGCCGGCCCGCACGGGCAGGCGGACCACCTCCAACCGCCGCGGGTCCTCGACCGGCAGTCGCGCCCGCGACCGCCGCTCCGCGGGGCCGGCCGCCAGCGTGCTCGGCGCGGCTGGAACATCGCCCCGGCCGGCGCTCGCGCCCATCGGCGACAGCCGCGTCCTCTCAACCCGCGGCGGCGAGCGCCCCGCGATCCGCAGGCTCGGCCGCGTCGGACTCGTCGCGACCGCCGGTGACCCGCCGCCCGTCTCGGACGACCCCAAGCTCGGCGGGCTCCCCGCCGCCGTCGGTGACGCCGCGGCCGCGCTGCCGGTCCCGTTCCGGCTCGGCCTCGTCATCCTCGCCGCGCTCGCTCTGTTCTTCGGCCTCTGGTCGGTCATCGCCTCGCTCCGCGCGCGCCGTCTCGCGCGCCAGCGCGCCCAGTTGCTCGACGAGGTCGGCCTGCTCCAGGCGGCGCTCCTGCCCGCCGTCCCGGACCGGCTCGGCCCGCTCGTCTCCACGGTCGCCTACCGCCCCGCGGAGGGCCTGGCCGCCGGCGGCGACTTCTACGACGCCTTCGCCTTCGACGGCGGCCGCATCGGCCTGATCGTCGGCGACGTCGCCGGCCACGGCCGCGACGCGCTGGCCCGCACCGCCCTGATGCGCTACACGCTGCGCGCCTACCTCGACGCGGGCCTCGAGCCCCGCGCCGCGCTGAAGGTCGCGGGCGGCGTGCTCGACGACGACCTCGGTACGGAGTTCGCGACCGTCGTCCTCGCCGTATACGACCCGGAGGCCGGGACGCTCACCTACGCATCGGCCGGGCACCCCCCGCCGATCCTGCTCGGCCCTCCGGCGCACGATCCCGTGACGGTCTCGTCGTCGCCGCCGATCGGCACGGGCGCCACCACCGGGCTCCGCCAGACGACGGTCTCGCTGCCGGCCGGCTCGACCGCCTGCTTCTTCACCGACGGGATGATCGAGGCGCGCATCGGCGACGACCTGCTGGGCCGCGAGCGCCTCGCGGCGCTGCTCGCCGAGCTGGGCCCGGACGCCACCGCCGAGCAGCTGCTCGAAGAGGTCTCGCGCACGGCCGACCGCACGCCGGACGACATGGCCGCATGCATCATCCGCGCCGACGCGGGCGCCAGGGGCGCCGGCGTGCGGGTGGAGGAGCTAGAGGTCGCGGCGAACGACCTGGGCTCCGGCACGCTCGACCGCTTCCTGCGCGCCGCGGGCGTGCCCGCGGATGAGCTCCCGGGCGTGCGCCGTGAGGCACGCAGCGCGATCCAGACGGCGGGCTCGGCCGTGATCCGCGTCCGCGCGGGCGACTTCCGCCCCGGCGTCGATGTCCTGCCCGGCCACGTCGAGACGATCGTGGCCTCGCGCCGCGACGTCGCGCACGCGCTCTAGCGGCGTCCGGTTCCGCAACCATCCGCCGCTTCGCCTGTTTCCCTTCCGGCTGCACGTGAAAGTCCTCTTCGCCCTCGCACTGGTCGTGTCCCTGCTCGCCGTCCCCGCGGCGGCCGGCGCCGCGCTGTTCGAGCACGACGGCTCGTTCGGGTCGGCGCTCGGCCCCGGCGGCCGCTTCGCCGAGCCCGCGGCGATAGCCACGGACGCGGCCGGGCGCGTGTACGTGGCCGACGCCGGGACCGGCCGCGTCGAGATCTACGACGACGCGCGCTCCGGCAACGCCTTCCTCGGGACGATGGGCGACGAGGTACTCGACTGCCCGGCGGGCATCAGGATCGACAACCGCGGCCGCATCTACGTGAGCGACGCCTGCCGCGACATCGGGATCATGTTCGACTCGTTCGTCGACGGCACCACGCTCCGCCGCCAGTTCGGAGGAGGCGGGACGGAGTTCGGCCGGATGGCCACGCCGCGCGCGCTCGTCGTGGACAGCGCGGCGCACATCTACATCGCCGAGCAGGGCAACGTCCGGGTGCAGGCGTGGCGCCCGTCGGGCGGCAGGCAGATCCCCGTGTCGGCCTTCGGCCTCGACCACCCGTCCGGGTTCGAGTCGCCGGAGGGCATCGCGCGCGACCGCGAGGGCCGCATCTACGTCTCCGACCGCAGCGCGACCGGGGGCGAGGTGCGCCTCTACGACCGCCGCGGCCTCTACCTCGAGACGATCGCCGGGTCCGGCAGCGGCGCCGGCCAGGTGAGCGCGCCGCGAGGCCTGCTGCGCGACCCCCTGGGGCGACTGCTGGTGGCCGACTCCGGCAACGGCCGCGTGACGCTCTTCGATGTCGCCCCCGACAGCGGTCCCGAGCTGGGCGGCGGGGAGGGTGAGGGGGAGGTCGAGACGGGGCGCGCGGCCCGCGGCTTCGCATCCCGCTTCGTGGCGTCCTTCGGGGACACGCTCTCGGCTCCGGCCGACCTCGCGCTCGCGCCGGGGGCGATCCTCTACGTGGCCGACGCCGGCAGCGGCCGGATAGTGCGGCTCCGCTTCGACGACGACGACCGCGACGGCGCACTCGACGGCCGCGACAACTGCCCCGGGCTGGCGAACCCCGCGCAGCTCGACTCGGACCGCGACGGGGCCGGGGACGACTGCGATCCCGACGACGACAACGACGGCATCGCCGACGGGAGCGACCGCTGCCCGCACACACGACGGGGCACGGACGGCGACGGCGACGGCTGCGGCGACCCGCGCAGCCGCATCACGGCGCCGCGCCAGGGCAAGATCTTCGATCGCCGCCGCCCGCCGTCGCGGATCGCGGGCACGGCGTCCGCCGACGAGCTGGGCGTGGGCCGCGTCGAGTTCGCCGTCGCGCGCGTGTCCGGCAGGCGCTGCGCCTGGTACACCGGCAAGGGCTTCCGGGCCGGGCCGTGCGACGCGCCGGTCTGGCTGCCGGCCAGCGGCCGCGAGCGCTGGAGCGCGCGGGTGCGCCTCCGCGGGCGCGGGCGCTTCCGGCTGCTCAGCCGCGCGCACCAGGCGGGAGGCGCGACCGAGGCCGTCTTCAACCGCAGCAACCTCCGCACCTTCAGGGTGCGCTGAGCCCCACCCGGGGCCGGGCGCCGGCCGGTTGCCGACGCCCGATGCCCGCTTGGCGGGCTAGAGCTCGAACAGGCCGGCGGCGATCATGGCGTCGAACGCCCCCGCCCAGCTCTCGTCTTCGCTGACGGCCGAGGGGAACGTGATGAGCGGCGATTGGATGCCCACCTCATCGATCATTCCCTCGAGCTCGACGTCCTCGTCAACGTCCGGCACGATGATGCCCGGGATCTCTGTCATTCCGGGGCCTCCTCCTGTCGGGTTCGGTCGGACCCAAACGTACTCCCCACACAAGGGGGGATGTCAACCCTCTGTCAACGATTCGTCACGAAATCGTGAACGGCCTCCGCGACGAGGTCCGGGCGGTCCTCCACGAGATAGTGGCCCGCGTCCGCGATCTCGACCACGCGGCAGTCCGTGACGAGCTGGCGCCACTGGTCGAGGAAGACCGGCTGGAAGACGCGATCGCGCATGCCCCAGACGAGCAGGAACGGCTTGCCGAGCGAGCCGAGGCCGTCCTGGATGCGGGCGATCTCCGTTGCCGAGGGATCCCGCTCGGTGAGCGGGATGTCGCGCGTGAAGGCGAGCGTGCCCACGCGCGACCAGTAGTCGGGGAAGGGCGCGCGGTAGGCGTCCATCATCGGCGCGTCGTGGTCGCGGCGGGTCATCCCGCCGGGGATCGCCTCGACCATCAGGTTCCCCGCGAGCGCCAGGATCTCCCCGAGCCCGTCGGTGCGGAACTCGCGCAGGAAGGGCGGCAGGAAGCTCGGCAGCTCCCAGGCCCATGTGTTCATGCACACGATCGAGGCGATGCGGTCCGGGCGCTCGAGTGCGGCGCCCAGGCCGATGGGCCCGCCCCAGTCGTGCAGGACCAGCGTGACCTCGGTCAGGTCGAGGGCGTCGAGGAAGGCGACCGTGTTGTCGATGTGGCGGCGCAGGCGGTAGCTGCGGAGCTCCGGAGGCTTGTCGGAGCGGCCGAAGCCCATGTGGTCGAGGGCGATGCAGCGGTGCCCCTGAGCGCTCAGCGAGGCGATCGGCTTGCGGTACATGTAGCTCCAGGTGGGGTTGCCGTGGAGCATCACCACCGGGGCCGCATCGCGCGGTCCCTCGTCCACGTAGTGGAGCTGGACGCCGCCCGCGTCCAGGTAGCGCGCGTCGAAGCCGAACGTCCCGTCGAAGTCGCCGTCGAGAACGCTCACGCGCCGGGTTGTACCGCATCGAGTCCGCCTCGATAGGCTCGCCGCCATGTCGACCGAAACCCAGCAGTCAGAGGCAACGCAGGTCCACGGCGGGCGCATCGTCGCGCAGCGGCTGAAGGCGCATGGCGTGACGAAGCTCTTCACGCTCTCCGGAGGGCATCTCTTCTCGATCTTCGACGGCTGCCGGGAGGAGGGGATCGACATCGTCGACACCCGCCACGAGCAGTCCGCGGCGTTCGCGGCCGAGGGCTGGGCGAAGGCCACCCGCGAGCCCGGCGTCTGCGCGCTGACTGCCGGGCCGGGCGTGACGAACGGGATGAGCCCGATGGCCGCGGCCATGCAGAACAACTCCCCGATGGTCGTGCTCGGCGGTCGCGCGCCCGCGATGCGCTGGGGCCAGGGCTCGCTGCAGGAGATCGACCACGTGCCGTTCGTCGCGCCGCTGGTCAAGTCGGCGCGCACGGCCGCGACCACCGCGGAGATCGCCGGGCTGGTGGACGGCGCGCTGCGCGCCACGCTCGAGGCGCCCACGGGCCCTGCGTTCGTGGACTTCCCGCTCGACCAGGTCTTCATGGAGGGCGAGGCCGAGCCCGGCCAAGCCGAGCTGCCCGATCCCCGCGGCCTGCCGGCGGCCGAGGGCGTGGAGGCCGCCGCCGAGCTGCTGAGGAGTGCACAGCGGCCGGCGATCATGGCCGGCACCGGGCTGTACTGGGCGCACGGCGAGCAGGCGCTGGTGGCCCTGAGCGAGGAGCTCGGCATCCCCGTGCTCGTCAACGGCCTGGGGCGCGGGTGCATGCCCGCCGACCACGCCAACTTCTTCTCTCGCGCGCGCTCGGACGCCCTCAAGGGCGCCGACGTGGCACTCGTGATCGGCGTGCCGATGGACTTCCGCCTCGGCTTCGGCGGCTCGTTCGGGGACGAGACCCACATCGTCGCCATCGGCTCGGCGCCGCCCGAGCGCCCGCACCCGCGCGAGGTCGCGGCCGAGCTCTACGGCGGGGTGCCCGCCACGCTCGAGGCGTTGCGCGAGGCCGTGGCGGGCGGCCCGGACCGCTCGGAGTGGATCGCATCGCTGCGCGCGAAGGAGGAGGAGAAGCGCGCGGCCGAGCAGGCGGAGCTCTCCGACGACCGCTCGCCGCTGCACCCGATGCGCGTGTACGCCGAGCTCGCGCAGGTGCTCGAGCGCGACGCCGTGGTGGTCGGCGACGGCGGGGACTTCGTCTCCTACGCCGGGCGCGTGGTGGAGACCTACGAGCCGGGCTGCTGGATGGACCCCGGGCCGTTCGGCTGCCTGGGCGCCGGGCCCGGCTATGCCATGGCGGCCAAGCTGGCCCGCCCCGGCAAGCAGGTGTGCCTGCTGCTCGGCGACGGCGCGTTCGGGTTCGCCGGGCTGGAGTTCGACACGATGGTCCGCCACGGCATCCCGGTGGTCGCCGTGATGGGCAACAACGGCATCTGGGCGCTCGAGA
>DATMJO010000031.1:0-22452 GCA_035553855.1 Thermoleophilaceae bacterium | reverse complement strand
ACAACGCCTCCGGCGGCCCCGTCGGCGTCGGCACAGCCACCGCCAAATCAATGGTCCTCAACACAGTGCTCGTGCACCTCATCGGAATGCTCGGCACACAAGTCTTCTGGGGCGCCAACCCAAGAGCCCCGATCGGAGGATGACGAATGCCCACCTGGCGTAGGAAGAAGGAAGACGAGCCGAAGGACACGGGGAACGGCGGCGCGAGCCCCGCTCCGGAGCCGCCCGCGGCCACGCCGCCGGCCGCCGAGGAGGACAAGGTCCAGCGCGCGCTGTACGGCGGCGCCGCGGCCGAGCTGAACGAGCCTGCCGAGCAGCCCGCCGCCGAGAAGCCCGCGCCCGCCGCGGCGGCTCCCGCCGCGGCCGCCCCCGCCGTCACGAGCGAGCCGACCGCGTCCGGCCGCCGCGCCGCCGCGACGGAGCCGCTGCCGCCGCGCCCCGAAGGCTTCGCGTTCGAGGACGAGACGGAGATCCCGGACAACATCAAGGACCAGACCCGCGAGGGCGAGCACCCGTACTACTGGCACACGGGCCGCAAGCGCGACCACGGCTCCACCGACGCCGTCGAGTTCATCGACGTCCACAAGTCGTTCGGGCGCAACACGATCCTCAACGGCCTCAACCTCGGCATCCCGGACGAGCAGATCTCGATGATCCTGGGCCCGTCGGGCACCGGCAAGTCCGTGTGCATCAAGCACATGGTCGGCCTGCTCTACCCGGACGAGGGCGACGTCCTCGTCCACGGCGAGTCCGTGCCGAACATGGCGGACGACGACCTCTTCGAGATGCGCAAGAAGTTCGGCGTCCTCTTCCAGGACGGCGCGCTCTTCGGCTCGATGAACCTCTACGACAACGTCGCGTTCCCGCTCCGCCAGCACACCGACAAGGGCGAGGACGAGATCGGCGAGATCGTCACGCGGCGCCTGCGCGAGGTCGGCCTCGGCGGCGCCCACGACAAGATGCCGAACGAGCTCTCGGGCGGGATGCGCAAGCGCGCCGGGTTCGCCCGCGCGCTGGTGCTCGATCCCCGGATCGTGCTCTTCGACGAGCCGGACTCGGGCCTCGACCCGGTCCGCACGGCCCTCCTCTGCGAGCTCATCAAGGAGATCCACGAGGAGAACGGCGGCGCGTACGTGGTCATCACGCACGACATCATGTCCGCCCGTCGCGTTGCCGACTTCATCTCCGTGCTCTGGAAGGGCCGGATCGTGGAGGCGGGCCCGGCGAAGGAGCTGTTCGAGTCCGACAACCAGTTCGTCCGGCAGTTCCTCTCGGGCGAGGCCCAGGGCCCGCTGGGGATGGAATAGGCATCGCCTGAGCGGGTCATCGGTCGCTCGCGTGCGCTGCACGCGTCGCTCCCTGCTTCCCCGCTCATGCGGGCCTCTTCCATCCCCATCCGTAATGAGTAGGCATCGCCTGAGCGGCTCATGGGCCGCCCTTAGCGCGGCCTCAACACCGACCCCCTAGTCTCGGCTGCCGATGAGCGCCCGCTTCGAGAGGATCGTCCGTGCGGTCGCGCGCCGCCCCCGCCTCGTGCTCGCGGTGGTAGTCGCGCTCGCGCTCGCGGGCGCCGCGCTCGCGCTGCGGCTCGAGCCGAGCGCCGGGACCGACACCCTGGTCGACGAGGGTACCGCCTCTTTCCAGGCGACCGAGCGCTATCGCGACCGCTTCGGCGACGAGGCCGTGATCGTGCTCGTGAAGGGCGACCTCCAGCGCACGATGCTCACCCCGGACCTCGGCCGGCTCGTCTCGCTCGAGGGCTGCCTGTCCGGGAACGTCCCGGCCGAGGGGCTGAAGGAGCTGCCGCCGGTCTGCACCGACCTCGCGCGCGAGAAGCCGGCGAAGGTCGTCTACGGACCGGGCACGTTCGTCAACACCGCGGCGAACGAGATCCTCAAGGGCTTCGAGGCGCGCCGCGCCGAGAACGCCCGCCAGGCGGCCGAGGCGGGCGAGGCGGCCCGCAAGGCCTCGAAGAGCCGCGGCGACCCGGTCGGGACCCAGCGCCGGCTGAAGCGCCAGGCCGAGGAGCTCGTACAGGGCAAGTTCGTCGAGGAGTCGCTGAAGCTCGCGCTCCGCTACGGCCTCTCGAGCCTGCCGTCGCTCGACAACACCCAGTTCGTCTCCCAGCTCGTCTTCGATCCCTCGCGCGGGACCGGTGAGCCGAAGGCGCGCTTCGCCTACCTGTTCCCGTCCAAGAACGCCGCACTCGTCCAGGTCCGGCTCCGCCCGGAGCTGTCCGAGGACGACCGCGAGCAGGCGCTGGCCCTGATCAAACGTGCGGTCGTCGACGACCGCTTCAAGCCGCAGCAGGGCGGCAGCTACGTGATCTCCGGCGTCCCAGTCGTGGTCGAGGGACTCGCCGACGAGTTGCAGTCCTCGATGATCATCCTGCTGCTCGCCGCGCTCGTCGTGATGGCGGCCACGCTCACGCTCGTGTTCCGGAGCGCCGGGCCGCGCCTGCGGATGCTGCCGCTCGGCCTCGCGCTCGCCGCCGCCGCGCTCGCGTTCGGTGCGATCTCACTGGCGGGCGCGGGCCTCACAATGGCGGGCATCGCCGCGCTGCCGGTGTTGATCGGCCTCGCGGTGGACTACTCGATCCAGTTCCACGCGCGCTTCGACGAGGAGCGCGTGTACGGCGGCCTGCCCGCGGAGGAGGCGGCGCCGGCCTCGGCGGCCCTCGGCGGCCCGACGATCGCCGCCGCCGGCCTCTCGACGATTGTCGGCTTCCTGGTCCTCCTGCTCTCCCCGGTCCCGATGGTCCGGGGCTTCGGCGTGCTGCTCGTCATCGGCATCGTGCTCGCCTTCGCCTGCGCGCTCACCGCGGGATTCGCGCTGCTCGTCCGCTACGGCGACCGCGCCGAGCGTCCCGCGGGCATCCCGCCGATGCTTCCGCGCGCGCGCGCGCCTGCGCTCTGCCGGCGAGCGGCTCGCCGACACGCGGCTCGGGCTCGCGGTCGCCCGCGCCCGCCGCATCACCGCCGCTGGGATCTCCGACACCGCCCGGCGCGCGCTCTGGTCGGCGATCGAGCGGCCTCGGCGCGTACTCGCGATCGGCCTCGTAATCGCTGTCGGCGGCTGGGTTGCCGACACCCAGACCGAGGTCGTCTCCGACGTGCGCGAGCTGGTGCCGGCCGACCTGCCGGCCCTCCGCGACGTCAACACGCTTCAGGAGGTCACGGGCGTGTCGGGCCAGATCGACGTGATGGTCCAGGCGCCCGATCTCACGAACCCGGCCGTCATCGAGTGGATGACCCGCTTCCAGCGCGACGTGCTGGCCGCGCACGGCTACGAGGCGGGGGAGACCTGCGCCCAGAAGGCCGACCCGCCCGAGCTCTGCCCTGCCCTGTCGCTGCCCGACCTGTTCCGCGCCGGCACCCCGACGAAGGAGGCGGCCACCGCGCTGCTCGAGGCGGTCCCGCCCTACTTCTCGCAGGCCGTCATCACCGCCGACCGCAAGACGGCGACGCTCGCGTTCGGCATCCGCCTGATGCCGCTCGAGCGCCAGCAGCGCGTGATCGAGGACATCGAGCACCGGCTCGACCCGCCGCCGGGGGTCCAGGCCAACGTGGTCGGGCTTCCCGTGCTGGCGGCGCAGGCCAACGACAAGCTCGCGTCCTCCACGCGCCGCGCGCTCACCCTGCTCGCGGCGCTCGCCGGCGTCTTCCTCGTGCTGCTCGCGATCCGCCGCAGCCGCCGCGAGGCGTTCGTGCCGCTCATCCCGATCGCGCTGGCGACGGGCTGGTCCGCGCTCGTCCTGTTCCTCCTCCAGATCCCTCTCAACCCGATGTCGGCCACGCTCGGGGCGCTCGTGATCGCGATCTCCACGGAGTTCAGCGTGCTCCTGTCCGCCCGCTACCGGGCGGAGCGCGACGCGGGAGCGAGCGTCGAGGACGCGCTCGACCTGACCTACGCCTCGACCGGCGCCGCCGTGCTCGCGTCCGGCGCGACCGCCACGGCGGGCTTCGCGGCGCTGATCGTCTCCGACATCCGGATGCTGCGCGACTTCGGGATCGTCACCGTCGTGGACCTCACCGTCGCGCTGCTCGGGGTCATGCTCGTCCTGCCCGCCGCGCTCGCCTGGGCCGAGGAGCGGGGCCCGATCAGCCTGCGCGACCTGCGCATCCCGCGCCCGCGCCGCCCCCGCCTGCGGCGCCTGCGGCGGCCGCGCCTGCCGAGGCTGCGGCGCGGCCGGGCCGAGCCGGCGCCGCGATGAGCGAGGACCGCTTCGGCGACCTCGGGAAGGACACGCGCTCCGCCGCGGAGCGCTTCGAGGAGCTCGACCGCGTCAAGCCCGAGCCGGTCGAGGGACCACCCGAGCCGCCCCGCCCGCGCAGCCCGTACTCCTGGGTCGTCGGGATCGCCGCCTTCATCCTGATCGCCGCCGTCCTTCTGTGGGGCATCCGGACCGAGGGGCCGGGCGCGCTCGGGCCCGAGGAGGGCTCGCAGCTGCCGCTGTTCGCCGCCCCGCTCGTCACCACCGGGCTCGACCGCGACGCGAACATCGCGGAGCCGTGCGCGGTGCGCCTCCCGCACGTCGTCAACATCTGCGACCTCCGCAGCGAGCCGCTCGTGCTCAGCTTCATGTTCACGCGCTTCGCCGACTGCGAGCCACAGCTCGACCGGATCGAGCGCGTGCGCGGCGAGTTCCCCGGCGTCCGCTTCGTGGGTGTCGTCGTCCGCGAGCCCAAGAAGGACGCCGCCGAGATAGTGCGCAAGCGCGGCTGGGGCTTCCCGGTGGCGCTCGACCGCGACGGCCAGGTCTCCAACATCTTCGGCATCGGCGGCTGCCCGACGACCGTCTTCGCCAAGCGCGGCGGCGTCGTGAGCGAGACACGCATCGGCGAGCTGGACGAGGCCGAGCTGCGGGCGTCCGTGCGTAGGATCGTCACGCGATGAAGGTCACGAGCGGCTGGATCGACGCCGAGCTCGCGAGCGAGTTCCCGCAGCTCGCGCTGCACGTCGTGGAGGTGGGCTGCGGCTCCGGCAAGAGCCCGCCCGAGGTGCGTGAGCGGCTCAAGGCGATGAGCGACCGCTACACCGGCGGGCGCGCCGTCCAGCTGCGCCAGGAGCCCGTGCCGTGGGCCTACCGCGTCTTCTTCCGCCAGGTCGGGCTCGACCCCGACGAGAGCCGCACCCCGGCGGAGGCGCTGGCGCTCGCCCGCATGCAGCACGGCGGCTTCAAGAGCGCGAACCTGCTCGACGACGCGATCGCGATCGCGACGGTCGAGACCGGCGTTCCGATCGTCGCCTTCGACGCCGACCGGGTGGGGAGGGAGATCGGCCTGCGCCTCTCGCGCCCCGGCGAGCGGCTGGGCGAGGACGGGCGCGAGCTGTCGGTGCGCCAGCTGCTGGTGGCCGACGAGGACCGCTCGATCGCCGTCCTCTTCGGGGACATGGCCGACGGGCGGGGCGTGCATCCCGGCACGCGGCGCATGCTTCTCTGCGCCGTGCAGGTGAAGGGCGTGCCCCAGGTCAGCGTCGAGGAGGCGCTCTGGACCGCCGTCGAAGTCATAACCGGCGAGAGCGCGTGAGCCGACCGGTTACGATTGGGGCCGGATGACGACGCTCGACGTCCAGCGCCGGCTGCTTCTCCCGGAGGTCGACGAGGCCGCCGCGCGACGCTCGCTGCGCGAGCAGGTCGCGCGCCTGGAGTCGGAGCTGGGCGCCCTGTTCTGCTCCGTCTATCCGCGCACCGGGTTCGACTGGCGTGTGCCGTCGAGCGGGGGCCCGCGGGTCCTCGACCTGCGCGAGCTGGAATTGCTGCGCGACGGCCTCGCCGAGCGGCTGCATCGGGTGCGGCGGGAGCTGGGTGAGCGCACGTTCGCCGAGGAGGAGCGGCGGGGGCTTATCGAGCGGATGCTGCTGGAGCCTGCCCGCTACAAGTGGGTGCGGGTGCGCAACGAGGACATCGGTGAGCGTGGCTGCAAGGAGTACCGCTCGGTTCCGCGGCTCGGTCCGATCGGCCTCTTGCTGGGCTGGTGGCGGGTCAAGATCTCCTCGGGCTGCCCGTTAGCCACCTGACAACCGGGTTGGATCATGGGTCGCCGTAGCCGCAAGCGCATGTCGGTGGACGAGCCTGCGGTCTCCGCGACGACGCGCGCGGACCGCGACGAGGCGCGCCGCCGCCGGGCGGGGGCGGCGCAGGGTGCGGGCGGCCGCGCCGACGCCCGCGGTCGCGACGACCGTCCGCCCGCCCCCTGGGGGAACTTCCCTCTCAGCGAGCTGCTCGTCCTGCTGGCGCTCGTGCTCGGGATCGCCGGCTTCATCGTGTGGGGGGACCGCGGCCGGGTGATGGTGCTGGCCGCCATGGCGCTCGGCTCGCTCGCCGGGCTCGAGCTGTCGGTGCGCGAGCACTTCGCCGGCTACCGCTCGCACTCGGCGCTGCTCGCCGGCTTCACCGCGTTCGCCGTCTGCACCATCATCCTCGTCGCGGCCGGCGGCACCGGCATCGCGCTCGGCGCCGTGCTGATCGTCGGGCTCGTCGTGTTCGGAGCCGCCTTCTACGCGCTGCGGCAGCTCTTCCGGCTGAAGTCCGGCGGCCTCGGCTTCCGCTAGGAGCCCCCTCGCTCGTCGCGCTCATGCTGCTCGGCACCGTCGCCCTCTGGGCGGGTGTGCCGCTCGCCTGGGTCTGGGCGGGGTCGCTCGTGAAGGGGTGGACCGGTTCGACCGGGCTGTCGCTCGCGGTGATGTTCGCGGGCGCCGCGATCACGATCGCGCTGCTCGTGCGGGGCCTGCTCGGGCTCTCGGCGCGCCGCGCCAGGCAGCTCGAGGAGCGCGGCGATCCCTACGGGAGCGTCGCGCTCGAGGCGTTCATGGCGGTCGGCGCGGGCGTGTCCATCGTAGGCTTCGGGATCTGGTGGCTGTTCCTGGCGTGAACATCGAGCGCCGGCTGAGGGTTACGGGGATCCATCATGTGACCCTGATCTGCGCCGACCTCGACCGCACCGTCGCGTTCTACCGCGACGTGCTCGGCATGCGCATCGTCAAGCAGACCATGAACCAGGACGACCCCAACGCCCGCCATCTCTTCTTCGGCGACGACGAGGGGGCGCCGGGGACCGTGGTGAGCTTCTTCGAGTACCCGCACATGGAGCCCGGCAGGGTCGGCGTCGGCTCGACCCACCACCTCGCGCTGACGGTCGAGTCGGGCGAGGAGCTCGACGGCTGGCGCGCCTGGCTCGTCTCGCAGGGCGTCGGCTGCACCGAGGTGCTCGACCGGGTCTACTTCCGCTCCGTCTACCTGCGCGACCCCGACGGCCACATCGTCGAGCTCGCCACCCGCGGGCCGGGCTTCACGGTGGACGAGGAGCCCGGCGCGCTGGGCACGAGGGTCGTCCCGCCTCCCCGCTGAGCCGATGGGCTGTGGCCGCCGGTCACGCCGGCGACCACAGCGCATCTCCCCCCCTGCTAGGCCGTCACCGACCGCGCCATCGGCGCGGCGCGCAGCCCAGATGCCTGAAACCTGGAGGCTCCGGAGCGCGGGTCCAACGCGTCCGCGAGCGCCATCCTCTGGCGCTCCGTGAGAGTCCCGAGACGCTTGTTCTCGGGGATCTTGAGAGCGGTCAGGAGCCGCTTGCAGCGCGCGTGCCCCCACCGCCTCTGGCTCATGAGCAACTCGCTCACCGGCATGTTCTCGACATGCCGGGGACTGTCCGTCACTACCGCGGCTGCGGTCATCTCTCCCGCAGCCACACGCCGCTTCAGCTCCGCACGCGCAAGCCGAACCCGATTCGCATGCTCGAGTGCCACCAGGTGCTGAGGCGCAGCGTCAACCGTGGCAGTATTTGCCATCAAACCTCCCCGCGACTGAGTTGTTTACGGCCATCGGGCGCGACCGGACGACGGCTCCGCGAGGTCCACAGAAAGCCTGTTCGGGCCATGGCTCGCTCCCCGTTCCGTGAGAAGCGCGAGCCTCGCGCCCGCCGTACTGGTCGTCCCCGACTGAGCCGAAACTTAGGCCCTCGACGCGGCCCGAACAAGGGGGTCTGACAACGGTCTTGTTGCTAAGAGCGGGCTTTTCGGAGATGCGTGTCAGGATGCCCGGAGATGCGCTCCACGAAGATCGTCGCCACGATCGGGCCGGCCTCCCGGGACCTGGACGTCCTCGAGGCGATGGTCCGCGCCGGCGTCGACGTCGCCCGCCTGAACTTCGCCCACGGGACGGTCGAGCAGCACGCCGAGACGGTCGAGGCGGTGCGCGAGGCCTCCACCCGCGCAGGCCGCGACGTGGCGATCCTCCAGGATGTCCCTGGCCCCAAGCTGCGCCTCGGCCCGGTCGCGAACGACGTGGCCGCGCTCGGGACGGGCGCCACGGTCGTCCTCACCTCCGACGCGATCGAGGGCACCGCGGAGCGGCTGCCGGTCGCCTGGCCGGGGCTCGCCGAGATCATGAGCGTGGGCGACATCGCCTATCTCGCGGACGGCTCGATCCGGCTGCGGGTGCTCTCGGTCGAAGGTGACGACGTCGTCACCGAGGTCGAGCGCGGGGGGACGGTCGCCTCGCGCCAGGGCCTCAACCTGCCGAACGTGACGCTCACGCTGCCTGCTGTGAGCGAGCACGACCTCGAGCTGATCGACGCCGGTCTCGAGATGGGCGTGGACCTGCTCGCGCTGTCGTTCGTGCGCCGCCGCCAGGACCTCGAGCCGGTGCGCGAGCGCCTCGCCGAACTGGACCGGGACATCCCGGTGATCGCCAAGTTCGAGAAGCCGCAGGCCACGCGGAACGCCGAGGAGATCATCGACCTGGCCGACGGGATCATGGTGGCCCGCGGCGACCTCGGCATCGAGCTGCCGATCGAGGAGGTGCCGCTCGTCCAGAAGCGGCTGCTCCAGCTGGCAGGCAGGAAGGGCAAGCCCTCGATCACGGCGACCCAGATGCTCGAGTCGATGGTCCATTCGTCGCGTCCCACCCGCGCCGAGGTGACCGACGTGGCCAACGCGATCTTCGACGGGACCGACGCCGTCATGCTCTCGCAGGAGACGGCAGTCGGCGCCCATCCGGTCGACGCCGTCGAGATGATGGCCGCGATCGCCACGACGACCGAGCGGGAGCTGCCCTATCTGCGCTGGCTGACCGAGCGCGGGGTGAAGGGCAGCGATCAGGCGGCAACGATCGCGTTCGGAGCGGTGGGGGCGGTCTACCAGCTCGGGCTCAAGGCGCTGGTCGTCCCCACCCGCAGCGGCCGCACGGCCGCCCTGATCTCCTCCCACAGGCCACAGGTGCCCGTGCTCGCGCTCTCACCCCGGGCCGACGTGGCGCGGCGCTGCTCGTTCCTCTGGGGCGTCGTGGCCGAGGCAATGGAGGAGCCGGCCGGCTCCGAGGAGCTGATCGAGGCCTGCGCCGAGGCGGCGCTGCGCCGGGGACTGGCGGAGCCTGGCGACCGCATCGGTATCACCGCCGGCCTCCCGCCGGGCCGCAGCGGCGGCACGAACCTGTTCAAGGTCCACCAGCTCTAGAGGCCTATGGGACGAGCAGCACCTTCAGGTGCTCGGTCGCCGGGTCGGAAAGCTCCCCGAACATCGCCTCGGCGCGCTCGAGCGGCTCCCGGCCGGTGACGAGCTCCTCCGCGGGGACGCGGCCCGCGGCGAGGAGCTCGATCGCCTCGTCGAAGTCGCCCGGCCGGTAGGCGAGGGCGGCGCGGAGCTGCGCCTCCTTCATCATCAGGACCATCGGGGCGACGGGGACGGGGTCGTCGAAGATCCCCACGAGCACGCAGATTCCCTCGGGCGCGACGAGCTCGGTGGCGAGGCCCGGCGCGGCGGGGTGGCCGGTGCACTCGAGCACGCGGGCGGGCGGCTCGCCCCCGAGCGCCTCGAGGACGGCCATGTGCACGCCGTCGCTGCCCACGGCGGCGAAGCCGAGCGCCTCGATGCGCTCGCGGCGCAGCCCGTTTCGCTCGACCACCACGATCCGCTCGCCGCCGCGCGCCCGGAGCGCGACCGCGCACATGACGCCGATCGGCCCGGCGCCGATGACCGCGCACGGGTCCTCGGGCCCCACGGCGCCCACGTCGAGGGCGTGGAGCGCCACCGCGAGCGGCTCGACGAGCGCTCCCTGCTCCAGGGGCAGCGGGTCGGGCAGGCGCCACGCCATGCGCTGGTCCACGCAGACGGCCTCCGCGTAGCCGCCGGGGTTGCGGCCCAGGCCGATCCCGGACTCGAACGCGGCGAGCGGGTCGTGGCGCTCGGTCGGGACGAACGGATGGACGCACACGCGGGCGCCGGCGAGCGCCTCGTCGGCGCCGTCGCCGAGAGCGTCGACCACGCCCGCGAACTCGTGTCCCATGATCGACCCCGCGGGCAGCCCGGCCTCGGACGGCCGCAGGTGGAGGTCGGAGCCGCAGATCCCGCAGGCCTCGACCCGGACCCGGACCTGCCCGGGCCCCGGCTCGGGCGTATCGACCTCGCGGACCTCGAGCGAGCGGTCGCCGGCGACGACCACGGCCCTCATCCGCCGAGGCGCTCCCGGACCCGGCCGAACGCCTCGAGCGCGCGGTCGAGGTGCTCGCGCTCGTGGGTGGCCATCACGCTCGTCCGCAGCAGCGCCGCGCCGCGCTGCACGGCGGGGTAGAGCGCGACGTTCACGTAGACGCCCTCGTCGAAGAGCGCCTTCCAGTAGCGGGCGGCGAGCCAGTCCTCGCCGATCATCACCGGGATGATCGGCGAGATCACGTCGGCTCCGCCGGGCAGCGGCGTGGGCTCCACCGAGCGGAAGCCGAGCGCCGTGAGGCCCGAGTGCAGGTAGCGGGCGTTGTCGAGCACGCGCGCCATGAGGGCCGGGCCCTCGTCGGAGCGGAGGATCTCGAGCGCGCCCAGCGCCGCGCCGACCGCCGCTGGAACGGCGGCGGCGGTGAACATGAAGGCCCGCGACTGGAAGCGGAGGAACTCGATCACGTCGGCGGGCCCGGCGATGAAGCCGCCGCAGGAGGCGAGCGACTTCGAGAACGTGCCCATCCGCAGGTCCACCCGGTCCTCGACCCCGTACGCCTCGCATGCGCCGGCGCCGCGGGCGCCGAGCACGCCGACCCCGTGGGCCTCGTCCACCATCAGGCGCGAGCCGTGCTTCTCGCAGAGCGAGGCGATTTCGGGCAGTGCGGCGAGGTCGCCCTCCATGGAGAACAGGCCGTCGACGACCGTGAGGACGCCGCCCCCGTCGTTCGCGGCCCGCTCCAGCATCGTCTCCAGCTTGTCGAGGCGGCCGTGGCGGTAGGGACGGATGCGGGCGCGCGACATCGTGACCGCGTCGAGGATCGAGGCGTGGTCGCCCGAGTCGCAGATCACGGTGTCGCCCGGGTCGAGCAGGGTCGAGATGCAGCCCACGTTGGCGAGATACCCCGCGGTGAAGACGAGGGCGTCCTCGGTGCCCATGAACTCGGCCAGGCCGCGCTCCAGTTCCAGGTGGAGGGGGAGGGTGCCGTTGAGGAAGCGGGAACCCGTGAGGCCGGTGCCGTAGCGATCGAGGGCGTCCGCGGCCGCCTGCTTGACGCGCGGGTCGGCCGTGAGGCCGAGGTAGTTGTTCGAGCCGAGCATGATCCGCTCGGCGCCCTCCATCTCCACCACCGGTCCGGCGGGGCCCTCCAACAGGCGGAAGTAGGGGACGAGGTCGGCCTCCCGCGCCGCCGTCAGGATCTCGACGCGCTCGTGGTTGCGGGCCTTCTCGAACAGGTCGGTCGCAGTGGGCATGGAGTAGGGTGGCGCGCCGTGTCCGGGGTCGAGGTTCGAGCGGTCGGGTCCCGGAAGGACCTGGATCGCTTCATCAAGCTGCCGTGGCGACTCTACCGAGGCGCCGAGCGCTGGGTACCGCCGCTGATCTCCGAGCGCAGGCGCCACCTGAACCGCTCGAAGAACCCGTTTTTCGAGCATGCGGAGGCCGAGTACTTCCTCGCCCGGCGTGACGGCGAGGTGGTCGGGCGGATCAGCGCGCACGTGGACCACGGGCTGAACGAGGTCCAGGGCGAGGACTGGGGGCTGTTCGGCTTCTTCGAGGCCGAGGACGACCCGGAGATCGCGGCCGCGCTGCTCTCGGCGGCGGAGGGCTGGCTCCGCGAGCGCGGGCTCAGCCGCATGCTCGGGCCGATGGACTTCACGACCAACCACGAGTGCGGCCTGCTCGTGGAGGGGTTCGAGCGCCCGCCCCAGATCCTCGAGTTCTGGCACCACCCCTACTACGGGCCGCTGCTGGAGGGCCAGGGCCTCGCGAAGGCGATGGACCTTCTCAAGTGGGAGCTCCACATCTCCGACCGCGAGAAGGTGCTGCCGATCGTCTTCGAGCTGGCGGAGAAGCTCGAGCCCGAGCACGGGATCACCGTCCGCCACATGCGCAAGCGCGACTTCGAGTCCGAGATCCGGGCCTTCATGGAGGTCTACAACTCCGCCTGGGAGCAGAACTGGGGCTTCGTCCCGCTCACCGAGAACGAGCTTCGCCACTACGCCAAGGAGCTGAAGCCGATACTCGACGAGAACTGGGCGATGATCGCCGAAAAAGACGGCGAGGTGGTCGGCGCCGCGCTGACCCTGCCGGACTTCAACCAGGTCCTGAGGCGGCTGAACGGCCGCCTGCTGCCGTTCGGCTGGATCACCGCCCTGCGCGCGCGCAGGGAGATCGACTCGGTCAGGGTCTTCGCCCTGGGAGTCAAGCCCGAGTACCAGCACACGGGCGTCGCCGCGGCCTTCTACGTGGAGCACTTCAACATGGCCGCCTCTACCCCGCAGACGGGCGGCGAGATGGGCTGGATCCTCGAGACGAACGAGGCGATGAACCGCGGCATGGAGGCGATGGGCGGGCGCATCGTGAAGCGCTACCGGGTGTACGAGAAGGGGATCTAGGCCCGCGGGCGGGGCCGCTCGCTGGCAGCTGCTCCAGCTGGGCCTCTCGTGCGGGGCGCGTGGATGGCGGCCGTCCTGGCATGCGGCCCGGAGGCGGTGCTGAGCCACCGCTCCGCGGCGATGCTCTGGGGCCTGTCCGAGACCTCACGCGCCGGCATCGACGTCACGGCCCCGGCACGGCGCGGGCGGCGCCACGGCATCGAGACCCATACCGCCCGGGTCCCGCCCGACGGGCGCGACGTTCGCGACGGCATCCCCGTCACCGGCATCCACCGCACGCTGCTGGACGTCGCCGCGGTCGCTCCGGAGCGCCTCGAGCGCGCGCTCGCGACCGCCGGGGCACACCGCCTGATCGACCGTCTCTCCGTCCGCGACCTTCTCGATCGCTATCCGGGGCGTGCCGGCAGTCCCAGGCTCCGCGCGCTGCTCGACACCGGCGCGGAGCGCACGCGCAGCGAGCTCGAGGCCCGCTTCCTGCGATTCGCTCGCCGGGCCGGGCTGCCGCGCGGCGAGGCCAACGGCGTCGTCTGGGCGGGCGGCGTGCCCTACGAGATCGACTACCTCTGGCGGGACGTCCGGGTGGGCGTCGAGCTCGACAGCCGCGCCCACCACGCGGACCTCGCCTCGTTCGAGTCCGACCGGGCGCGCGACCGCGCGCTCCAGGCCGGCGGCCACCGGATCGTCCGCGTGACCGCGCGGCAGCTCCGCCGCGAGCCCGAGGCCGTCGCGCGGGAGCTCCGCCGGCTCGTCGCCGGGGCGAGGGGTACACTCGTCCGCTCGTGATCGACCCCGCAGACGAGCCCGAGACCCTCGACGGCGAGATCGTCCTGACCGAGGTGCCCGAGGCCCATCCGGTGCCGGGCACGGGCGGCGCGATCGGCCGGCCGCTCCTGCGGAACCTCCCCGCGCCGGTCGTGGCGGCCACGGCCGGCTTCCTGGCGGGAGTCGTCACCTTCGTGATCGTACGCGTGCTCCGCCGCCCCGAGCAGAAGCGCTCGAAGCTCGGCCTCGGCACCCGCAAGGGCAAGGGCGACGACGTCGTGGCGAGCCGGTCCTTCCTCGTCGACGTCCACCTCCTGAAGCGATAGCGCTCCTAGAGCGGGACCTGCGCCCCCCGGGGCCCTACCGCCTCCCGGGGCCGCATCGCGACGGGACGATGCGCCGTGAGGGCTCGGCGCTGGTGCGCCTGCTCCACCACGAGGGCACGCCCGTCGTCGTGCGCGCGTTCGCCGTCTCGGACGCCGTCAGGCTCCGCGCGGAGGCCGCCGACGACATCTCCGCCGCCTACGGGATCGACCGCATGCGCTTCGCGCTGGGGCTCGACCACGACGTGCGTCCCTTCATCCGCGCCTTCCGCTCGCATCCCCTCCTGCGCACCTCGCTGCTGCGGCGGCCGTGGTTGCGCCCGCGCCGCCGGCCCGAGCCGTTCGAGGCGCTCGCGTGGGCGGTCACCGAGCAGCTGATCGAGTCGGGCCGCGCGGCCGAGATCCAGCGGCGCCTCGTGTTCCGCCACGGCCGTTCCCACTCGCGCCTGCGCGACGCACCCGATGCCGCGGCGCTCGCCTCACGCGCCCCGTCCGAGCTCTGCAGCGCGGGTCTCGCGCCCAAGCGCTCGCTCGCCATGATTCGCGCCGCGCGCGAGGTGGCGAGAGGCCGGATCGACCTGACCGAGCACGAGCCCGCCTGGCGGCGCCTGCTGGCGATCTCCGAGGTCGGGCCCTGGACGATCGACTGCCTCGCCCTGCACGGCCAGGGGCGCGACGACCGCGTCCCGGCGGGCGACCTCGCCTACGTCGTGCTCGTCGGCCGCATGGAGAAGCTCGGGCGGCGCGCGACCGAGCCCGAGGTCAGGGAGTGGTTCGAGCCGTTCGCGCCCTACCAGGCGCTGGCCGGGATGCACCTGCTCAGAGTCCCTCTCCCGGCAGGAGCTCGTTCGTATACGCCTCGCCCGGGGTCGGCAGCCGCTTGATGATCCCGTTCTCGCGGGCCCATGTCGCGAACTCCTCCCACTCGTCCGGATCCTGCCACCCGAACGGCTTGCCCTTGGGCGGGAGGAAGAACGGCAGAGTGGTCTTCACCACCGCCCGCTGGAGCTTGCGGTCGAGGTCCCTGTTGGCGTCGAGCAGCCCGCGGATCGCCTCCGCCGGGTCGCGCTCCAGGTCCTTCGTGCCGGCCGCGAGCGCGCCGATGAAGCGGCGGATCTCGTCGCCCTTCTGCTCCAGCGAGCCCTTGTTCGCCACGAGCACCAGCTCGTTGTAGGGCGGCACCCCAGCCTCCTCCATGCGGATGATCCGCGGGTCGCGCTTGCGCAGCCGGAGCTCCGTGCCCTCGTAGTTCCAGAAGGCACCGAGCACCGCGTCCACCTTGCGAGTGAGGAGGGCGGGGGACAGGCTGAAGCCCACGTTCCGCTCGGTGACCCCCTCGGGGTCGACGCCGGCGTCGGCGAGGATCGTCTGCAGGTACGCCGACTGGTAATCGATCCCGGCGGTCCCGACCGTCTTCCCCTCGAGGTCTGCCGGCGAGGAGATGCCCGCCTCGGGCAGCGAGATGATCGAGGTGAGCGGCACGCGCACGAGCGCGCCGACGGCCACCACGTCGAGCCCCTCGTCACGGGCCCGCAGCACCTCGGGCTCGTAGGAGATCGCCAGGTCCACCCGCCCGGCGGCGACCTGCTTGATCGGCGCGGCGGGGTCGGACGGCTGGCGGATCCTGACGTCGAGGCCGACCGCCTCGAAGCGCCCCTTCGCCTGGGCCGCGTAGATGCCCGCGTGGTCGGCGTTGGGGAAGTAGTCGAGCAGCAGCTCGAACGGCCTCGGCGCGGCGGAGCCGAGCGGCTCCTCCTTCTCGCCGCATCCCGCGAGCGCGACGAATGCGGCGAGCGCCGCGAGCGCGGCGAGGGGCGGGCGGATCCTCATGTGGTCTGTTCTCCTTTCCAGGGCACCGCGAGCCGCTCGGCGAGCGAGACGAGGGCGAAGAGGCCCACCGCCATCGCCGCGAGCAGCACGATGCCCGCGTACACGCGGGGGGTCTGAAGCTGGTTGAGGCCGAGCAGCACGAGCCGGCCGAGGCCCTCGTCGGCCCCGGCCCACTCGCCGAAGACGGCGCCGATCACCGACACGGTGGCCGCGATCCGCATGCCGCTGAAGAGAAACGGCAGCGACGCCGGCAACTCCACCTTCCAGAGCGTCTGGAGCCGTGACGCGCCCATGCTGCGCATCAGCCGCAGGAGGTCGCGGTCCACGGAGCGCAGGCCGTCGAGCAGGTTCACGGTCACCGGGAAGAAGCAGATGAGAGCGACGATCGCGAGCTTCGGCCCGATCCCGTAGCCGAACGCCAGCACGAAGATCGGCGCGAGCACCACGACCGGGACCGCCTGCGAGGCGATCAGCAGCGGGTAGGCGGCGTCGCGCAGCGCGCCCATCAGGTGCATCGATACGGCCGCGACGAGGCCCGCCGCCACCGACAGCGCGAGCCCCAGCAGCACCTCGACCAGCGTGACCCAGGCGTTGTCGAGCAGGAGGCCGCCGTCGTCCCCGAAGGCCTCGACCACCTCGACGGGCGAGGCGAGCGTGAGGTCGTCGACCGACTCGAGCGACGCCGCGCCCTGCCAGGCGGCGACCGCGAGCGCCACCAGCCCGAGCGTCATGAGCCTCCGCCTCATCCCTCGAGCGCCTCCAGCGCCCGCTGTGCGAGCGCGCCGAACGCCGGGCTCGTCACGACCTCGCGGCGCGGGCCCGAGCGGTCGAGCGCCACGGGGATCTCGGCCACGACGCGGCCGGGCCGGGGGGAGAGCACGACGACGCGGTCGGCCAGGTAGAGCGCCTCCTCCACGTCGTGGGTCACGAGCAGCACGGTGCGGCGCTCGGCGCGGAGCGTCTCGCGCAGCCACACCTGGAGCTCGTGCCTGGTGATCGCGTCGAGCGCCGCGAACGGCTCGTCGAGCAGGAGCACGGGGCGCCCCGGCAGCAGGGTGCGCAGGAACGCCACGCGCTGGCGCATCCCGCCGGACAGCGCGGCCGGGCGCGCGCGCTCGAACTCCGCCAGGCCGAAGCGCTCGAACAGCGGCTCCGCGCGCCGGCGCGCCTCCGGGCGGGAGAGGCCGCCGCACTCGAGCGCGAGCGCGGCGTTGCCGAGCGCGTCGCGCCAGGGGAGGAGCAGGTCGCGCTGGGGCATGTAGGCGCAGGCACGGAGGCGGCCCTCGGCACCGGCCTCGCCGGCCGCCGTCACGCTGCCCGAGTCCGGCTGCTGAAGGCCCGCCACCAGCTCGAGCAGCGTCGACTTGCCGCAGCCCGACGCCCCGACCACCCCGACCACCTCGCGCGGGCGGACTTCGAGCGTCAGGCCGTCCAGGGCGACCACGCTCCCGAAGGCGCACCGGACGTCCCCGAACGCTATCTCGCCCTCTTGCATGGGAGGCTCCCCAGCGGGAGCCTCGAGCCTCGTCTGCACTTCGCTCCCTCCGCGGGCATTACCCCACAGGTTCGAAGGGTCAGCACCGGTTCTGGGGGACATGCCCAGGGGGTGCTATCTCAGCCCGTCTCCACGAGCTCCCCTGATTGACGCTGGGGGTTGAGTCTATCCGGCCGACGCGAGTAGGCTGCGCGCGAGCATGGCCGAGGACGCACTCACAACGCCGCCGCGGCGGCGGCTCGTCGCCTTCTACGTGGTCCTCGCCGTCGTCACCGCGGTCGTGTCCGCGGTGGTCCTCACGATCGGCTCGGACGAGGAGGCGCAGCCGTCGATCGCCGCGAAGTACAAGCTCGACCAGCCGCACCCGTGCCTCGGCGGCGAGTTCGACGTACGCCAGTCGGGCCAGTACGTGCAGGTCTCGAACCAGGCCGAGACCCTGGACGGAAAGCTGCGCTTCAAGGACGGCGAGCTCAGCGGGGACGTCGACTGCGTCGACGGTGAGAAGCGCGAGCTCGACGGGGTCTTCGCGGTGCCGCGGGCGGCGGCGGAGAGCGGCGAGGAGAAGCCCGAGAAGCAGCTCCAGCTCTCGATCGACGGCGGGGAGACCGTCATTCCGGCGCAGAACGGCGACCCGCCGCGCCCGGGATCGACCAAGCCCCGCGTGCCGTCCTCGATCCACGGCGAGTACAGGCTCTCGCCGCGGTCGGCGTGCCTCGGCGGCCGCCTCGAGCTGAAGGAGGAGGGCCACCGGGTCCTGATCGAGACGCTGCGGGGCAAGGAGCTCGGCGGGGTCGTCTACGACTCGGACAAGGGGACCCTCGAGGGCGAGATCGAGACCTGCGCGCAGGGCGGCGCGGCGCCCGCGCCGCCCGAGATCACCGGCACGGCCGTCAATCGCGAGCTCACGCTGACGCTGGCGGGCGAGAAGGTCAAGGCCGACAAGGAGCGGGAGTTCGGCAAGACGCTGGCGGCGTTCTTCATCGCGGTCGCGGTCGTGATGCTGTTCGCGCGCCTCATGGGCATCGCGGCCACGAAGCTCGGCCAGCCGCGCGTGATGGGCGAGGTCGTGGCCGGCATCGCGCTGGGGCCCACGCTGCTCGGCGCACTCGCCCCGGGGGTCCAGAACGCGCTCTTCCCGATCGACATCATCCCGTTCATCGGGGTGGTGGCCAACCTCGGGTTGATCTTCTACATGTTCCTCGTCGGGCTCGAACTCGACCCGAAGCAGCTCGAGGGGCGGGCCGGCCAGGCGGCGGCCGTCTCGAATGCGAGCGTCGCCCTCCCGATGATGCTCGGCATCGCGGTGGCGCTCCCGATCTACGCGCTGGTCGGACCGCCGGGGCGTGGCGGCGACACCACGAACTTCGTCCCGTTCGCGATCTTCATGGGCGTGGCGATGTCGATCACGGCGTTCCCGGTGCTGGCCCGCATCCTCGTGGAGCGCCGGATGCTCAAGCGCCCCGTCGGCGCGCTGACGATGGCGTGCGCGGCGATCGACGACATCACGGCCTGGTTCCTGATCGCCCTGGCGATCGCGCTCGGGCAGGCCGAGGGAAGCGTCGCGGTGGACGTGATCCGCGTGATCGCCCTCGCGGCCGGCTTCTGCGCGGTGATGTTCCTGCTCGCGAAGCCGCTGCTGGGGCGCGTCTCGAACGTCTACGACGAGGTCGGCAGGATTCCCGGCGGCTGGATCGTGGCGATCTTCGCGGGCATCCTGCTGTCGGCCTATGTGACCGAGGAGATCGGGATCGCGCTGATCATCGGCGCGTTCGTCATGGGCGCGATCATGCCGCGCCACGCGGGCCTCACGGAGGACGTGACCCACCGGATCGAGGACTTCGTGGTGCTCCTCCTGCTGCCGCTCTTCTTCGCGTACACCGGCCTCAGGACGAACATGAACCTGCTCGACCGGCCCGAGCTCATTTTCATGACCCTGGCGCTGATCGCGGTGGCGATCACCGGCAAGCTCCTGGGTGCCTACATCGCGGCGCGGCTCACGGGGCTGAGCCACAAGGCCTCGGCGGTCATCGGGACCCTGATGAACACGCGCGGCCTGACCGAGCTGATCGTGCTGAACATCGCGCTCGACATCGGCGTCATCTCCGAGGCGCTCTTCGCGATGCTCGTGATCATGGCGCTCGTCACGACCTTCATGGCGGGGCCCTTGCTCAACCTGCTCGACCCCTCCAACGAGTTCGGCGCGCCCGTGGAGGAGGAGCTCGTCGAGGCGCGGGAGAAGTCGCGCATCTCGTTCCCCTCGCTCGCCGTCCCGGACAAGGCGATCCTCGTCGCCCCGCAGTCGGACACGGGGCTCACACAGCTGCTCCAGCTCGCCGAGCCGCTCGCGCAGTCGGAGCCGCCCCGCGAGCTCGTCCTCGCGCGGCTCGTCAAGCCTCCGCGCGGATCTGATGTCCGCGGCGGGCTCCAGACCCAATCGAAGCTCCTGCGCGACGCCTCCGAGGAGGTCCACGCCGAGCAGGCGCGCCTCGCCGAGGCGGGCATCGCCTCGCGCGCGGTCGCGACGATCTCCACCGATCCCGGCGTGGATCTCGCGGCGCTCGCCAAGGAGGAGGAGGTCGATCTGCTGCTCGCCGACGGACGCCGGCCGCTGCTCGGCGAGGGCGTCCCGCGCGGTGAGATCGGCGTCGTGCTCCACCAGGCTCCGTGCGATGTGGCCGTGCTCGTCGCCAAGGAGGGAACGCCGGTCGATCCCGGTCCGGACTCGCCGGTGATCGTGCCGTTCGGGCAGGCGGAGCACGACTGGGCCGCGCTCGAGCTCGGGGCGTGGATCGCCGCCGCGAAGGGCGCCCCGCTCAAGCTGCTCGGCGCCGCCGGCTCGACCGATGAGGGCCCGCGGGTCGAGCGCATGCTGGGTGACGCGGGGATCCTCGTCCAGCAGTACGCCGGCATCACGGCCGAGCCGGTCGTGGCGGACGCCGGCCGCGAGGCGATTCTCGAGCAGGCCGCCAAGGCGGGCCTCCTCGTGATCGGGCTCTCGGAGCGCTGGCAGAAGGAGGGGCTCGGCGCGGTCCGCTCGGACATAGCCCGCGCCGCGTCCGCACCCACCATCTTCGTGCGCCGCGGGAGTCGTCCCGGCGCGCTCGCGCCCGCCGGCGACGTGACCCGCTTCACGTGGTCGATGGCGGGCGGGCCGCCGCCGGGGGGATTGACCGGACGATGAAGCTCTCGGAGTTGCAGAACCTCGGGCCCACGACCGAGGAGCGGCTCAACGCGGTCGGAGTCGCGAGCGCCGAGGAACTCGACAGCGTCGGCGCGATCGAGGCCTACAGGCGCCTCAAGGAGCGCTACCCGCGCGAGACCTCGCTGAACTCCCTGTACGCGATGCTCGGCGCGCTGCTCGACGTGCGCTGGACCGAGCTGCCGGACGAGGTCCGGGCCCGGGCGAAGGCGGCGGTGTCGCAGGACTGAGTCATTGTGCCGGCACAGGGCTGAGCCCGGCCAGCGCGTTCACGAAGCCCTCGAGCTGCTTGGTCGTCCAGCACTCGAAGGCGCCGTCGCAGTAGGGCGAGTAGGCGGCCATCACCGAGTCGCCGTAGTTCCAGTAGAGCTTCGGCTCCGGGTTGAGCCAGAAGGTCCGGCCGGCGCGCTCGGCGACGCGGCCGAAGGCCTTGGCGTGCGGCTCGCGCCCGTTCGTGCGGGCATCGCCCAGCACGATCACGGTCGAGCGGGGGCCCAGGTCCTCGATCACCTGATCGAGGAACTCGAGCCATACGCGCCCGTAGTCGGTGTAGCCCGACACGTCTGCGACGCCGGCGTCGGTGGCGATCAGGTGGGAGATCTTCTCGAACGAGCGCTCGCGCTCGAAGACGTCGGTGACCTCCGAGATCCGCTCCACGAACACGAACGAGCGCAGCTTGCGGAACGAGTCGTGCAGGGCGTGCAGCACCGAGAGGAAGAAGACGGACGCGCTCGTGACCGACGTCGAGACGTCGCAGAGCACGTACACCTCGGGGCGCCGGGGGCGCTTCGGCCGGTAGCGCAGCCGCAGCGGCACCCCGCCGGTCTCGAGCGAGGCGCGCATGGTCCGGCGCACGTCCACGATCTGGCCCTTGCGGCGGCCGCGCTGCTCGTGGGAGAGCGTCGCGAGCCTCCGGCGCATCTGCGCGATCACGCGGTGGACGGCGGCGAGGTCCTGGCTCGCTCCCGTCGGCAGCGCGCGGTCGAACTCGCGCAGCGGCTTCGCAGGCGGCAGCGCCTGCGTCCGCTCGATCAAGGCGCGCTCGAGCTCGCGGCGGAGGTGGCGCTCGAACTCGCGCAGGCGGTCGCGCGGTACGGCCTCGGGGTCCTGGAGCTCCGCCGGGTGCGACACCTGCTCCGAGCGCAGGCCGAGCGTGCGCCTGATGCGCTGCACGTCCACCCCGATCACGCCCGAGCCCTCGCCCTGGCGCCCGAATGCGGCGATGGCGAGCCGCGCGAGGTCGCGCATCTCGCCGTCCGAGCCGTCGCGGACCGCTTGGCGGATCGCCTCGCGCAGCTCGTCGAAGTCGAGCCGGTCGCCGCCCTCGTGGCGCTCCTCGGAGATCTCGCGCTCGACCGCCTCGCGCTCGACGGCGCGGAAGAACCAGCGGTCGAACAGGATCTCGAAGACGCGACGGTCCTCCTGCGACTTTGCGAGCGTCGCGGCCATGGCCTCGCGGAAGTCCTCCTGGTCGGTCCAGCTCACGAGCCCGAGCGCCTCGAAGGCGTCGAGCAGCTCGGAGGTGCCGACCGCCATGCCCTCGCTGCGCAGCTCCTCGGCGAACTCGATCAGCCGCGGAACCATCCCGGGCGGGCCCGTGTCGGGCAGCCCCCCGTAGAGCGCCCGGCCGGGGCGCCCGTTACCCGGCTTGCTTTCCGAGGAGGCCACCGGAGAGCTTCACTCCCACGCGCTCGGCGACGACGTCGAGGTCGGTGCGGTGCTTCACGATGATGTTCATCGTCCGCTCGAAGACGGCCTGGTCCACGTCGTCGGCCCCGAGCAGGAGCAGCGCGCGCGCCCAGTCGATCGACTCGGCGATCGAGGGCGGCTTCTTCAGGTCGAGCGCCCGAACCATGTGGACGATCTCCACGAGCCGCCGCGCGACGGTCTCCGCGACCTCGGGCGAATGCAGCCGGACGATCTCCAGCTCGCGCTCCACGTCGGGGTAGTCGAGCCAGAGGTAGAGGCAGCGGCGCTTCAGCGCCTCGGTCAGCTCGCGCGAGTTGTTCGAGGTGAGC